>CAVKKO010000053.1:0-11465 GCA_963656905.1 Bacteroidaceae bacterium | reverse complement strand
GTCCGCACAGGTTGTCGGGCCTCTGCCAGGAGGACGTGATGAGCTTGGCTCCGGTGTTGGCGTCTCCGAGGTACGCTCCCATGTGGATGCATGTGATGGCCAGCGAAGCGGGGACTCCGACGGGGTTGAGGCCGACCTCCTCTCCGCTCAGGAAGACGCAGGGCTTGATGTAGTCGACAGCGTCGCCGTTGGCGCGGATGGTGTCCTTGATGGCGTTGCAGATGTCCTCTTTGGTGTACTTCTTGCCTCCGAACTCGAGGTCGAAGCCCATGATCCTGCATCCGTCGATGAGCCTCTGGACGTGGTCCTTGAGCCTGAAGACAGCCATTCCCTTGGGCGTGTGGTAGACCCTGATCCCCTCGAAGACTCCGGTTCCGTAGTTCATCGCGTGCGCGAGAACGTGGACCTTAGCATCCTCCCAGTTGATGAGCTTGCCATCCAGCCATATCTTTTCCGTCTTGTCCATGCGAAACACCTTTCTTCTCAGGAGACAAGGCCTCCTGTATCAAAAACCGCACAATTGTTTCCGTATTTACGATTTTTCAGAATCCTGTTCCAGGATCGCGTCGACAGCGTCGGAGAACGTGAAGCTCTCGGACACCTTGATGCCCTTGCATCCCAGGCGCCTGCCGAACTCCATGTCCTTGTCGTGGTCCCCTATCATGAAAGACCTGGACGGGTCGATGCCGTGCTTCATGACCGCGGCGATCCCCATCCCTATCTCCGGCTTCCTGCAGGAGCAATGGTCGTCGGGCGTGTGGGGGCAGTAGAATATATCATCGATATGCCCGCCGGCTTCTGCAACCTTCGCTTTCAGCTTACCGTGTATGCGCCCGAGGGTCTCCTCGTCGAAGTACCCGCGTCCGATCCCGGACTGGTTGGTTATCACTATCACCAGATATCCGGCGTCGTTCAGCTTCTTCACGGCTTCCGGGACACCCTCGAACAGGTTGAACAGGTCCGGGTCGCTGCAATAAGGGACGTCCTTGGCGATGGTGTCGTCCCTGTCGATGAACACAGCTCGCTGTCCGAACATCTCCCTCTCGACGATGCCGCACATGGTGTGGCATGCGCAGAGGTAGCCCTCCTGGATGCGGGGGGTCTCCTTCGAGGGGATGACCACGGCGCAGTCGACGATCTCCCTGAGCTTCCCTCCGTCGCCGGTGAAAGACATGGTGATCGCTCCGCGCTCCTTGGCGGCCTCCATGGCCAGGACCACGTTCTTGGAGTTGCCTGAAGTGGACATGCCAATGACGACGTCCCCCTTCCTGCAGATGGCCTCGACCTGCCTCTTGAAGACGAGGTCGTAAGAGTAATCGTTCCCGATGGCCGTGACCGGCGCGATGTTGGACAGGCACACGCCTGCCAGCGCGGGGCGCTCCAGCATGTACCTCCCGGAGAACTCGGCCGCGATGTGCTGTGCGTCCGCGGAGGAGCCGCCGTTGCCCATGAAGATCGCCTGACCGCCGTTGCGGAAGCACTCGATGAGTATGTCCGCCGCCCTGCGTATCTGGGCGGGGTCTATCTTGGAAATCGTCTCTGCGCTCCTCTTCAATTCGGCTTCGATCGTCTCATTCATTCGGATACCTCCATGATATAACGCCTTCCGGCTCGAACATGTAATCTGCGACCGTGGCGCCCATGGACTGAAGGGCCTTCGCCACGCTGTACTTGCGGTCGTATCTGCATATGAAGTACATGAAACCGCCACCGCCCGCTCCGGACACCTTCCCGCCTATGGCCCCTTCGGCCTTGGCCTTCTCGTAGTAGGCGTCTATCATCGGGTTGGTGATCTTGCTGGAGAACTGCTTCTTGTACACCCACGACTCGTCCAGGAGCTCTCCGGCGGAGACGATGTCCCCCTTCTCGAGAGCGCAGACCATCTCCTTGGCGATCCTCTTGGACTGGTCCAGGGCGTCGCCGTTCTGGCCCTTCTCGAACTTGTCGACCTGACTGGCGATGATGGTGGCGGACTCGCGGGGCGTGCCGGTGTAGCACAAGAGCGAAGAGTACTGCAATTCGTTGACGGTGTCGCGGGGGACCCTGACGCGGTTGACGTTGACGGAGCCGTTGGGCCCGAACATCATCAGGTTGAAGCCGCCGAACACGGCAGCGTACTGGTCCTGCTTGCCCCCTTTCAGCCCTATGACCTCCCTCTCGAGCTTGTACGCGAGGCGGGCCATCTCCATGCTGGTGAGCCTTATGTTCTTCCATTCGCAGATGGCCGCGATGATCGATACGATCACAGTGGACGACCCTCCGAGCCCGGATCCGGGCGGGGCCTCCGACTGCAGGAACATCTTGAAGCCGTCGGTGATGCCGAAATGGTTGGTCACCGCCTTGATGAGGTCCATGTTCCCGTCCAGGGGCAGCGGCCCGTCGTTCAGGGACGCGTTGTACTTCCCGTAGTCCGTGGAGTGCACGGACATGGAGTGGTCCCCGGTAGGGGTCACCGTGCAGTAGGCATAGTGGTTGATCGTCGTGTTGAAGACGGCGCCTCCCTTCTCGGAAGCGTAAGGCTCGACGTCCGTGCCTCCGCCTGCTAGCCCCACCCTCAGCGGAGCCCTGGCCCTGTAATGTATCCCATCCATCCTATCGGCCTCTTCCAAACCGTTCAAATACGTCGGTCTTAGGATTAACGTGCGGTTTTAGGCAGTACACATATAATACTGTTTTCAGCATTTTTGTGCATCGCGTATGCTGGCACATATGATTTCCGACAAACCGCGCATACGATTGGAACGCATCATAGAGCGTTCAATGCCTTCACATAGCGCTCGGGATGGCTCCTCTCGATGAGCTCCTCGACCTGATCGGACCCTCCGACCACGCCGACGTTCCCGTTGGATGTGGACAGCAATGCGTATGCGGACTGCCCGGATTCGGGGACCAGCTCCGCAGAGTAGACGTCCTGGAGCTTCTCCAGCCTGGCGATGGCCGTCTTGGCCGCATCGTGGCTGATCACGGACAGGACCATGCGGCTCTTGCCGGGGAGCTCGCATTTCCCGACGACGATTGTCTCGACGTTGATCTTGTTGCGGGTGAACTCTCCCATGACCCTCTGCATGACCCCGAACTCGTTCTTGACGATCAGCGATATTACGTGCACTTGTCACACCTGCGCCCGAAATCGCAAACGATAATTATAATATACGCGTCGCAAAGGCGATGTCCATGAGCGAGAGCACCGTAACCGTGGCCGAACCAGTCCAGAAAGCCGACAGGCCCCTGCGCATAGTCCTCCTGACCGACAGCTACCACCCCACCGTGGACGGCATGGTCTTCGTGGTGGACTCGGAGAAGAAGGCGCTGGAGAGGCTGGGGCACCAGGTGTTCATCGTCGCTCCCGACCCGGGAGAGAAGGACAGGATCGAGGGAGTGTACTACTTCAGATCGGCGAAGTTCTCGGCCTACAACGGATATTACCTTCCCATATACCCTTCCAACAAGAGGGAGGTGCTGGAGAGCATCAACCCCGACGTGATCCACTCCCACGGGCTGACGCTCATGGCCCTGAAGGGGTTCATCGCCGCCCACACCATGAAGATCCCCTACGTCGTGACGATGGGAACCATGGTCACGGACGCCATGAAGTACTACCTGCCGGTGAAGCTCCCCATAGACATCATGGAGAAGCTCTCCTGGGTGTACCTGAGGGCTCTGCTGAACCATTCCGACGCGGTGGTGTCGTTCACCACCCCCATCCTGGAGGAGCTGGCGGAGAACGGCGTGGAGCCAAGGGCGTCCAGAGTCATCACCGCCGGAGTGGACACAGACATGTTCCATCCCATGGAAGAGCCCGAGGGACTGAGAGAATCGATGAACCTCGTAGGGAAAAGAGCGATCATGTGCGTGGGAAGGCTGTCCTTCGAGAAGCATGTGGAGCAGGTCGTCCAGGCGTTGAAGTACCTTCCGGACGATGTGGATCTGATCATCGACGGCGACGGGCCGGCCCAGGACTACATCAAGACCGTCATAGCGGAAGAGCACCAGGAGTCCAGGGTGCACCTGATCGGAATGGTGAAGAGGGAGGACCTCCCGAAGTACTACACCATGGTGGAGGTCTGCGTCTCCGCATCCAGGTTCGAGACCCAAGGGCTGAGCCTCATGGAGGCCATGGCATGCAAGGTCCCGATCGTCGTCCCCAGGGTGAGGGCGTTCAAGGAGATCATCATCGACAACGAGAACGGATACCTGTTCGACGGCGACATCCAGGACATGGCGAAGCGCGTGATCGAAGCGCTGGACACATGCCACGGCGACATCCGCGAGAAGGCCATGGAAAGAGCAAGATCCTACTCCGAGGAGAGCAGCGCAATCAAGCTCGAGGAGCTCTACAGAGAGGTCATCGACTCGAAGAAGAAGCGCCTGGCCGCGAAGTCAAAGAAGTGATGCCAGCTCCAACGCCCTGGCCAGGGCCTGGTCCATGTTGTAGTAGCGGAAGTCCGCCAGGCGTCCGCAGAACCTCAGATTAGAGATCGTCGAGGCGGTCTCGCGGTACTTCTCGTAGAGCGCTTTGCTTTCCTCCGTCAGCACCGGATAGTAGGGCTCCAGCCCGGCATCCGGATCGTAGGCGAAGGACCTCTCCTCAACGCAGACCGTTCCCTGAAGGTCCTGGAACGGGAGCTTCTTGTACTCCGTTATGCGGACGATCTCATGGTCCTCCGGCGTCGCCACCACGGCGGCGGGCTGGAAGGAGTCCATCGGCGAGTAGAACTGCGTGAACACGAGGGAACGGTACGGGAGCTTCCCGAACCTGTACCCGAAGAGCTCGTCTAGGGCCCCGGTGTATATCACGAAAGGAACGTCGGCTCCGTCGACGACCACTTTGCCGTCTTCTATGCGCATCCTGTCCAGCGCATCGACTCCGAGCTTGACGGTTATCTTCGGATGGTCCAGCAGCCTCTCGAAGAAGTCTGTGAACGACACACGGGGCATCACCTGGAACTCGTCGTCGAAGTACTGGTCCTTGTATGACATCCTGAGCGGCACGCGCTTCAGCACGCTGGGGTCGATCTCGTCCGGAGGTATCCCCCACTGCTTGGACGTGTACGGGCGGTAGTCTTTCTCGAACAGGTACTCGGCGTACCTGCGGATCAGGTGATCATCGGATTCCAGGGCCTCCACGACCGTGACGGTGTCCCGGTCGGGATAAATCTCGGAGATACGATCCTTCAGGGCCACGCCGTCAGGCAGGGAGTAGAACGTGTCTATGGTGGAGAAGTTGAACGGCGTGGGCGTGAACCTCCCGTTCCAGACCGCCCCGCACCTGAGGATGTACGGGTCCCACTCCTGGAACCGCTCCATATAGGCCATTAATTCGGGGTCGTTGGTGTGGAACGTATGGGGGCCGTAGTCCTGCACCAGGAAGCCGTGCTCCTCGCGGTGGTCGAACATGTTGCCGCCGATGTGGGCGCGCCTCTCCCAGATCTCCACCTCATGCCCGGAATCGGCCAGATGCCTTGCCACGACGGCCCCGGACAGGCCGCAGCCCACTACGATGTACTGCATCAGAACCCGCCGTAACGGTCCATGAACTGCGCGAAGGTCTGCAGGTTCAGGTCCTTGTCCGAGAGGATCACGTTGCCCTCCCCTCCGACCAGGTCCAGGGGCCAGGCCACCGCAAGGTCGGCGTCGTTCCACAGGATCCCGCCGTCGTACTCGCCGTAGAACTTCTCGGCGCACTTGTACGAGACGATCGATTCTTCCAAGACCAGATATCCGTGGGCGCATCCGGCCGGGACGAGGATCTCGTTGTGCTTCTCGCCGATCAGGTCGAACGCGAGCCATTTCCTGAACGTGGGGCTGTTTTTCCTGAGGTCCACAACGACATCCCAAACATGGCCGTGGATGCACCTGACCAGCTTGGGCTGCTGCTTCTCGCGCTGGAAGTGCAATGCACGGACGACCCCGCGGTGGCTGGTGGTGTAGAACACCTCGGCCAGGTCATGATGGATGCCGTTGGCCTCGAACACCTCTTTGGAATAGTCCTTGGTGAAGCATCCTCTGATGTCCTCCGCGTCGAAAGGCATTATCTCGTAGAGGCCTTCGATCTCCGTCTCCTTGAACTCGAACTTCTGAACCATGTCACTCGCTCCTTGTCTTGAGCCATTCCATCGTGCGCCTGCATCCTTCCGCGAAGCCTACCTGCGCTCTGAACCCTGTGTCCCGCTCGGTCTTGGAGCAGTCGAAGGCGCTCATAGGGAGATCCACGCCGGTGAACGGTATGCTGCCGAAGCGGAACTCCAGACCGGGCGCGACCGCGTCGCGCATCTCCAGGAGGAACTCCCTGAGCGGCTTTGCTCCCGAACTGCCGATGAGGTAGTCCGTGAACGGAACGCCGTTCTCCCCTATGAGCCTGAATGCGCGGGCAACATCGTCGATGTAGACGAAATCATAGCTCTGGGTGGCGGCGGTGAACTCCGGCGATATCCCGTCGATGCACTTGCGGAGAGTGGAGTTGACCAGCCTGGGGCTCAGCTCTCCCGGACCGTAGGCGTTGGTTATCATCGGCCAGACCAGGTCGATGCCGATCTGCGAAGCGGCAGAGCGGCACATGATGTGCGCCGTGGCCTTGCCGCAGCCGTAGATGTTCCCCTGTCCGGGGCGCATGCCGTCGGAATAGGCGGCGGCCATGACCTCGTGCTCCATGATCGATCCCGCATGGAGGAACCTGGAGCATCCGAGAGCTTTGGCCGTTTTCATCGCATCGACGGTCCAGGCGACGTTGTCCAGCTGGAGGCGGACGTCCGCCCTCTTGGGGCCGGCGGAGCCGTCCCATGCCAGGTCGTAGAAGACGTCGATGTCATGGGGGACCTGGGATTCCAGCTCGGAGATTCTGTCCCGGGAGCATGCGATTGCTTCCACGCCCATATCGTCGAGCCTCCAATGATCGCCGTGGACCACTGCGGTGACGTTGTAACCGTTGGAGACCAGCTCTTTGACCACTGCGGATCCCACGAACCCGTTGGCTCCTGTGACGATCGCTTTCATTCCATCACCTCGTATTCCCTTATCTGAGAGCGCATGACGTCCAGGACATCCTCCCCGGCGATCCATGCCTTGGTCCATTCGACCGTCTTGGATACTGCATCGCCGATATGCCATCTGGGCCTGAAGCCCAGCTTCTCAGTGATGAGCGTGCTGTCCAGCTTGAGGAAGTTGGCCTCATGGGGGCCGTTATCCATGTGGGTGGTCCAGGAAGCGCCCTCGCCCCAGCAGCTGCAGAACAGGTCCGCCAGCTGACCGGTGGTGACGCAGTCCTCCTTCCTGGGGCCGACGTTGTAGGCTCCGGCGAGGCTCCTGTCCGAGGCCTGGGCCTCGATTATCCTGAGGTAGGCGTGCAGGGGCTCCAGGACGTGCTGGTAGGGCCTGACAGAATTGGGATTGCGCAGTTCGATGGGCCTTCCTGCCATGGCCGCCGCGACGCAATCGGGGACGATCCTGTCCTTGGCGAAGTCGCCTCCGCCGATGACGTTGCCCGCCCTCGCGGTGGACACGGGGCATACGCCGGAGAGGAAGCTGCGCCTGTAGCTGTGGGTGGCCAGCTCGGAGCAGCTCTTGGAATTGGAGTATGGGTCGTAGCCGTCCAGAGGGTCGGTCTCGACGTATTGCTTATCGGTCTCGATGTTGTCGTAGACCTTGTCCGTGGTGACGTTGAGGAAAGACCGAGCGCCGGGATGGAGCCTGAGGCATTCCAGGATGTTCACGGTCCCCATGACATTGGTCTCGTAGGTGAGACGAGGATCCCTGTAGCTCTCGCGGACGATGGGCTGGGCGGCCATATGGATGACGATGTCGGGATCCACGTCGGAGTAGAATGATTCCAGAGAATCGAGGTCCCTGATGTCCCCGATGCGGGAGTCCGCCAGGGAGTCCAAGCCTGCTATGGACCAGAGGCTCGGATCTGTGGGAGGCTCCAGCGAGTATCCGTGGACCTCGGCGCCCAGGCTGTCCAGCAGGACGCACATCCAGGAGCCTTTGAAGCCCGTGTGCCCGGTGAGGAGCACCGATTTGCCCCTGAAGAAACCGGTCAAAAGATCACCAGACTTTCCAGGGGGCCTTTCCGGAATCCCAGAGCTTCTGGAGGCCTTCCTTGTCGCGGAGGGTGTCCATGCACTGCCAGAACCCGTTGTGCTTGTAGGCGTTGAGCTGGCCGTCGGCGGCGAGCCTCTCGATGGGCTCGCGCTCGAATGTCGTGTCGTCGCCGTCGATGTAGTCGATGACCGATTTGTCCAGGACCATGAACCCGCCGTTGATCCATCCGACGTCGTCGGCGCTCTTCTCCCTGAAGGAGAGGACGTCGTCCCCAGCCATGTCCATGATGCCGAACCTTCCGGCGGGGCGGACGGCGAGGATGGTGGCCTTCTTGCCGCGCTCCTCGTGGAACCTGATGACGTCTTTGACGGGGACGTCGGAGACGCCGTCGCCGTATGTGAGGCAGAAGGACTCGTCGTCTCCCAGGTAATCCTTGATGCGCTTGATGCGCCCGCCGGTCATGGTGTTCAGGCCGGTGTCGGCGACGGTGACCCTCCAGGGCTCGGACTCGTTGGAGTGGACGGTCATCTCGCCTGTCTTGAAGTCGAAGGTCACGTCGCTGTTGTACAGCGCGTAATTGGAGAAGTACTCCTTGATCATATGCTGCTTGTAGCCGGCGCAGATTATGAAGTCGGTGATCCCGCTGGCGCCGTAGATCTTCATGATGTGCCAAAGGATCGGCTTGTCTCCGATCTCGATCATAGGCTTGGGCCTGAGATGGCTCTCCTCCGAGATCCTTGTCCCGAAACCGCCTGCGAGGATTACTGCCTTCATTTTATCGGCTCGCGATTGGCACGGCCCATAATAACTATTTGCGATAGTCTTACTCAGATGGCTCGTCCTTCTGATCCAAACCGTTGCGTTTCTTCATCAGGAATGACAATGCGAAACTGATAGCCAAGATGACTATTAGCATTATTATAGTCATCGTTTGAGCCGACTCTGCGTAATATTTATAGAGCTGATCGCTCAACAGCATGATTACGCCGTACTTCAGGACGCAGCCGAGTGTTATGTAGAACCATGACTTTTTGACATCCCAGTTGGCGATACAGATAAATGCTCCCGCAAAGGGGATCATCGGTGCGATACGGTTGAGCAGAAGTAGACGTTCGTCCTTGAGCATCAAAAAATGAACATATTTGTCCACAACTCTCGATACCTTAGCGGGAACACGAATATGCTTTACCACATAATACAGCGAGAAAATCCCAATCCACTCGGCGACGACTGCCGCAGCCAGGAGCTGAAGGCCGAACTCTATTGACGGATTATACGAGAATCCCAATATGAAGAACAGCTCAGGCAGTGTTGGGAAAAGGAAAGCATCAATGAGGAAGATGAGGAAGATGCATAGCACGACACCCCATCCGCCGTCGGCGCCAAAAATATCGAAAAGGAACTGCCCAACATTCATTCACAAATCTCCATTGATCACGTCTTTGAAGAGCGCCTCGACCTTGAGGATCTGCGTGTCCCAAGTGACCTCGCGGGAGACTTTGATTGCTTTTTTAGAAAGATCCTGCCTGAGATCCTCGTCGGAGTTCAACGTGTTGATGGCGTTCGCGAGACCTACCGAATCTTTGGGCTTGACGTAGTATCCGGCGTTCTTCACGTTACCAGGAAGACCGTCAACGTCTGTGCATATGATGGGTTTTCCGTAGGAAAGTGCTTCCAACGCAGCAAGACCATAGGACTCATAGAGAGATGGCATGACGAAGAACCTGCAGGTGCTCATCAGATGATCCTTTTCCTCTTCGGATACCCATCCTTTGATCTCGATACGGTCGCCCAATCCATATTTTGCAATCATCTTACGTAGCCGCTTTTCCTCAGGGCCGGTACCGCACAGCACCAATCTGCAGTCGGTGGACTTCATGGCCTCGATCAGATAAGGAAGGCCTTTGGTCTCGACTAGACGGCCCAAGCTCAGAATGAAATCGCCCTCCTCTGAAGAGAGCTCCGGGACCTCATCCAAACAATTGTCGATGGTCGTCATGCGAGATGGATCGATGCCGTGTTTGACTAGATCCTGCTTCACATACTCCGTGACAGGCACTATATGGTCATAGGTGTCCAGCTTCTTGCGGTAGAGCCTATCGTTGATCTCTGAGATGTATCTCTGATACCCGATGCCTTCGCCCCACATGTTATGGTAAGTGAAAATCTTCTTTCCAGCGTACTTGGCTACATCTCCGTCGAACGAAAACGCCCAACGATAGTTGTAATCAACCAAGTCAGGCTTCATAGCATTTAGTTGTTCAAGGACGCCTTTTGTCGTGACATATGGGGGGTTGTAAACATTATAGAACTTCGATGGCAACCGGACAATCCTGTACCCGTCCTCTGAGACTTCTTCAAGAGGTGTTCCAGGAAGCTGCGCCGTTAAGATTGTGACATCATGGCCTAGTCTTGCCAAATGCTTGGCCGTAACGTGCATACGACGTTCTATTCCACCCATCGACGGATAAAAAAATGGATTGGCCTCGACCACGCGCATAGTTTCCGTTATATCTCCTCAACCATTGTAATACAAGATTGCGATATGAATATTCGGTAGTAAGATGCTTCAGTTACGCCGTTCTGACCTCGACATCTCTTGACAACACTCTCAAACCGCGCAAGCGGGGATGATCCAGGATAAGGTAATCGAGACCTCTACTGTTTGACAACACTCTCAAACAGCTCTATATAGTACGCTACGGCCGTAGGTGATCGAGACCTCTATTGTTTGACAACACTCTCAAACACGGTGCTCTGTCTCCGAACGACTGGTTGAGATCGAGACCTCTACTGTTTGACAACACTCTCAAACATTCGATCTGGTAGCGTCCGGTCGAGTCGGGATAGAGACCTCTACTGTTTGACAACACTCTCAAACCGGCGATGATGTCCTGCAAGGGGCGCGAGGGATCGAGACCTCTACTGTTTGACAACACTCTCAAACTTGATGAAAATGGCGGGCTTGTCTTCGCACGATCGAGACCTATACTGTTTGACAACACTCTCAAACTCGTGCAGCCAGCCGATGTCCGCAAGGATGGATCGAGACCTCTACTGTTTGACAACACTCTCAAACGGAATATCTGTTGTAGAGGAGGCCCCACTGGATCGAGACCTCTACTGTTTGACAACACTCTCAAACTTGTATTATACGGGCAAGGCGCTGGATAATGATCGAGACCTCTACTGTTTGACAACACTCTCAAACTGACCGAGAGTGAGGTCGTTCGTCGTCTCCGATCGAGACCTCTACTGTTTGACAACACTCTCAAACCGACTCGGAGGATGACCGTTACTCCGATGGGATCGAGACCTCTACTGTTTGACAACACTCTCAAACCGGACATCGAGAGCAACGGCGGCGTGGTCTGATCGAGACCTCTACTGTTTGACAACACTCTCAAACCTAAAGGGCCGAGGGCAAC
>CAVKKO010000052.1:0-12463 GCA_963656905.1 Bacteroidaceae bacterium | reverse complement strand
GATCCTTATCGCGCCGAGCAGGAAAGCCACCAGCCCGACGATCATGCCGAGCTTGGCCATCTTCTCGGCCTTGCGGGGGCTCTTGAAGACCATCGCCGCGCTGTAGATGAACACGATGTCTGCGACGATCACGGTGTAGTACAGGACGCTGTAGGTCTCCTCTATCATCGGGAGGATGCTGAGCACCGGGCCCAGTATGAAGAATACGCACGCGATGATCGAGGATGCTCTCACGCCGATGGACATCGGCAGGGTCTTGCGGCCCTCGTCGGAGTCCATGTCCTCGATGTCCTTGGCGATCTCCCTTCCGACGGATACCAGGCATGCCATGGCGGCCACGACCGCATTGGCCATGACGTCCCCTACCAGCGCGCTTCCCAGGAGGAAGACCATCCCTGTAAGGACCGCAATGGTCAGGTTCCCGACGAACCCCCTCTGCTTGAGGAACAGCTCGTAAGAGACCATCAGGACCACGGCGATCGCGACGATCGCTATGCATGCGGCGTCGAACGTGAAGAGCGAGACGATGAAAGACACGACCAGTAGCACGACCCCCGCGTTCCTGGCCTCTTCCGGCTTCATCCTGCCGGACGGCACGGGCCTCTCGGGATGGGCGGTCTTGTCGATCTCCCTGTCGATGTAGTCGTTCAGCGCGTTCCCGCCGCCGATGAACGTGAACACGATGACGGCGGACACGCACAGGTTCCTCCAGTGGTCGGGCAGATCCGCGCCCACGGCCATGAATGCCGCGATCATCAGTCCGAGGACGCCCATGACCGCATTTCCCAAGCGGAATAGCTGGAGATACCTGTTCATCGTGCCGTGACTGTCTATTACGGATAAAAACCCAACTGGCTCGGCCAAGCGCCTATTTTATACATCCAGGTCATTGACACCCGCAAGGTCGTAAGATGCAGTCACAGGATGTCGTGGGTCTGATTCTGGTTTACCTGATCATCGCGGCATCGCTGGGGATATCGCACTACTGCCGGAAGAAAGGGTACAAGGTGGACTATCGTAAGATAGTCCACGCCGGCGTCGGGTTCTTCGTCCTGGTCTGGTGGATGTTCACCGAGTCCTGGATAATGCTCGTGTTCTTCACAGTGCCCTTCGCCGTGATCCTGTTCATCGCGATGTTCGACGGCAACAAGGTGTCGGACTCCGAGCTCGGGGAAATATCCAACAAGATGGGCCACAGGACCGGGCTGTTCCTCTATGTGATTAGCATCAACCTTCTGGTCATCTTCTTCTTCGACGGCCATTGGACCGCTGCCACCGTGGGCATCGCAGCCATGACGTTCGGGGATTCTGCGGGCAGCGTCATCGGGCGCAGGTACGGCCGCCATAAGATAATCAACGGGAAGTCTGCTGAGGGCAGCTTCGCGGTTTTCGCAGTGACCGCCGTGACGGCTGTCCTGCTGATACTCTTCTACGCATTCCTGGCGTCCGAGGGCCTCTTCGACGGCACCGCGGACCCGTCCGTGAACATACTGGCCGCCGGCGCCGTGGCGGGCATAGTGGCATCCCTGTCGGAGATGCTCTGCCCCGGGCAGCTGGACAACATCGCCAACCCGATGCTGGTCGCATTGGCTATGGCGGCCCTGGGGCTGTGATAGCATGACGTGGTATGTCGTGGACGGCATGGACGGGTCGGGGAAGACCACCACCGGGCGTATCCTGAGGGAGGAGCTGGAGTCCAGGGGGAGGAAGGTCCTCCTGATCGAGCATCCCAACCGCGAGACCCGTTTGGGAAGATTGGAGGCCAGCTTCCTGGAGAAAGAGGGCAAGCCCGCGCTCATAGCCGCGATATCCCTGTACATCCTGGATGTCATCAGGTCGATCTGGCGCATGAAGCACGCCAAAGGGTACGACGATGTGGTCTTCGTGCGCTACATCATGGCCGCATCGTACCTTCCCGAGAGCATGGCCAAGCTGGGGTACAGGTTCTTCTCCTTCGTGCTGCCCGAGCCCGACAAGAGGGTCCTTGTGGACGTGGACGAGAACGTGGCGCTGGGGAGGATCGACGTCAGGGGCGATGCCCACGAGATGTTCGATGACTTGGAATCGCTGCGCGAGACCCGCAGGAAGATGCTCGTCCTCGCGGACGGATGGGACATCCTGGACAACAGCGGGTCGACGGACGAGTCCCGCAGATGGATCTCGGACTTCCTGGATGGGGGACCGGGCCTCTGAGGGCCCGGAAAGATGATTGTCAGAACGGCAGCACGTCGCGGCCGTACTGTTCCTGAAGCACTTCCGCGAACGCGGTGTACATCGCCAGCAGCCCGCAGACAACCCCTACTATCCCGCCCAGGGTGAGAAGGGCATCGGCATCCGCCAGGTGCCCTGCGGATAGAAGCAGGAATGTCACGGTCAGGGTGGCGAACACCGATATGGTGGACTTCCTGCCCTTCAGCGTCCCTATCAGGAGGAACAGGGTCAGCACGCCCCACAGCAGGAGGTACGTCCCGATCGACGATTCCTCGAAAGCCATCCCCTCGATCCCGGCGTGGGTGGCGACGAAGGTCATCCAGAACATCCCGTACAGCGTGAATGCCACGGTCCCGAAGGTGTTCCCGTTCCTGTACTCCATCACTCCCGCGAGTATCTGGGCGAATCCTCCCACGAAGATGCCCATGGCGAGCGTTATCCCATCAAGCTCCAGCGGGCCCGCGTTGTGCAGGGACAGGAGCACTGTCGTCATTCCGAACCCCAGAAGCCCCAGCGGGACGGGGTTCGCTCTCTTGGTCGGCTCACTTGTGTCGGCCATGTGCGTTGATTGACCAGGAGGTATATAAGGTTAACAATCGACGAACAACATATTCGTCATTCGTCGATTGAAATGGTTTCAGCAGGCCTGTCCGGAAGCGTTGCCGGACGCCTTCTCAGAGCCGCCCCAGGGGTCGTACCTGAGCAGCATGGCGGCCATGATGATGACGATGACCGAGCCGATGTTGTGGACCAGCGCTCCGGCCACAGGCCCCATCAGGCCGAAGACGGCCATGACCATGGCTATGGTGTTCAGGATCAGCGAGAACGCGATCCCGGACTTGATGGTCAGCATGGTCCTGCGGCAGAGCTTCAGCATGCCGGGGACCTTGGAGATGTCATCGTCCATGAACACGATGTCCGAGGACTCGGTGGCCATCTCGTTGCCCACTCCGCCCATGGCTATGCCCACGTCGGACCTCTTCAGGGTCGGGGCGTCGTTGATGCCGTCGCCGATCATGCAGGTCCTGTGCTCGCCTTCCAGGCTCTTCACGGTCTTCAGCTTGTCCTCCGGGAGGCATTCCCACACGAGGTCGTCCATCCTCAGCTCGGCGGCGGTGGCCTTGGCGACGGCTTCGCAGTCGCCGGTGAGCATGATCGTGTACAGGCCCTGGTCCTTGATGGACGATATCGTGAGGGCGCTGTCCTCCTTGACCGTGTCCGACAGCACCGCGTATCCGCAGGACCTTCCGTCGATCCCGACGAACACGACGGTCAGGCCCTTCTCCATGTCGGCTTTGGCCTTTTCGACAGTGGCGTCCAGGTTCTCGCCGCAGGACTCCGCCAGGAACCTGGCGTTTCCGGCGACGACGGAATGCCCGTCGACGGTTCCGGAGACTCCCTTGCCCGGAGTGTAGGAGAATCCCTGCACGTCCCTCTGGACATCGGAGCACTCGGCGATGGCCTTCCCGAGGGGGTGCTCGGACCTGGACTCCAACGACGAGGCCAGGACGGAGAGCTCCTCTTCGGAGACATCCGATGTGGACACGAAACCGCGGCAGGCGACCTTTCCGGTCGTGACCGTCCCGGTCTTGTCCATGAGCATCACATCCACAGAAGCCATCCTCTCGACGGCTCCGCCGTCCTTGACGAGGATTCCCCTCTTGGACATGTTCCCGCTGGCGGCCATGATGGCCGTCGGGGTGGCGAGGATGAGGGCGCAGGGGCAGAACACCACGAGCACCGTGACGGACCTGTAGATGTCCTGGGTGAACACATACGCCAGCACGGCGACGGTGAACGCCATCACGACGATCCACACAGCCCACTTGTCGGCGGTGCGGACTATCTTCGAGCGTCCGGCGTCGGCCTCGTCGATGATCCTGGACATGCGGGCCAGGGTGGAGTCCTCTCCGACGCTCTCGACCTTGATGTCTATGGATCCGTACATGTTCGTCGAACCGGAGCAGACCCTGTCCCCGGGTGCGACATCGACGGGTATGGACTCTCCGGTGAGCATGGACGTGTCCACGGTGGTGGTCCCGTCCATGACGGTCCCGTCCACGGGGACGACCTCTCCGGGGACGATCCTCACGCGGTCGCCCACGGAGATGCTCTCGACCGGGACCACGGATTCCGTGCCGTCTTCGTAGATGCGCCTGGCGGTCTCCGGCCTCATGGAGATGAGCTTGCGGACCTCCGCGTTGGCGTGGTTCACGGTGGCCTCCTCGAGGAAGGCCCCTATCTGCATGATTATAGCTATCTCTGCGGCGGCGTCGTATTCCCCGATGAGGATCGACGCGACGATGGCGACGGAGACGAGGACATCGGCAGTGATGTCGTGCTCTTTGACGACGCCCACGATGGCGCCGTAGATTATCGGCAATCCGCAGATGGCTATGGGCACTGCGACGAGCAGCTCCAGCGGTTCCGACAGGAACGATGCGAAAAGGGCCAAGGCCCCTGCGGCTATGCAAATGAACGGTATCTTCTGATCTGCTATCGCGTCCTTCACCAAGGACATAGCATCACCTTCTGATACCCCTACGGGGTAATGGTATTAATACCCTGAGGATACCCGTGGGGGGTATGCAGGCGATGCTTCTTTCAAATCTTGGAGAACTGCTCTATCACTTTGGTGAACTCGGCGATGGTCTTCTCGGCGTCCCCGTGCTCTATGCCGTCGCGGACGCAATGCTGGATGTGGCCCTCCATGATGATCTGCCCGACCTTGTGGACGGCGCTCTTGACCGCGTTGATCTGGACGATGATGTCCTCGCAGGGGACGTCCTCGTCTATCATGCGGTCGATGGCGGCTATCTGACCCGAGATCTTCTTCAGCCTCTTGTGGAGGTTCTCCGAGTCCATGCATTGCTTCATAGGTCACGGATAGGGTCGGATTGGTTAAAAAGGATGGGGAAAACCCCATCCTCAGGTAGGAATGCGGTTCAGGCAGGCCCGGCCGGTTCCTTCCTGTCGTGGGCCACCGAGGCGACGATGGTCACTGCCAGGACGATCACGATGAACGCCAGCGAGAACAGGATGTCTATCTCGATGAACGAGTGCGTCATGAGCTTGAACGCCACGAACAGCAGGATGACCCCGAGACCGTACTTGAGGTAGCAGAGGCTGTTCAATCCTCCCTTTATCACGAAGAAGAGCGACCTGAGCCCCATGACTGCGAAGATGTTGGATGTGTAGATGACCAGCGTGTCCTTGGAGATGCCGAGCACAGCGGGGATAGAGTCCAGGGCGAATATGATGTCGCTGAGCTCGATGACGATGATGCACAGGAACAGCGCGGTGATGACCCTTTTCCCGTTGACGTGGGCGAACAGCTTCCCGCGACTCTCCTCGGAGTCGTCGAAGTCGAAGCGGCTCTTCATGAACTTGGCTATCTTGTTCTCGCCCTCGTCGTCATCGTCTCCGGTCAGCGTCTTGACCGCGGCGATGATCAGGATGGCGCCGAAGACGTACAGCAGCCAGTCGAACCTGTTGATGAGCTCCACGCCGGCGACGATGAATATCGCACGGAAGACTATCGCGCCCACGACGCCGTAGAACAGGGCCTTGTGCTGCTCTTCGTCCCTTATGCCGAAGTACGCGAAGATCATGATGAACACGAACAGGTTGTCCATGCTCATCGACTCCTCGATGGCGTATGCGGTGTAGTACTCCATCGTGAGAGTGGAGTCGCCGGTGACATGGAAAAGGAGGGCGCCGAAGGCCAGGGCGATGGACACCCATATGCCCGTCTGCAGGGCGGCCGACTTCAGAGGTATGTGATGGGCTTTGCGGTTGAGGCAGAAATCTGCGGTCAGCATCACCACGATGATGGCCGCGAACACATACCATAAGGCGGACTCTTCCATGGCCTCCGCATCCAGGTCTTGGATTTAAAGGGGTTGCAAGCAGGTTCCTTCCGGAGGGCGCCTTCCCCGGGCGCCCGCCGGGCCTCAGTGGGTGTGGGGGAACAGCAGGGAGAACACCAGGATCAGCACGATCCCCGCGATGACCAGCGCCAGGGATGCGGAGTCCTGCTTCTTCCTGTGGAATGCCTCGGGGAGCATGTCGCACATGCTCACGTACATGAACGTGCCCGCTGCGAATGCCAGCGGTATCCCGGTGAGCTCGTCCACATCGATCCCGGAGAGGGCCAGGAAGAACACTATGCCTGCGACAGGGGTGATCAGGGAGAACGCGAAGAGGCGGGCATAGGGCCTGTCCACATCTGCCAGGACCATAGTCGTCGACAGCGAGAACAGCACGACGAACTTGTGGATGCACATCCCGACGGTGGCGATGAGGCCGACGCTCTCTCCGGCCATGAAGGTCGATGCCAGCGCCAGGCCGTCGCACGCGGCGTGGACGGAGAGGCCGATGAAGGACGACATCGACGTGATCTTGTGGCTGTGGGCGTCCTGGCAGCACTCGCACGAGCAGGTGCCCATGTGGCGGTGCTTCATCAGGTTCTCTATCACCAGTATGGCGATGAAACCGGCCGCGATCGCGCACATCATGACGTGGACGTCCACGTCCCCGTGCTCGCACTCCTCGACCGCTTCCGGCAGCAAAAGGAAGAACAGCAGACCGAGGAATATCCCCGCGCTCAGGGACACCAGCAGGTGGGCCTGCCTGTCGTCCAGCTCCTTCACCCTCGGAAGGAACGCTCCTGCCATGGACACGACCAGGAGCAGGATGGAGTAGAGAGCGAACGTGATCAATGAATCCATGTGCTCCCGCTCGGCGAGATGATATTAAAACCTTGGCGGATTGTTATTAACATCTGCATTGCTTACCGTGCGGATGTTATTAACACAAGGCGGTGGAGAAGACGGGGATCATCAGCGTGTCGTTGAACGACGAGAACATCTCGGCACTGGACAGGATACAGAAGACCTACGGCCTGTCGGGAAGGTCAGAGGCCGTCCGCACGGCGATAAACGCCGCATTGGCGGAGATAAGGGAGATCGAGGGCCTGGACGGGACCGTGGAAGGCGTCCTGGTGATCGTCAGGGGGAACCACGCGGACCCTTGGATGAGCCTGATCCAGGCGAAGTACGAGAAGGCCATCAAGACGCAGATGCACTCCCATCTCCAGAACCACAAGTGCCTGGAGGTCATGGTGGTCTCCTGCGAGGCGGTATCGCTGTCCGAGATGCTCAAGGAGATACAGCGGGAAGGCAAGGCGGACTACGTGAAGTTCGTTCGTGGATGACCTCTGCCGGAGCATCATCCTGCCCTATATGCCATGGTCAGCGGCCATGCGGGAAAAAGCGTCCGAGTCGGTATTATATATCGTGAACTCATAACGAAAAGCGGATGGGGTGCGTATGGTTAACAACACACGCAATGATAGCGGAGGCTCTCGCAAGAGCCTCAAGAATTTCCTGCAGTCGAAGAGCTTTCAGACTGCGGAGATCAAGAAGAAGATCAACGACTTCGGGGACAGGACCAAGAATGTGTTCCAGTCGAGGTCCGAGGGCTCCAAGGCGGAGTCCAGGGACTATTCGATGGGAGAGCGCCAGGTGGGTCCCTACGGATTCGAGAAGATCAACATCAGCGATGACGAATCCGAGATTTTCATATTCAAGCGCCCGGACAAGATGTCCTTCGACGAACCGGATTTCATTCCGTACCGCATGACCGGAGGGAGGACCTGCGGCAGGACCGACCCTGTGGCCGTCGTCATGCCCAAGGTGGAGGTCCCTGTAGCAGAGGCCCCTGTAGAGGCGCCCGCGAGGGACACGACCTTCGACGAGCTGTTCTCCTCGTCTTCGGCTCCCAAGCAGATCAAGGTCAGCTCCGGCGTCGTCGGCGAGGACGGGAAGATATCCGTCGTAGGCAACAGCCTGTTCAACAAGCTGAAGTCCGGCGGGTCCATCACCAACACCGGGTCCGTCCCTCACATGGACATAATGGACGATGATAATGTCGCAGAGGAGCCCGTGATCGAGGCTCCCGTCGCAGAGGAAGCTGTCGGAGACATATTCACGACGGATGCTGCCGTCGAGACGGCGCCCGTCGGGGAGATTGAGGCCTCAGTCGAGGAGGCCCCCGTGATGGACATCCCTGTCGTCGAGGCCCCTGCGGAGGTCCCGGCCGAGGAGCCCGTGATTGAGGCTCCCGTCGCAGAGGAGCCCGTCATAGAGGCAGCTGTCGAGGAAGCCATCGATGACGTTCCTGTCACCGAGAGCACCGAGGCTGAGGATGACGACTATTCCTGGCTGAGCTTCGAAGAGGAGTCCGACGGAGAGGCTGACATCGAAGCTCCCATCGAGCCTGTCATCGAGGCTCCCATCGAGCCCGTCATCGAGGCTCCCATCGAGCCCGTCATCGAGGCTCCCGTGGAGGCTCCCGTCGAGGTCACCGCCAAGGCCCCCGAGAAGATCGAGGTCCCCGAGACGGAGATCTCCGGACTGTTGATGGACGGCGCCAAGGCATCCTCCGGATCGGAGACCGACGCGGCATCCGTCGCCAAGGAGGAGCTGCAGACAGCGGTCACCGGCGCCGAAGCGATAGCGCCCAAGGCCAGCAGCATAGCCGGCCTCAGCGAGGACGGAGAGGGCCGCAGGGCCCTCAGCGACCCCAAGGTCAGGCGCCCCCGCACCATGCGCTTCAAGAACGGAGTGCTTTGCAACAACACGGAGCCCCAGGAGGAGCTCCCCCGCCCTTTGGAGTGACGGGCCGCTGCGCCTTAGTGGCGAAGGAGTACATCAAGGTCGAGGACCAGGTCCGCGACGTGATGCTCCTGACCCTTCCGGGCCTCAAGGCCGACGGAGAGGACATCTCGGTCGATCCCGACCTCCTCATGGAGGACGACGGGATGGACGGCGTCTTCTTCGAGGCGTTCATCAGGGACGAGATCCCGAGGATGGACCTGAGGCACGAGGTGCGCGACCTGATGATACTGGCAGAGCCTTCCCTCGCAGCATACGAGGAGGCCGGGGTCGAGGATGAATGCATCCCCGACGACAGCACGGAGATAGACTGGAGCGAGCCCGGAGCCGAAGAGGTCCCGGAGACGGCCGATGCCGTCCTCGCGATCGCTCCCGTACAGGCGGTGCCCGCCATCGCGCCTGCGGCAGCTCCCCTGGCCATCGCGGCCGCGGAGTCCTGCGAGGCCCTGGCAGCGCCCGTGACGATGGCGCTCCCCATGCCCGAGGAGGTCCCTGCGATCGCAGAGGCCGCCCCCGTGGAGGAGCCTGTCGCAGAGGTGCCCCAGGCGCCCAAGATCTGGAGGGTCTGCTTCTCGTTCTGAGGGCGGCCCTTCATCGCACCCCTTAACATCTTCTCCCGGGAGAGGATGCCGGCCCCGACGGGTCCGCGGTCCCTCCCGGAGGGTCTCGGGTCTCAGACCCGTCATCTCCTTTTTATACAGCGATTCTTTCTTCGCCAGCATGGATCTTCTACAGCTGCTGCTCGCACTGGTAGTCCTCTTTGCACTCGCCCGTGTGGGTTCGGCTATCGTGTCAAGATTCGGACTGCCCGGACTGATCGGCGAGATCGTCATGGGAGTCGTCATAGCCAACCTCGCCATCGGAGACTTTTCCCTCATGGGGGCGCTCGGCATCGAGATGTCGGACCCCATCGGAGGGACCGACGGCAGCACCGTCTACCAGGTCGTCTACGCGTTCGCGGAGCTGGGAGTCATATTCCTGCTGTTCACTGTAGGGCTGGAGACCAAGGTGAAGGACCTGATGAGCTCCGGAAGGGCCGCGCTCCTCTGCGCCATCCTGGGAGTCATCGTGCCGTTCATCTGCGGTTACGCCCTGGTCATGTCCCTGGGAGACGGCGACACCAACCACGCCCTGTTCCTGGCGGCTTCGATGGTCGCCACTTCCGTGGGCATAACGGCGAGGATCATCAAGGACATGCACCTGATGGACGCCAAAGAGGCGCGCATCATCATCGCCGCAGCCGTCATCGACGATGTCCTGGGGATGATCGTCCTGGCCATCGTCAAGGGCATGGTGGAGTCCGGAGAGGTCTCCGTCGGCAGCATAGCTGTCATCACGTTGCAGGCTGTTGCCTTCGTCCTGGTGGTCATCGCGGCATGCAAATGGGTCGTCCCGAGGATCTACGACTACTTCGATGCGAAAAAGAAGGCCAAGGAGCTCAAGGGCGAGGTCCCCGCATCCATCAACAAGCTCGTGCTCGCATTGATCGTGTGCCTGCTCATGTCCGCCTTCGCGGAGTACATCGGGCTCGCCGCCATCATCGGAGCCTTCCTCGCGGGGATGCTGTTCGCGGACCACGCGTGGGAATGGGGGCTGGAGGAGAAGATCGATGCGATCTCCACCTTCATGCTGTCCTTCTTCTTCCTCAACGTTGGGATGCAGGTCAACCTGAGCTCCATGTCCGGCAACAGCATGATCATCCTGACCGTGGCCACGCTGATCCTCGCGCTGATATCCAAGTACATCGGATGCGGGCTCGGCGCCAAGATCGGAGACCGCAGCCTGGACAAGCAGTCCCTCGGCATAATCGGGGTCGGCATGATGCCCAGGGGAGAGGTCGGCATCATCATCGCCTCCATCGGCCTTGGCATCACTGTCTACGAGGATGGAGCTCTCGTCCGTGCGATGTCCGAGGAGCTGTACACCGTCGTTGTGCTCATGTCTGTCATCACGACCATCGTCGCACCGCCCATACTGGCGAAGCTGTTCAGGAGGAAGTACAACGAGGAGTACAGGATCCTGGACGAGGACACCCTCTGAGGGATCCGATGGCCAACGGCAGATGGCTCGAAGCCTACAAGGAGAAGAGGGAGCTCACCTCCTGCCCCTCCGACATAGGCTCCTACTTCTCTTCCGACAGGGTCGGGGGCATGGAGATGTCCGTCATACAGGCGGGCACATGCTCCGTCCCTTCCGGGAGGATGCTCGTCAGGGACCCCATGTCCTATCTGGCGGATCCCCGCGAGAAGCCCTACCTGGACGGATGCCCCGTGGGGGAGTTCGGGGCGGAGATCGCCGTGGTGACCGTGGACGGCAAGGACTCCTATGCGGCATGCCGCGTGAAGTTCACGGAAGAGCCCGCCGTCTCCTATTACGAGGCGCTCGTCGGGTACGAGGACATCTACAGGATGGAGCCGGGGGAGTACTTCGGCTTCGAGACGGGATCGGGGCTGGCATGCTTCTGCGACGAGGAGGCCCATCAGGCGTTCTGCGAATGGATCGGCATGATGCTCGAAGACGATCCGGACTTCGAGCTGTACTCGGATGTGCTGGAGCAGGCTTTCCAGGAGAACAGGGACGCCAATCCGGAGCACCAGGGGCCATCCGGGGACTGGATAAGGTGGACGATCCCGGAGACCGATCTCGCTATGATCATCGTCCAGGCTGGCAACGGCGAAGGGGCATATCCGGTCTACTGGGGATACGACGCTCAGGGGAAGGTCTGCCAGATCGTGGCCCAGTTCCTGGAGCTGGAGCCCGTGGACGAATGATCCCGGGTTTATGGAACGGGCATCCCGCGATGCAGAAAGCGGGCTTTTTATACTACGATGCCTGTAGTAGGAACAGAACCTGAGAACCCTGCCCTAGCGGGCAGGTAAAGGGTTTGTTGGTACACCTCACGGCGTACCGAGTGCTGGTGCATCAGTGATGCACTGGCCCGGCCGGCGTATCACCGATACACCAGCTGGAACAGCTCAACGATAAGTTGAGCCATCCCAACAACCAGGGCCGCTAGTTTCCAAGCCATTGGGCCCTGGTCATCTTCTTTGGCGATCTTTCTCACCTCCGATGAATCTCAGGGACTTTGCCCGGACGCAGATCGGAAGCCTGCGTCCAGACTCCCTCCCTGGTGAGCAGTGCTTCGTATTCTCGGTATATAAGCTGATTGTGAAGTATTAATATCGGTATTCCTAAGAGTACACGACTAACCTTATAGCAACGGACTCGGGGCCGCTCGGCTCAGATGATCCCGCTGTGCTCCAACAGGATCTTCAGTCCGATCAGGATGAGGATGATGCCTCCGAGCAGCTCGGCCTTGCTTCCGAACCTGTCCCCGAACTTGCTTCCGACCTTCACTGCAATGGCTGACAGGATGAAAGTCGTCAGCCCGATGATGGATGCGGATGCGAATATGCTGTCTCCGGTCATCGCAAGGGATATGCCGACTGCGAGGGCGTCGATGCTGGTGGCTATGGCGAGCATCAGCATCGTTCCGATGCCCAGGCTGGCGTCAATGCCCTCTTCCTCGTCGGAGAAGGATTCGCGGACCATGTTCAGCCCGATGAGGGCCAGTA
>CAVKKO010000051.1:8574-12548 GCA_963656905.1 Bacteroidaceae bacterium | reverse complement strand
TTCACACCTAGCGCAATATCAAAAATCGGCGAACAGATCGATGCGAAACAGGTTTTCACGGATTTTGCGCTAAACCATAGCACATACTCGATGAATGATCTGGCATCGCTGGCAAATGATCTAGGTACGCTTGTAAACTATGAGACAGTTTTCACCTATTCAACGAGAATATCCAAGACAGAGATCGTATCAAAAGACGAGGTTCATTTTGATATCGAGAAAACAGATGCAGTATTGAGCTATATAAAAACAGAAAAATACACCTTGTTGTCTGAAATAGATGATTTCTCGATTTTTCCCAACTGCGGTTGTCCGTGGAATGGTTTTTTATTGGAGTTATACGTCGATAGATATAGCCAGAGATACAGGCTCATACACCGTGGCTATAACAAAACAAAATATTCTGGAATTATCGTCGATGCGGAATCTAACCTAAAGTTCAATGATGCTGTCGCAGAGATCATTGCAAATTCCGACATAGAACTCACAGATGCGGCGATATTAGAATTTCTACTAAATCGCAAAATAATAACTACACGTAGGCTGGATGACCTGGAATCAATCCGGTACGATGCAGACAATCTACGGAGAAGGAGGCGGAATTGATTTGTATTCATATACCTGGGATCCACAGACCGGCGGGATACTTCTGAACGAGTCACCACTATCTTTCTCAAAAGAACCGCGCCCCGTATATCCAGCTGAGATGAATCTCCTGGAATTTGATCGTTATTGGAACTACGATAAAGATGGCTCAGTTCCAATAATGTGGGCAGAATCTGGAAACTACTACTACCGCGGAAACCTGATTGCAAAAGTCAAAGGAGGATCCGCATTCACGAGTCCAGAGCTAATAGTGGTAGAAGATCCTAATCTGTCAAAAAAGAATCTCGATCCGATTGATATTGAGGCGATGGTTCAAAAAAATAGAAATCTACTAGAACCATTGGTACAAGAAACTATTAGGAGAATATACAGCACATATATCCAATATCTAGAGAAAGTGGACGTATTTTATGTTGCATTCAGCGGTGGCAAGGACAGCCTGGTCACTCTAGATCTTGTTCAACGCACCATCCCACATCAGGACTTTAAAGTCCTCTTCGGGAACACCGAGATGGAATTTCCAGACACATATTCAGTGGTCTCTGATATCAAAAATGAATGCTACAAAATGGGAATAGAGTTCCTAGAATCAAAATCATTCTTACATCCTTCCGAGACTTGGGAAAAATTTGGTCCACCAGCAACCGTGGTCCGGTGGTGCTGCAGCGTTCATAAAACTGCACCTCAAATTATCAAATTACGTGAAGTTACAGGAAAACCAAATTTTACAGGAATGGCGTTCATCGGTGTAAGGGCTAGCGAGAGTCTTTCTCGTTCTGACTATGATTACATCAGCTTGGGAGAAAAACATAAAGGGCAATACAGCTGCAATCCAATCCTTGAATGGAACTCGGCCGAATTGTTCCTCTACATGTATTCATTCAACGTTCCTATCAGCGATGCATATAAGAAAGGAAATCGTCGGGTTGGTTGCCTATTATGTCCACGCGCATCGGAAAAAAATGAATTCATCTGTCACTCCTGTTATCCAACAGAGTTTGAATCGCTGCTGGATTCCATCAAAAAATCGTATGAAGGCATGTTTGATTCTGACGATAAACTCGATGAATTCATCCAGAATGGTGGATGGAAAGCGAGGAAGAATGGTAGAGACCTGGCCATCGATCTCAACTATCACGAATATTCTTCTGAAAATAAATTTCGGATCGAAATTAATCATCCGCGTGCAGATTGGAAAATGTGGATAAAGACCATTGGCCAATTAACCGTAGATGAATCGCCATACATCATCGACTATGATGGTAGCCTGTGTGAATTCTCAGTAGAAAATAGCAGGGATTTGCTTGTGGTTTCGTTCGATCTAGATTATCTTAAAACAAATGCATCGTTTGTCAAATCCTTGAAATCTGTATTCCACAAGGTATCCTGTTGCATCAACTGCGGCGTCTGTGCAGCCAACTGCCACAATGGATTCATCCAGATGGATGGGATTAAAACGACAATATCAGATTCTTGCTTGCATTGTAGACAGTGTCATAAGGTTGATAAAGGATGTATCTTATATAAATCACTTGAAAAACCAACGGGGAGTTCCACAATGGCCAGAACGAAGAGTCTCAATTGTTATTCACATCACGCGCCCAAATTGGCATGGTTTGAGCAATTCTTTGAATATAAAAATGAATTTGATCAGAAATACAACATGGGCTCCCAGATGTACAGCTTCTTCAAAAGATTCCTTAGAGATGCTGAGCTACTGGACAAGGATGGCTTTACAGAATTCGCTCAACTGGTTGACAGACTAGGCCTAGACAATAGATCGAGCTGGGGCCTAATGCTGGTAAATCTATCATACACGCCCCAAATAAACTGGGTTGTAACAAAGATGCGTTTTCACGATGTGTATGAGAGGCAGTTCGTTGAGAATCTTCTAATTAATGATGGTGCAGATGAGAAGTGGGTGAAAGACGTCTGGAGCTCAATCGTTCGTACATCAGAATTACCGTTCAATTGTGTTGGGTATTGCTCCCCTATGAAGAATCAATCCGAATCAAAGAAGAAAATCGAAGCAGTCAGCAGAATACCCTGGGTCAATCCAGATCCTCTAGTCATCCTATACTCGTTGTTTAGATTCAAGGAAGCGTGTGATGGGTACAATCAATTCCCGGTTTCACGCTTATTTGACCAGGAAGTGGAAAGCGAGGGGGTAACGCCATATCAACAATTCGGGATTGAAAAAGACCAGATAGAGAAATTACTCAACGGCCTAGCACAAAACTATCCCGACATGATATCGACAAAATTCACTCTGGATTTGGACGCAATAGAGTTGAATCCGGAAAAAACATCCAAAGATGTCCTACAATTATTCTGAAGGCGATTACGTGGATAATCAGACATATTCGAATTACTTCAATATTGATCCGGAGTTCAGCCCTGCAATTAATGCAGAAGTCTTTAAAGCCGATCAGGAGAAGTGGAAGAAATACTACCCTCATGATTCTTTTAAGAAATTTCTGAAGACTATGGTTAATGTCCTGGGAAGGAAACAAGCTCTCTCGGTTTGGGTTGAAGGAGTTTATGGAACCGGCAAATCGTACTCAATACTGACGATGAAAAAACTCATCGACTCTGATGCTACAGAAGTCGAGAGATACTTTTCCAGATTTAATCTGGATATGGACCTATATAATCAACTAGAGAACCTCAAACAAGGCGGTAAGATAATAACCGTCCATAGGTCCGGATCCTCAACAATTAATGATGACTACGACCTCTGTATCGCGATTCAAGACAGCATCGAATGGGCTCTAGCTGATGCAGGAATCGAGAATCTAGGTAGTCACTCTTGGAGAGATGCGGCGATCGAATATCTCTCTAACGAAGAGAATCGGAAGAGCTTCAACATATATGCCCAGGGCTCATATCGCGATACATTTGCGGGAAAAAGCGCAGAAGACATCCTAGAAGAATTACGGACAGTGAATGATGACACATTGCATCCCCTGATGAGGAGACTTGTTGAATTCAGGAAGGTCCAGGACATATTCTCATTATCTATTGAGCAATTAGCATCTTGGATTACAGAAGTTATCAAGAACAACGCTCTCAAAGGTATCGTATTCTTTTGGGACGAATTTACCGAATATTTTAAAAAAAATACTCGTAGCCTAACCGGCTTCCAGCAATTGTGCGAGCTCAGTCAAACAACCCCGTTTTACTTCGTGATAGTCACGCACCTCAGTTCGGGGATATTCCCAGAAGGTGATCAAGATTTCAAGAAGATTGACGGACGTTTCGTTTCTCCACATTCGGTAATTAGTCTTCCAGATGGAATCGCTTTCGAATTACTCGCGAACGCTCTCGAGAAAAACACTGCGGATCAAAATATGGTCCAGGAATGGAAA
>CAVKKO010000051.1:0-8525 GCA_963656905.1 Bacteroidaceae bacterium | reverse complement strand
GAAAGAGATCGTCCAAGAACAAACCATGCGCACGGAAAATTCCAGGAAGAAAGTCACATCTGTTGTAAAAGGATTGAAGAACGAAGATCTCTCTAACATCCTTCCGATTCAACCTTATGCTGCGCTTGTTCTCAAACAAATTGCATCCAACTTTAACTCCAACCAGAGAAGTATGTTCGACTTTATTCAAGGGAATAAAGATCTCGACGGGAAGAGCTTTCAGTGGTTCATTAATAATGTCGGACCTTATGATGATAATCCGCTTCTTACCGTAGATTTCCTCTGGGATTATTTCTATGAGAAAAATAGAAATGGCCTATCATCTGATGTTAGGAACATTCTCGACTACTACCTACGCTGTTCAAAATACAATCTTGAATCAGAGGAGTCGAGTGTTCTCAAAACAACTCTTCTCCTTCAAGCCATCTCATATCACCTTGCAGGAACAGTAGACATTTTCATACCATCTGAGAGAAACATCAGCCTATCTTTTGAAGGGACCAACCTAGAAGAGGATTCACAGAGAATCCTTGAAAAACTGGTCAGGAACAAAATTCTATTCAAAAAACCGATAGGCAACAATCAAGAGATGTACAATTCTGTCGCGACAGAGATTGATAATGATGAGATAGACAAGATCAAAGAAGGAATTGACAAAAGATCCACCAACACCCTTGTCGAAGAATTATTTGACGGAGTAGATGCCGTCAAAAATTTCATCTCTCTGTCCGGAGCTACCAAATTAAGATATGAACTGATACACGTATCCCACACAAATATCGATCAAAAGATACGCGAAACTTGTGCAAAGCCTCGCCAATATCAAGGAAAGATAGTTACATTCATCTGTTATTCCAAAGATGAATCCGAGATACGCGCACTAGAGCAAAAAATCACGCGCATAATCGAAGAAGACAAGCAACAGACAGAAGATTTCGTATTCATCAACTGTCTGACTCCATTCGGACTCGATAATTTCCGTCAATATAGAGATGCCAGCGCCCAGTACGCATATTTGAGTCCCAAAGACCGGACTTTGGCAGAACAATTCCTCATGAATGCTAAAGAGTCCCTGAAGGACTGGAAGAAGCGGCTTCATGAAGGACAATTTATCGCTTACTCCTCGGGGGACTCCAAAGGAAGAGCCATTACCAATATCGATGTGTTGATTGAAACCCTGAATACGATCAACAGGCGGAGGTATGAGAGAGGTTTGGAATCCAATTTCAAGATAGCAGACACGTTGTACGACAGTTGGAATAGTCTCCAAAAAGGGGCACAATGTGGAATGCAGGAGAAAACATCTGGAGTATTCAGAATTAGCAACGCCACGCTGAGTCTGGAAAATGCGCTGGATGGTGCAATGGGAATCCAGGATTACTGGAAAAAGAACCCTTCGCTGTACATATCAAAGGTAAAGGCGGATGTTGAATCGTTAATAAAGCGGGAATTTGAACAGAGCGGCCGGATATGCATAAGGGAAATCTACAGTTCATTGAAAGATGCGCCATACGGGTTCATGTCATGTAATCTGACTGCATTTATTCTCGGATTTCTGTTGAAGGAGTACAAGGATGGCAATTACTCCTACACTGACGGCACAGTTACATCTGTTCTGAATGAAGACAGACTGAAGGCGATGATCGATGAGATTATTAAACTTCAAATCACCGACAACCAAAGGTATCAGGACAAGTATATTGTTGCTCTGACGGACGAGGAAAAGACGTTCATATGCGCATCATCCGCCGTATTCAAAATTGAACAGCAATATCAAGATTCAATTGAGCAGGTACGGAGCCAGATTCGTTCGAAATTGAAAAAGTTGTCATTCCCGGCGTGGGTGATGAGTTTTGACTTGGATTCATATCAACTGAAGAATCCACAAAAAGATCTCACGGACCTCATAGATTTGTACTGTGGGATTGCGAATAACGATAATCTGCCTGGATCTAAATCAGACACCGAGGTAGCCCAGTCAATCGGGAAAATGATATGCGAAGCACCAGATCTTGTCGAGGATCTCAAATTACTCTTTTCTTCAGATAATTGTATGAAAGGAATGCGCAGATACGTTCAGGTATATCGGGACGGCGAACTGGCAAGACTTTCTGACGAAGTAGATGACAATGAACACTATCTGACTGCGCTTCATGATAAATTCTCAGTTGATGCTGCTAAATGGGTCTGGAACAGAGATACTGCGAACAGCATGATCGATGATACGATTATCGAATATCAGATAATCCTCAAGAGCAGAGAATTTGGAATCAAAACCTCGTCGTACGAAGGCTGCATATCCGAATGGATCAACAAATGCGACTACATCCGGATTTCATACCTTGCTCTAGATTCACAATTGAAAGAGACCAAATTGCTAAAGTCGCTATACGATTTGGAGCGCACAGGGAATCTTAATGATCAGAACAAAGAATCATTCTACAATGAACTCTGCCAAGACGGGGCCGCTTTCCTGCAGTTCTACTCGAATCAGATGCCTTGTTTCAAAAAAATAGCCTCATACTATGTCGAAGAGCTTGATGAGAGCGATGTTGAAAAAATATTCACACGCATTCCTTGCAAGTGCTTTGCTCTGGACAAACAAACCTATATGTCCAGAATATCCGAGACCGTAAACACATTCAAATCGAACCTGTTGAGTGAAACACTAAAGAACGCTTGGAGGCAAAAGAGCGCAACTGAAACACCAATCCAATGGTCTGAGAAATACACCCTGCCGATATCATATATGGTGAAGGATGAAGACTATGCAGATGCGCATGAATGTTTCGAAACTATTTGCACAAAGAGTACGGATGAAATCCAAATCCGTAAGGCTATCAAATTCTTATTAAATGCAGAATTCGTCGACGACCTTCGGAACCCCTCGAAGGTCGATCAGATATTCAGAGAGCGGGTCATCGGAGACTATTCTGTTCTGCTAACTGACACGGAGGCAGTTAGACAATATCTTTTGAAATACATCGCGGCCAGTCCATATTATTGGAATGGATTAAAAGAAATCAACGAGCGCGTCAGAAAGAAAGCAGAAGCAGAATACCATGAGACAGGAGTAACCAAGGCTCTGGAGAAAATCAACAGTATGGATCCAGATGATCTAAAGAAATACCTCAGACAGCAGATAGAAGACGACGTATCGTTCGGTCTGCAGATTATAAAAAACGAGTGATTAAATGGTTACTTTGGAAGAGGCATTCAAGAAGATAGAATCCTACTTAGCTAGGGCTACAGACCACCCCTTGATTATAGACTCACAAAACAGAAATGACCTTCAGAGTATCAAGAGCCGTTTCAAACTGGGAAATAATCAATTCATATCCATTGATTGCTTCACAACTCCGGAAGGAGCCATCCGGAAAGAAGACGTCCTCAGAAAGATTAGAGATTCCGGATCCAATCTATTCATTACGGGACTGGCCCCCACATACATGCTGTATGGAATGGAAGAGCTTAGGTCCATTCTGGATGAATTTATTCACCATGAGACAGGAAAGCATGTCGTTATTCTGACATACCAATGTAGAGCATACTTCGACCGGAGTGACCCTCGGGTCAAAAAAAGATATTGTATCGTAGATGGGGACTCAGACCAATTTCCAAAGATTGTATTCATCAGAGGCTCTATCGACATCGGGAACGTGTTCGACGGATTGAACCACATGGAAGAGGTCGTTGAGATAAACTATGCACCTTCCTGTTACATTAAGACGACGAAAACCGCGGAAGACTTTGAAACGTCCGTTTATCGTATTTCTGAACTAAACTCTGCATATCCTCTTCTTGCACCCACCTTCCCCGAAAAAAGTGGCATTGAGGAGACTTTCGGAACGCCCGAACAATGGAATTACGCATATCAACAATTTCAGAAAACCAAAACATGGGAGTTCACATTCGATTCTAAATTCGGAGACCATGACCAACTTCTAGAACACCTTCAATCCCTTCACGATTTCAGCGATGATGAATCGTGGCTACTTCTTCTCGGATTGAAAATATACTGTGCGAGTACAGGATATTTAGCTAATGCTGTACAAGCCTCATCATCAATTTCTGAATTGATTGAACATCTCTATACAGATATTCTAAAAATCGAACCTACGAGCCCCGACTATATAATCTCGTACCAGACGAGAAAAAGAATCGTCGGGAAAATATCTGACGACGTTGCACTCCGCGTATTCTGCGATCAACTCTTAACAGATCAATATGAATCCATCTACTATCTGACGGACAATACGATTTTCGAGAAAGAACGGATATTTCAGATAATAGACGCCAATAAAGAATCCCTCGATGAAGAAAACTTGATCAACATCTTGAAACTAGTGTACCCCGACCTAGGACACTACTTGTCACCTTATTCATTCAGGTCAGGTTTTCTAACATCATATTTCACGCAATACAAGTTCCTGAAAGTCACCAACAAGATTACCGAGAACTTCTACAACATGGTGAACGATCAATCTATTAAACACGAATTTTTCAAACTTCTGGACACACGCGCGTCGATTATAGACTCGATCGATAAACACTCGACCCAACTTTTCTTCATTGATGCACTTGGGGTTGAATACATCTCCCTGATTCTTGAAGAGTGCAAACGCCTCGGAATGAGTGCCAATGTCCACATTGGCAGATGTGAGTTACCATCGATCACTTCTCGGAACAAAGAATTCTTGAATCAATTCAGAGAATCCGATATCGTCTCTCCTAAAGAACTAGACGAAATGAAACACCACGGCCACCTAGACCAAAATTATCAACACACCAAATTACCGATACACCTGATTGACGAGATTGAAATTGTAAAGAAATATCTCGAAGATATAAAAACCACCTTATCCAGAGGAAAATACAAGAAAGTCATCATAGCATCCGATCATGGCGCCAGCAGACTGGCTGTCATTAATGAGCACGAGTCTCTCATCCAGATGCAAACAAAAGGCATCCATTCTGGTCGTTGCTGTCCAAAAACAGAGATTGATAATAAACCGGATGATGTAGTGGATGCCGAAGATTTTTGGGCAATTGCCAATTACGATAGGTTTAAAGGAAGTCGGAAAGCCGATGTCGAAGTTCATGGCGGTGCGACTCTAGAAGAAGTTTCGGTACCAATTATCGAACTTGAGCTGTCTTCAAGTAAGGTCGCCCTTAGAATTAAATCCGACGAACAAGGGATTCAAACAACTACTCCTGTTATTCAAGTAAGTTTCAGGAAAAAGGCCTCATTCATTTTGATATCATCATCTGAACTAGAAAACCCCTATGTATCAATTGGAGGACAAATATATGATGCTGCTCTGATAAAAGACAGGACATACCGCGTGGTCGTTCCAGATCTGAAAAAGGAAGGCGTGTATAGCGTTGATGTCTATTCTTCCGGAAGCAAAATAGCAGAGAGTTTGAGCATCAGGATTGAGAAGGAAAGCGGCGGAGAAAGAGAACTGCTGTGAGTGATACAGATGTCTGAACAACTGATTGAGTGCTTCGATAATAAAGTCGTTTTCAAAGATTTGAAGAAGAATAACTTCTTCAAAACTATGAAATTGCCATCTTTTCTTCGCGACTGGGTATTGCGTAAATTCGAGAACAGCGATGGCGAGTTTGACGTAGCCGAGGTTGTGGAATTCATCGACGAGTATATGCCTCGCAAAGATCGCTGGTTGAAGATCAAAGATGACATCATCGTCGAATATAAAACAGTCAAATTACTGACACGCATAAGCGTAGATATCGACATAAAAACGGAAGCAGTTTCTTTTTCGTTACCCTTTTTTGATGTAACGAATAGAGAAACCCTCATTGAACCGCATGTGTGGGCCCAGTATAAAGGTGAACTCGTAAACGGATCTGATCTCTGGGGTGTTGTAGAACTAGCATATCGGCCACCAGACGCCACCGCCCGGCCTTCTATTCCAGGGAAAATCAAATTGGTCAGTTTCACGAACTTCTGCCCATATGATGTAAACCTAGACTTCTACAAAGACGCACGGGCACAGTTCAAAATAGACGAATGGATCGACATACTGCTTGGAGCCATAGATTTCAATCCAGAGGGATATGAATCTGTGAATCAGAAACTGTCCATGTTGTCCAGGCTACTACCGTTCGTCGAAAAAAATCTGAACATACTAGAACTAGCTCCAAAAGGAACTGGAAAATCCTATGTGTTCGGAAATCTTAGTAAATACGGGATACTCGTCGACGGAGGAAAGGTCACTAGAGCAAAAATGTTCTACGATTCCGCCCGGAAAACACCGGGATTTATCATGGGCCACGACTTTGTAGCAATTGATGAAGTCAAACTGGTGCAGTTCAGTGACGTGAATGAGATGAGATCGGCATTCCAAGGATACATGGAAAGAGGAAGCTGTAACGTTAACGGATTCGATATTGTCTCTGACGCAGGAGTGGTCTTCCTTGGAAATATCGATAAAGATAACATGGACGAATATTCGAACATGCTCGTAGAATTGCCACCAATTTTCAAAGAAAGCGCACTTATCGATAGAATACACGGATTTGTAAAGGGGTGGGATATACCGCCGATATCCACGGATCTAAAAGTATCAGGGTGGGCATTAAACACGGAATATTTCTGCACCATTCTCCACGAGTTGCGTTCAGACATAACATATAGAGCCATAGTCGACCAAATCGTTGAATACGATGGCGACTCCTATGAACGCCATGTGGAAGCGGTCAAGCGTATTGCCACTGCATACTTGAAGCTCATTCTTCCACATGTCCAGTCAACCTCTGATCCCGATTTGAAGAAATACTTCGAGAGCTACTGCCTTCTTCCCGCCATAAAGATGCGCAAGATAATACACAGACAACTCTCAATCTTAGACGAGGAATACAAGGGAGAAGAGAAACAGATGCCTTCGTTCAAAGTGAGGTTCCCTGATGAGGGCCATTGAATGTCGTATGTGTCATTCGAAAGACCTTACCAAGGACATCATTGGGATCAATAAGAAACTATTAGGCAAAGACACTTCGAAATACTATTGCCTAACATGTCTATCTATCTACCTCGGGTGCAATCAACAAGACATTCTGGACAAAATCGAAGAATTCAGAGACGAGGGCTGTTCTTATTTCAAGTGATCAATCATGCCGAAAAGACTGATTTATGCAGATAATGCCGCGACTACAGATATAGATGAGGAAGCGCTGCAGATACTCATAGATCAGTCACATCAGTATTACAACCCTTCACAGACTTACTCACTTGGGGTTCAACAAAAAAAGAAACTCGAGTTATCTCGTGAAAAGATAGCTAGATGTATCAACGCAAACCCGAACGAAATCTTCTTCACCTCGGGTGGATCTGAAAGCGACAATTGGGCTCTGAAATGCATAGTTTCACAAAGAGAATGCGACGAAATCATAACTTCCAGCATTGAACATTCCGCGATACTCAACACCTGCAAAGCGCTAGAATCTATTGGCAAAAAGATAATCTACATCGATCCAACCCCAGAAGGATTGTTAGACCCTGAAATACTCCAGAAAGCTATCAATTCGCGTGTCTCCATCGTGTCTATTATGTATACGAATAATGAAACCGGCACGATTCAGCCAATTAAAAAATTAGCAGAGATTGCACACGCCAACGGTTCATTGTTTCATACCGATGCAGTCCAGGCAGTGGGACATATCGATATCGACGTCAAAGATATCGATGTCGATCTTCTCTCAGCATCAGCACATAAATTCAATGGCCCACGGGGTGTCGGATTCCTCTACATAAAAGGAGGAACGCCGATAAGGCCTCTCATCCATGGAGGGTCACAACAAAGATCATACAGGGCTGGAACTGAAAATACACCTGCCATCATGGCAATGGCGCTGGCACTCGAAAAGAGATGCTCAAGAATAGATGCAGAAACCGACAGATTATCAAATCTAGAACTAGCTCTGATTACAGAGCTTCAAATGAAAAAAATACAATTTGAGCTCATCGGATCTCAAAAACACCGTCAACCAGGAATTATCAGTATTTCATTTCCGCCTATACCAGGAGAAGTAATGATGCACCGTCTTGATCTCAAGGGAGTCTGCATCTCCACGGGATCTGCGTGTACTTCATCTCGGACCGAAATTTCTCATGTTCTCACAGCGATGGGCCTAAATGAGGAGATTGCTCACTGTACTGTCAGAATCTCCCTCGGTTCGAATAATACGTTATCAGATATCCATGAAATTGTTGACGCGATCTCTGAAATAATCAACTCGAATTGATATTGGAGCTCACGCTTCGAACCGGGTAACTAATGCCCTGCTTCACTGACTACTTATCCCATCACCGATCACCGAATCGATGTACTCCTGCTGGATCCGCACGACCTCGGTGCTGTCCTTCGCTTTGGAGTAGTCCTCGAGCATGTTGCCGTTGAGCCTCATGAACTCCGGAGCCCAGTTGAAACGGCCCAGGAACTCCGCGGCCTGCTCCTTCTCCCCCAGGATGTACAGCGAGGCCATCACGGCCTCCGCGCTGT
>CAVKKO010000050.1:0-12700 GCA_963656905.1 Bacteroidaceae bacterium | reverse complement strand
CGATGAGCTCCTCGTACTTGGAGCGGTAGTGGAAGTTCAGCAGGATCGAGTCGTATCTGGCGCGGGCCAGGTCCAGCAGGCTCTCTTCCTCCAGCGCGGCGGACACGATGTCCTCCGGGTCGTCCTCGTCGCTGTCGTACTCTATCCTGCCTACTCCGAGGGACGACGGGCGCAGCTGCTTGTGGTCTCCCGCGACCACGACCTTCTTGGCCCTGTAGATCGAGGGCACTCCCTTCTCCACGTACATCTGGGAGGCCTCGTCGAAGATCAGCATGTCGAAGATCCCCATCTCCAGCGGCAGGATCTCGGACACCACTTCGGGAGTGAGGAGCCATACGCGGACCCCCTTGAACAGCTCGTACCCGTACCTGGAGACGAACTTGTTCAGGTTCCACTTCCTCTTGGACTCCACGATCCTGTTGATGTCGCCGCGCCTCTTGGACTCGGTGATGTACTTCAGGTTCTCTCTGAAGACCTCCTCGGCCTTGTCCTTCGAAAGGGCGCGCTTGGCCTCGATCTTCCGGTCCATGTCGGCGATGATGCTCTCGAAGTCCCATATCTCCTGCATGATGTCCTTGTGGGACGCGTCGAACCTCTGGAGATGGTCGTTGAGGATCCACTTGTACATCCTGTCGTTGCTGTCCGCATAGGACATCCTCGTGGACGAGGATATGCTCAGGATGTCGCCGCCGTAGCTGCGCTCGTGGGGCGTGAGCCTGGAGTAGACGGTGGACCTGGCGGAGTACGTGCCGTACCCGTCCAGGGCGTTGAACATGGCCTTGGGGTCGGCCATGACCTTGTCCACGGTGTGCTTGTTGATCCCTGTGAAGTAGCGTCCGGTGAGGGCGGTGGCCTCGCGCTCGACCTTCCCCTTGTTGAACATCCTCCCCAGGAACCCCTTGGAGTTGAGCTCGCTCATCTGCCTGTCAAGGTCCAGGAGGCCGGCCTTCATCTCCCCGATGTCGAACTCGGAGAGGTCCGGCTTCATCTGCGTGAACCAGGGGTTCTGCTCGGTGAGCTGCATGTACTCGTTGAAGTTCCTCATCAGGACCTGGTCCCCGAACTTCCTGTGCAGCTCCGTGATGTCGTCGTACTTCAGCCCGAGGAGCGAAGGCTCTATGCAGGACTTCAGGGCGCGGTACTCTTCCACCTGGCGGCTGTCGTTGGGGTCCAGCCACCTGTCCATGGAGTAGAGCTTGTAGGGCGCTATCCCGAAGTCGCAGGGGCTGTACATCGTCCGGGCGATGTTCTCCAGGACGGAGACGTCCTTGTCTATGCCGTCGGAGACGGTGTCCAGGTCGACGTACCCTTTGGGCTCTCCCGACTCCAGCATCCTGCCGAGCTGCCTGTAGAACAGCTCCTTGTTCCCGACATCGTCGATGAGCAGGCAGTACTTGGACAGCGTCCCCATGCGCGAGTAGACCACGTCCAGCGCGGTCTTCTTCTCGGACACCATGAGCACGGTCTTCCCCTTGATGACAGCAGATGTGATCAGCCCGGTGATGACCTGCGACTTCCCCGTTCCCGGAGGGCCCTGGACGACGATCTCGTCGCCCCTGTCCATGGCTGTGAGGATGTTCTCCTGGGAGCTGTTCAGGGAGTTGATGTACACCAGGTCCTTCTCGGAGGCGTTGAGCCCCTTGTCCTGCAGCTCCTTCTCGGTCAGCGGCGCGGGGGACTCCGAGAGGAAGTCGGTCTTGTTCAGATCGACGATAAGGTCGTTGAGGATACCGTTGATCTCGCGGCCGGCCAGCATCCCGTCGAAGTCCTTCTGGATGGAGCTGGAGTATGTCGGGTACTTCCCGACCATGATGTTGGGGACCATCTCCATGTCCCCGGCCAGGTACTTGGGGAACTCCCCGGCCTTGTACTCGGTGAACGGGATCGGCAGGCTGTAGTTGGTGATCAGCTTGATGCCGTTCTGCTCGTAGAAGTCGACCAGGTTGGTGAGGAAGTTCTCTCCGGTGTACTCGTCGATGACGTTGTCCGGCAGGGGCCTGTTCTGGCCGCTGGACTTGATGAACCCGAGTATGAGCGTGTTGTTGTAGATGGCATCCCTTGAGCTGTCCAGGGACAGCGTGATGGTCCTGGCGTCCTTCTCCATGATGACCGGGAACAGCGCGAGGGGCGCGCGGACATCTATGTCGTTGTCCGGCATCTTCCCCTGCACGAACGGATATGCGATGTACAGGTCGTACTGACCCTTGTCCCTCTGCTCGCGGGACACCTCGCGGATGATCTCGTTCAGGTGCTTGTACACCTTGGCGGCCTCCGGGCTCTTGGCGGAGTCGCACAGCTTGAGAACCCTCTTCCTTCCGAAAAGGAGGCCCATGACGTCCACATCGGGGAGGGTCATGAGGTCGAAGGCGTTCTTCCTGGAGATCTTGGGCTGGAAGATCAGGCGGTTCCCTTTGCTGATGTTGATGAGCTTCTTCTCCAGCTCCCTCAGCGTCTGGGCCGCGTCGGCGTCGATCGACCCGCCGTTCGCCGCGGTTATGGCGTATTTCCTGGTGACGCTCAGGAACTCCTCCCCGTAGAGGTCGACGAACCTGTCTCCCACGCCCACTATGGCGGTGAAGTCCTCGGTCTTCGTGGGGACGCGCTGGGCCATCTCCCTCAGCGCTTCGTCCGGGCACACGGTCGGGATGCGTCCCGAGGACATCCTGCGCTCTTCCCTTATGCTCTCTCTGAGCGCGTACAGCTCCTCATAGAGGTCATCTTCCAATCCCATGCCCGGTGCATAAGGGTCTCAATAGTTAAGAGGTGCGCAACAACCTTCGCGCCTGGGTGATGCTCGTTCCTTTCGGCGCATCGATGATATAGGTCCTGCGGGATGACGGAGCATGCTCACCACAGGCATCAAAGGCGAGAAATCGGTCGAAGTCACCGAATCCAACAGCGCATCAGGCATGGTAAGCGGGACCCTCCCGGTCTTCGCCACTCCGGCCATGGTCGCGCTCCTCGAAGGAGCGGCCTTCGAGAGTGTCCAGCCCTTCCTCGGAGAGGGCCAGAGCACCGTAGGCACCCACCTGGACATCGCGCACTCATCCGCAACGCCCATCGGAATGACCGTCACGGCCAGGACCGAGCTGGTGGAGATCGACAGGCGCAGGCTGGTCTTCAAGGTCGTGGTTGTCGACGGCAAGGGCGAGATAGGCTCCGGCACCCACGAGCGCTTCATCGTGGACTGCGACAAGTTCATGTCCAAGGCCCGGTCCAAGCTGGAGTGAGCCTTACTTCTTCTTATCGGGGGCTCCGGCCCCCTTCTCCCTGACGATCACGGCGCAGACCAGCGCCGCCACGGCCATCGCCGTCGCGCACAGGCCGGAGAACCACATTCCGTCCATGAACGCGGAGTCGGGCAGATCGCCTATGGACACTCCCGACGCGTCGGCCCCTATGGTCATGAGCGCCGCGAACACGGCGGTACCCATGGCGCTGCTGGTGTAGTTGGTGAACGACATCAGCGCCGATCCCATGCCCCTGTAGTTCTGAGGCACGTTGTCCACTATCCTCCCGGACGAGGACGCTCCGCACGTGCCCCACAGCAGCCCCATGAACACTGATGTCACGATGACCGGCAGGATTCCCAGCTCCGGCTTCATGACCATGAACATGGCGCAGTAGACGATGTTGAACACCCCTGCGAGGATGGCGAACCCCCTCTTCCCCCTGTGGTCGCAGGCCTTCCCTATGGGGATGCCCATGATCAGCGCTATTGCGGAAGGTATCAGCAGGAGCAGTCCGCATTCCGCGGTGCCGAGGCCCATCGGGCCTTCCAGGTAGAACGGCAGGATGTAGAGCGCCCCGAGGTACATCAGGTTGATCAGCCCGAAAGCCAGCACCACGGCGTCCAGCCTCCAGTTCCTGAATATGGACAGCTCCAGCAAAGGGTCCCTGCTGCGCCTCTCGATGAGCACGAACGCGATCAGAGACACGGCAGCGACGGCGGCCGCTGCCATGGACAGGCCCTCCGATCCCGGGTCCGTGGAGCGCTCTATCGCTATTATGAAGCACACGATCGCCAGGAACAGGGCGGCCGACCCGGGACAGTCCACGTGGTTGCTCTCCCTTTCCTCGGACGGCAGGACGTGCAGTCCGAACAGGATCGCCAGGATCCCGATGGGAACGTTCACTAGGAACACCCAATGCCAGCTCGCCACGGCTGTGATCATCCCTCCGATGAACGGCCCCAGGGTGTACCCGGTGGCGCTGGCCAGGGTCATGACCCCGAGGCTGAGCCCCAGGATGCGGGAGGGCATGAGCTTCACGCAGATTATCGGGGCGGTAGAGGCCATCATGGCAGCCCCCACTCCCTGGACGGCCCTGAACGCCAGCAGCATGGCGAAGCTCTCCGACAGGCCGCAGAACAGCGATCCGACGGTGAACACCGCGAATCCCGCCACGTAGATCTGGCGGATGCGGCCGGAGTTGGTTATCCTCCCGAAGGGGAGCAGGAGCCCGCCCATCATCATCGTGTAGCAGATGGTGACCCAGGCCGCCTCGCTCAGGCCCGTGCCGAAGTAGTCTGCGATCGAGGGGAGCGCGACGTTGACGATGCTCCCGTCAATGCCGTTCAGCAGGATGGCGCAAACCATGCATGCGAGCACCAGCGCCTCGTCCCTCGTCACCGACTTCATGATGTCCAGAATGCTGCATTGATATATACCAGCATCATGCCAGGCCGGTCTTGAACAGGAGCACGGGGAATATCAGGCAACCGCAGAGCACGATGCGGCTGGTGCCGCAGGCGCCCGGGATCAGGCCGATGAATGTGGATGCGATCATGATCAGGACGCCGAATGGGCCCGTGAGAAGGAGGACGATGACGGTCAGCAGCACGATGACCGCGCGGCTCATTGGCCCGGGGCGGATCCTCGAAGCGAGACGGGACATCGCCTTGCCCGACCATATCGTCGCCAGGTATCCGAGCGCGGAGGCGACGGCCGCGGACAGGAGGAGCATCAGGAACCAGGGCGACATGAACCCCTCCAGGCTCCCTCCGGCGATCTCCCCTATGGCCAGGGCGGTGCCGGACCTGCCGTTACCGGACACGGACAGGACCACCAGGGACAGGATGGACGTCACCGTGCCTATCGACGCCACTGTGGAGATGAACCTGGCCGGGTCCTTCTCCGGGAACACGGCGGCCGACACCGAAGCGCCCACGGTGGCCGTCATCCCCGGGAACCATCCCGCTATCGTCCCCATCAGGACCCCTCTGATCCCGGGCAGGGGCCCCACGGGGTCTATCGTCCTGTCCGTCTGGGGAGGGACGACGGTCCCGGGCGAAGTGGAGAGCAGCACCGGTATCCCGAACAGTCCGGTCAGCAGCGGGAGCATTATGCTGCCTTCCCCGAAGATCCCTGCTGTGTTTATCGGCAGCGTCATGCAGGCGAGGCCCAGCATGCCGGATATGAGGAACGCTGCGAGCCCCCACGCCCCGGAGCCGTTGCGCCATTCGTTCGCCACCAGCATGAACGACACCACGGCCAGCACGATGACGGTCATGGACTCCAGAGGCTCCTCCAGGCCGTTCAGCAGGAGCCATTGCAGGGGCACCGCCATCAGGATCGATGCGGAGGCTCCGATCAGGCTGCCGATGGCAGCCGCCCTCACGGCTTCCATCCCGCGGCCCTTCAGCAGGAGCCTGTGCCCTGGCAGCACTGAGACGGCATCCTCTCCGTCTGGAGCGCCTATGAACACCGATGGAACGAAGTCGACGAAGGAATGGACCACGGACGCCGCCACGATGCAGCAGCTCACCACCAGCGGGGCATCTTCGACCGGCACGGCTCCTGCCAGGGATGCGGAGATCGCGGGATACGCCGTCACGAGCATAGCTGCCAGGGTGTTCACGTGGATCCCGGGCATGAGGCCGCTGAATAGCCCCATCCCGGCACCGGCTAGCATGGCCGCCAAGCAGATCGCGGCGAGATACGGGTCCATGGAGCATGTTCCTCTGACATGCTCTTAAAACATCGTGCGGTTGTTACACTTGCATCATTGCAGGCAGGGGCGACCGTCCTCCGAGCTGACGCTGAGAAGGTAGTTAATCCTCACGCCGAGCTCCTTTGACAAGGATGCCACATCGCGGCTCTTGCAGTAAACCGCCGTGACCTCTGACACGGACACGTCCTTCCCGTTCAGCGCGCCCATTATGGCCCGGAGGGTCCCGCCGGTGCTGATCACGTCATCGATGACCATCACCCTGTCTCCCGCGGAGACGTCGTTGATGTACATCGGCGACTTGGAGTACCCTGTGCTCTGGTCCAGCCGGATCTCGCCCGGAAGGCCGTAGCCGCGTTTCCTGATGACAGCATACGGGATCCCGGTCCTCTCGGTCACGGCCGCCGCCAACGGTATGCCCATGGCCTCCGGCGCCAGCATGAGGTCGCAGTCCAGCCCGGACACGTCCACGATGGCGTCCGCCACCTCGTCCAGCAGCTCCTTTGTCATGCGGGGCACCCCGTCGCTGACCGGGTTCACGAAGTACGGGTATCCATTCCTGTCCACAACGGGGCTGCGGAGGAACGACTCGGCCAATCTGGGGCATTCTGCGGGCATGGGGGCTCGATAGGAATCCCTTTTTATCAGTGTTTGCTACCTTAGCCCGATAACATGGATGTCGAACAGAGGCTCGCCCTCGTTTTGAGGAATACTGAAGAGACTGTCACGGAGGATGAGCTCCGCGCTCTCCTCGCGGAGAAAGAGGAGCCCACGGCCTATATCGGATTCGAGCCTTCCGGACTCGTCCACCTGGGATGGGTCCTCGTCGCGCAGAAGATCCGGGACCTTTGCGAAGCAGGGTTCAGGGTCACCATCTTCTGGGCCGACTGGCATGCGTACATCAACGACAAGCTCGGAGGCGACCTGGAGAACATCCGCACCTGCGCCAGGTACATGGAGGACTGCTTCATAGCCCTCGGAGTCCCGAAGGACCGCGTCCAATTCAAGTACGCCAGCGACATCCTCAGCAACATCGAGTACTGGGAGAAGGTCATCAAGGTGGCCAAGGTCACCTCCCTGTCCAGGGTCAAGAGGGCCATGACCATCATGGGAAGGTCCGAGGACGAGGCGGAGGTGGACACGTCCAAGGTGTTCTACCCCATCCTCCAGGCCACAGACATCTTCTGCATGGACATGGATGTCGCTTACGCCGGCCTCGACCAGAGGAGGGCGCACATGCTCGCAAGGGATGCCGCCGACAAGCTCGGATGGCACAAGCCCATCGCGGTCCACACCCCTCTGCTCCCCGGCCTCAAGGGCGGCAACAGGATGGACCCCGTGGAGTCCAAGATGTCCAAGAGCGACCCCAACGGCAGCGTGAAGATCCACGACACCCGCGACGAGATCGCCTCCAAGATGAAGAAGGCCTTCTGCCCCCCTGAGAAGGAGACCGAGGGCGAGAACCCCGTGCTCATGCTGTGCAAGTACATCATATTCCCGAGGAACGGGAGCATGCACATCGAGAGGCCCGAGAAATACGGCGGCTCGGTGGACTTCGCAAGCTACGAGGCCCTGGTCGATGCCTACTACGGCGGGAGCCTGTCCCCTGTGGACCTCAAGTCCGGTGTAACGGACGCCCTGGCAGAGACCCTCAGGCCCGTCAGGGAGTATTTCGAAGCGCATCCCGACAACTACCAGGCAGTCCTGAAAGTGGTCGAGAGCGTCAAGAAGCTCAGATGAGGGCCCGTGGGCCCCCATCGGTGAAACTCACTGCTCGTCGGAGGCCCCTGCCTCCGACTCGAGCATCTCCTTCCTTTTGATCTCGCGGAATATGTCCATTGTCCTGCTCATGCACATGTTGAGCACGGCCTCCACATCGCCGATGCCTGTGAGCCCTGCGGCTCCGCCATGGCCTCCGCCTTCCGAACAGGTGTCCTCTCCGACGCAGTTCATGACTTCGCCCAGATGGACGCCTTTCCTCACGGCCTCCTGAGTGGCCCTTCCGCTAACGCGGTACTCGTCGTCCCTCTGGGAACCGACGAACACCACGTCCGCTCCGGCGGCCATGATGGCCCTGCACGAGGAAGCCTCGAAGCTCCCGCCGAAGGATATGGCCACGATCATCGATCCTACCCTGTCGAAGCGGGTGCGCTCTATCGCCTTCAGCATGGCGATCCTCTCGGACATGCTGACAGGGGCCTGTGTGAGCGTCATGGCCTCGTCCATCTCGATCCCGCACCCGACCATGACGTCGTGGAACACAGGGAGCATGCTGGCTTTGGCGTACTGGAAGTGGCCGCTGTCTGTGAGCATCCCTCCCAGGAGCATCAGGCCGGTCCATCTGTCGATGACTTTCCCTGCTGAGTCCAGGAGCTCCTTGATTATCTCGCAGCAGGAGGTCCTGCTGTCATCGCAGTAGAATATCGAAGACCTCCCGTCCCATCTGCCGAGGGACTTGTGGTGGTCGATGACGATGCAGTCCGACGGTATCTCGAATTCTGTCTCCAGCTGCTCCGGGGCCGAAGTGTCCACCACGACGGTCCTGTCGTAGCGGGATATGTCGCATTCCTCCAGGATCTGCGCGTCCATCCTCTCGGCCACGATCCTCGCCACGCGGTCGAGCCCGGTGGGAGCGTATACGTCGGTTCCGGGGAAGGCGCGGGCCAATGCGCATGCGGACCCTATGGCGTCCACATCCGCGTTCCCATGGACGATGACGATGCTGTTCCCTTTCTCGAGCTCTTCAGCGATGCGTTTGAGCATGCATGCCGGAAAGGGAACGATGATAAATAGTGGTTGCCGGCCCGGAGGCCGGCTGGAGGCATCACTGCCTCTTCACGCTCAGCTTCTGGACCAGCTTGCTCTGCCCAAGGCCGGTTATGAGTATGTCGGACCTGTACAGCCACACGGTGATGGCTATCATCACGGCTGCGAACACAGCCATGTACGCGATCCCGGAGAGGACCAGCGTCACGTCCCCGTTCATGAGGGCCTGCATGGCCATCATCGGGTGGGAGAACGGTATGGCGAAGACCACGGCCTTGATGATGGGCGCGCTGCCGTACCATCCCGAGAACATGATCACGAACATGGGAATCAGGGCCAGGATGCTCAGGGGCATTGTCATGGTCTGAGCGGACTTGTAGTTCTTGGCGAATGCTCCCAGGATCATGCAGATCCCGAGCGCGCACACGATGGCCAGGAACATGGATGTCATGATCAGGGCCCAGTCGGTCATGTCAAGGGACATGCCGATGGCCTCCAGGTCAACCTTCCCGGTCTGGATGGTCCCGGTCAGGCCGTTCATGTAGATGCTCATGCCCGCCATGTAAGCGAGGCCGTAGACCAGCCCCACCACCGCGGAGGCGAGGATCTTCCCGCTGACGATGGTGGTCCTCTTGATGGGCAGGGTGAGCAGGGTCTCCAGGGTCTTGTTCTCCTTCTCGGAGCCCATTGAGCTGATGACTATGCTCCCGACCATCATGATGACGACCATGATGACCATGGGGATCATCATCGTCTTGGACGTGAGCTCGTTGGCGATGTCGTAGGGCGTGATGCCCTGGTAGGCGCTGCCGTTGACCACGGTGCTGATCTGGCTGGTGCCCGTGTACAGGGGGTTGATGACGAAGTCGTAGTCCACAGACGGGTCCTGTCCTATCAGGACTTTCGAGAGGCTGGAGTTCAGCAGCGTCACGACGGAGCCGACCACCGCGGACGGTGTGGACCCGAACATCCCCACAGGCTCGTAGATGTAGTACTGGGCGATGGCGACCTGCTTGTGGTTCCCGAGCTGCTCGTATATGTCGTCGGGGACGCCTATCACGGCGGATATGCCTTTGGACCTCATCTCTTCGGTTATCGATGCGATGTCCCCGTAGGCGCTGTCCATGACGATTATCTTCTCTGCGGCCGACTCGCCGTATATCGCCACAAGCTGATCGTAGGCGTTCCATTCCATGAACTGCCCTTCGGAGGCCCCCACGTACCCTATGGCCGGGAGCTCGGAGGCCTTGTCGACCTCGCTGCTGATCATGGTCCCGAGGCTGGCGAAGAGGACGACCATTATGAGCACGGAGATGACGGATCCCGGGGTCAGCATCTCCCTGAGCTCCTTCCTCATGATGTTGGTCAGGTGGCTCATCCTCTCACCGCCTTCACGAAGACCTCTTCCAGGGTCTCGGCGCCGTGCTCCCTCTTGAGCTCCTCCGGGGTCCCCAGGAGGATCAGGTTGCCCTGGTCGATCATCCCGACGCGGTCGCAGAGCATATCGACCTCGAACATGTTATGGGACGACATTATCACCGTCACCCCTTGGGCGGCGATGCTCCTGATGAGCTCTCTGATCTCGTATGCGTTGATCACGTCCAGGCCGGAAGTGACCTCGTCGAGGATGGCGAGCTTGGGAGAAGGCATGATGGCCCTGGCGATGAGCAGCCTGCGCATCATCCCCTTGCTGTACGTGTCCACCTTGGAGTCGATCCTCTCGCCGAGATCGGCCATGGCGATGCCCTTCTCGATCATCGCCTTCTTCTCCTCGCCGGCGGCGAAGAAGCTGGCCATGAACTCGAGATATCCTCTTCCTGTCAGGTCCTTGTACGCTCCTGCATCCTCGGGCAGGTAGCTTATGACCTTCCTGACCTCGTCCGGCTCCGTCATGACGTCATGCCCGCAGACGGTTATCCTCCCTGATGTGACCCTGAGAAGCGTGGAGATCATGCGGAGGGTGGTGGTCTTCCCGGCCCCGTTGTGGCCGATGAGCCCGAATATCTCGCCCTCTTCGACAGCGAGGGAGATGCCGTGCACAGCCTCCCTCTCGCCGTATGATTTCCGCACTTCGTCGAGAACGAGTGCTTCCATGGGTGTCGGACTTCGCGTTTGATACTTAATAGTGGCGGGCTCCCTCCTCGGAAGTCTTGAGAAAAAGGGGACAGGCCCCCGTAGGGGCCCATGTATCGGGTTTCGGCTCACTGCCTGGGGGCGTTGCCCATAGCTGTGTTGATGGCCTGCTGGAGGACGGTGTACTTCTCTTTGAGGCTGTTCTCCTGCCTCTCGAGGGAGCCGATCCTGACATCCATCATCTCGAGGGACTCCTCCATCTCTCCGATGAGGGCGTCCTTGTCCTCGACCTTGATGAGGAGGGATCCGCTGTTCTTGTACACGGCGCCGGTGCAGGCCTTCAGCTCCTCGAGCGTCCTGGCAGTCTCGCGCTTCTGGGCATCGTACTGCATCTTCTGGGAAGACACTGCCTGGAGCTGCTGCTGGACCTGCTGGAACTGAGTGATCTGGTTCTGAAGTTGGGGGCTGATTCCGTTCATGGTTTCATCACCGCCAGGTTCTCGATGTCCTCAACGACTCTGATGCATTCGAGATGCGAGTTGAGAGCGGCCCTCATGGCGGAGGTGTCCGCCGCTTCCACCGTTATGACGGCATCCCCGTCCTCCATGGATATGGCGGACACGGTGCGGGAAAGCTCCCTTCCCGTTTCGGGGCCCATCGACGGCACGACCGCTTCCGCGGCATGCCCGGTGACGGTGAGGACCGCTCTGAGCATCTCAGTCAGACTTCAGGACCTTCTTCGACGGAGGCCTCTCCTTGAAGAAGATCTTGGATCCGCACTTCTCGCACTGAAGCCCGAGGGTGTTGACGTTCCTCACGGGCTCATTGCATTTGGCGCATCTGTAGTCGGACAATCGGACCACCTGTTCAGTTCTCGCTGACCTGGGACAGCTCCTTCTTGGTCTTGGGGCTGTAGGCGCCTGCCGCGAACTTGGTTCCGCAGTGCTTGCAGCTCCAGATGCCGGAGCTGACCCTCTTCACGGAGTCGTGGTGGCAGACGGGGCACTCGTGCTTCGCTTTCTGCTGGGCCTCGATGTTCTTGACCCTGTTGCGAACGATAACTCCGTACCTGGCACCGAATCTGCCTGCGCTTCCTGCCTTCTCTGTTCTCTTTGCCATTGGAAATCACCCGATGATTCTTCTGATCTCCGCACCGATCTCCACGGCTCTGTCGAGGCAGAGGCTCAGTTCGTCGAGAGTGATGGAACCGCAGCCCCCCTTCTGCATCGCCCTGAAGTTGCCGACATCGTCGGTCGTGACTGTCAGGCGTGCGGATGAAATCTGCTCTTCGTCGTAGTCGGGGTCTACTATTAAAGTATTTCCGACTTTGGCCTCCGTCACCGATATGGGAAGGCAGGTGATGGGCAGGGGCTTGTTCTCGCCTTTGCCGTACTGCTCTCCGGGCACGATGGCGGTCTTCAGCGCGGACACGGCCGCCAGGTTGGCGGCGTCGAACAGGTTGCCGTCGTAGTCCAGGGCGTAGATGTCGACGAAGCACATCCAGACCTCCTCTCCGGGGGTGATGCACAGCTTCTCGACGTCGACCATGCCGGACTCGCGGATGCCGCGGTCCACGACACGTGCCAGCTCGATGGCGTCCTCTCCGGGCGGTCCGGACTCGAAGGTGGAGTGGGCCATGGGGATCAGCTCGGCGCCCATGGTGAGAACTCCCAGGTTGGGGGTGTCTCCGAAGGGGGTTCCGGGGATGATCTTGACTCCCGCGATGACCTCAGTCTTGCCGAGCTTGACCCTTGCGGACCCGTCGGCGGATTCGATGCAGTTCGTCTCGATGGACACTTTCCTCGTGTCGGTGACGCCGCGGCCGTCCAGCCTCTTCCCCTCGGCGAGGAGGTTCAGCATGTGGTCGCGCTTGATCTCGGACATCAACTCGTTGCTCATTCGGATGCCTCCT
>CAVKKO010000049.1:0-12749 GCA_963656905.1 Bacteroidaceae bacterium | reverse complement strand
GCCCACTTAGGGGCGGGCATCTCCTCCCAGAGCCTCCTGATGTCATTACGGATCTTTTTGGAGATCCATCCGTTGACGAGAAGGATATCGGTCTGCCTGGGGGATGAACGGTAGATCATACCGTAACGCTCCGCATCGTACCTGGGGGCGGAAGCGGCCGCCATCTCCAGAGCGCAGCATGCGAGACCCCAGTGCAGCGGGTGCATGGAGTTCTTCATGGCCCAGGACCAGATAGGTCCTGTGAGCTCATCCACGGTCTTCTTTGTTCCGGAGCTGAGCAGGTTGTTGATCATGGCGTCGGACCATGACATGAACTCGTCAGCACTCATTGCTACAGCATGGGGGTAGAGGCTCATATCCATACGTATTCCTCCTTTTTCAAGGCGTATACGACACCCAGAACCATGATTCCGAAGAAGACGATCATCATGGTCTTCGCGTTCATGGAAAGTCCGGTGAACGCGACGGCCCAGATCATCAGGAAGGTTGCAATCAGGTCAAAAACAACGAAAATAAGTGCAAAAGTGTAGTATTGGAACCTGAACTGAACCTGGGCTTCTCCGATGGGTTCTGAACCGCACTCATAGGTTGATTCCATCCACTGAGTGGGTTTTTTAGGGCGAACGAACCTCGATGCCCACCATGCCAACGGCGCGAATCCGAGAGCGATAAGGCTCACTATCGCTAATGGCATGTAGTACACAATTAGTGACATTGATTTCCGCGATGAATTTGTAGTACATAAAATATGGGTCATTGCCTTATATATGAAGAGGGGCCCATTACACCCCTCCGGAATCCGCTGGATACTCTTAAGAACGTCATCCCCGATGACCTTCCCATGCCCTCGAAAATCGGATTCATCGGAGCAGGGAAAATGGCCGAGGCACTCATCGGCGGACTGATAGCTAAAGGCGTCTTCTCGAAGGCCGAGATCGCGGCTTGCGCGCCTTCGGAGTCCACCCGTTCGAGGGTCGCTTCGGGATACGGGATCGCCGTGTTCGAGGATGCGAAGAAGCTCTGCGAAGAGTCGGAGATCGTCGTCCTCGCGGTCAAGCCGAAGAACGTAGGAGAGGTCTTCGACGAGGGGCTCGACCTCAAAGGGAAGATCCTCGTGAGCATCGTCGCGGGACTGTCCGTCGACCGCCTGAAACAATATGTGCCAGATGCCAAGATCGTTAGGGTCATGCCCAACCATTGCTGCATGGTCCTGGAAGGCGCGATGGGGTACTGCTGCGACCCTTCCCTCACTGCCGAGGACAGGTCGATGGTCGCAGGGATCCTGAGCGCCGTCGGGCTCGCCGCGGAGGTCAAGGAATCGGACATGGACGCCATAACCGGCATCGCAGGGAGCTCTCCCGCCTTCATGTACCAGATAATCGACGCCATGGCCGACGCGGGCGTGCTCAACGGCCTGTCGAGAGCAGATTCCATAAAGCTCGCGGCCCAGTCCATGCTCGGAGCTGCAAAAATGGTCCTGGAGACCGGGAAGCACCCGGATGTCCTCAGGGACGAGGTCTGCTCGCCCGGAGGCACCACCATCGAGGGAGTCAGGGCCGCAGAGGACCTGGGGCTCCGCTCGGCCATGATCGCCGCCGTAGATGCGGCAACGGAGAAGTCCCGCAGGATGAGCGGGAACTGACCTCACCTGAACAACGATTTCACCAGACCGCATGCGACGCGGGGGCCGTTGGACCATATGGACCCGGCCTCCCAGTCCAGGTCCTTCTTGTTGCAGACCGTGGAGTTCATCATCCTGGTCCCTTCGTCCTTCGTCTCCCACAGGCGGGCCTCGCGCTCTTCCGGGTCGGCGATGGTCATTATCTCATCGACCCTGTGCATCAGGTCGCGGGCGAACTCGGTCCTCTCGACCCTGTCCTTGTATGCCTGGTCGTCCAGCCTTCCGGCCTCGTGCTCGCATCTCGCCAGCTCCACCGCCGCGTCGTAAGAGATCTCTGCGACGTCGTCCCTGGACATCCATTCCGTCTCGTAGGAGAGGACATGCTTCCATGAAGGGTTGTCCAGGAGCTTCCTGTGGTCCTCCAGGGTGCGGGCCCTCAGCCTGTACCCCCATTTCTCCGGCTCCTCGAAGACCCTGCTCCCGGGATCGACGAACGGAGCGAACGGGGCGTTGTAGATGAACAGCCTGTCGTCGCGGTGGACCGATTCCCACAGCCTCTTGGACGCGCGGACGCTGTCCATGGCCGACTCCCTGTCCTGGTAAGGCAGGCCGTTCATGTAGAACAGGTCGAACCTGGAGCATCCGTTCCTGAACGCGGCGGGGATGGTCTTCTCGATGGCCTCGTTGGTGTATCCCTTGCCCAGGGCCAGCCTGACCTTCTCGTCATGGGAGTCAGGGGAGAACTCGATGGACCATCCGCCCTCGAAGGACCTGTCTATGTCCTTGAAGTACTCAGGGGAGGCGCCGTTGAACAGCTCGATCACAACGTGGTTCTTGATTCTCCTTTCCCTGCACTCCTTGAGGAACCTCTCGGCGTAGCCCATGCTCTGCTGCCTCAGGTCTCCGACGATGAACACAGGGGTGTCCAGATAGGACTGGACGATGTCTATGTCCTCCGCCAGCTTCTCCGGGCTGCGGAACGCGGGCTTCTTCCTGCAGACGACCCTTCCGTTAGCGTAATGGGAGCCTCCGCATTCGGCGCAGTTGATGCTGCAGCCCCTGACGGTGAACACCGACGTCAGGGGGAGCTTGTCCCATCCGTACCAGGGCAGGGCGCCCTTGATGTCCCTGTTCCTCATGACGCACTTGATCATTGTCCCGTAATCGAACATGATGTCGTCGAGCGATTCCAGGGAATAGGTGAGGCCGTTGTCATGGACCTTGCCCTCGGAATCCTTCCAGACCAGGTTGGGAACCTGGGACAGGTCGCCGCCTTTCGTGAGGGCCTCCATGAGCCTGACCGTGGGGACCTCTGTGGTGTCCCCCCTCATCACCAGGTCGACCTCCGGCCTGCGGATGAGCTCGTCCGCGAAATAGGACGACGTGAGCCCTCCGAGCTCCACCTTGGCGTCCGGATGGTATTTCTTGACTATCTTCGCCAGCTCCAGCGCCCCGTGGGCGTGCGGCATCCAGTGGAGGTCGATGGCGAACACCTTGGCGTCCAGCTTCCTGATCCTCTCCTCCGCGTCGAACTTATCGCTCTGGAGCATCTGGACCGCGATGTTCACGATCCTGGTCTTGAAGCCTGCCGCTTCGAGATGCGAGGATATCGTCATGAACCCCATCGGGTACATCTCGAACACGGGGGACGAGGGGATCACGTCGCTGACGGGGCCGTAGAAGATCGGCTTCTTCCTGAAGTCGTACACGCTGGGCGCGTGCATGAAGATAATGTCTGAGCTCATCGGAAATCACTTGCCGTAGCGCCTCTTGCGCTGCTGGTACGTCCTTATGGCCCTAAGGAAGTCGATCTTCCGGAACCCGGGCCAGTAGACGTCGGTGAAGTAGAGTTCCGAATAGGCCATCTGCCAGAGGAGGAAGTTGGAGATCCTCTCCTCCCCGGAGGTGCGGAGCACCAGGTCCGGATCCGGCTGGCCTGTCGTTGATATGTAATTGGATATGAGGGACTCGTCGATGTCGTCTATCGACAGGTTCCCTTGGACGACCTCGGCCACTATGGACCGGACCGCCGTGGTTATGTCCTGCCTGCCGCCGTAGGCGATGGCCAGATTGAACTGGTTGGAATCGTAGCCCTCGGTGCGCTTCCTTGCATACTCCGCCGCGGTGACGACGCCTTCCGGGAGCATCTCCATGGATCCTATCACCTTGATGGCCACCTTCTTGCTGTGGACCTCCGGGTCCTCGGCGAAATCGTACAGCGCCTGCTCCAGCAGGTCCATGAGGTACTTCACCTCTTCCGGGTCCCTGTTGAAGTTCTCCGTCGAGAAAGCGTACACGGTGAGGATGTGGATATCCATCTCCAGGCACCAGTGGAGGACCTCCTCCAGCTTCTCGCGCCCCAGCTTGTGGCCTTCCATGGGCTCCTTGCCCAGCACCTCCTCCGCATAGCGGCGGTTGCCGTCCATGATGATGGCGATGTGCCTGGGCTTGATGCCGGCGGCCACCTCGCGCTCGATGTGGGCCTCGTATGTGGAATAGGCGCGGTCGGTCACTATGCGGGGGACTGTCATCGGATCACTCGAAATCCTCGGGTATGCCTGCGGACTTCTCCCCGAGGTCGAAGCATCCGATGGCGGCGACGGCGCCGATGACGCCCTTCATGCCGGTGACGCTGATGATCTGGACGCCGTTCTCTCCCGCGACGCGGATGGCATCGTCCGGGGTGTAGAGGACCGATTTGCAACTCCAGCCGAAGTCCCTGAGCTTCTCGGGGACCTCCAGGCCCTGGAACACCGTGATGACGGCATCCTCGGAGTAGGACTCCTTCCTGATGAAATCGGTGGCGTACTCGATGAGAGCGGGGATCTCCGATTCCTTCACGGCGAAGGAGACCGCTGTGGAGCAGCAGTTGGTGGTCTTGTTGGGGACCTTGGGATTGAGCTGGATGATCTTGTGCTCCAGGAAGTGCCCTATGGGGCAGGTGGTACCCAGCTTGAGGGATGCCACCCATGAGGCGCCCTTCTCCTTGGTGTCGGTGTCGTCGATGCCGATGATGACCCTGACCAGCTTGGGCGTGATGATGTCCACGTGGGCGCGGTGCGCCCCGCCCATGACGAAGTCATCGGGGTACTCGGTGCGGATGACGTCCGGGCACTGCGGGATGCACGCGCCTATGCCGACCGATGCGCCGGCTATGCCGTACCAGGTGGTGCGGACCTCGTCGCCCTCCACTTTGAGCGCTTTGAGCCCCTGGCCGCCCATCTCCGTGGACACGGGCCCGAAATTCAGCTCGCTCTCGCCTATGTCGGTCTCCATGACGATCATGTCCGACTCCAGGCGGATGGACCTGATGACGCCCTTGGTGCGGCGCCTGTTGACTATGTCCCACTCCCCGGGGCCTTTGGAAACGCATTTCTCGATCACCAGGGCTTTCCCGTTGGCCTCGTCGACCAGGGTGTAGAACCCGCGGCAGAACATCTTCCCGTACTTCTCCCGGACCTCGTCCGGCCTGAGCACCTGAACCAAATCACTCATCCTCCCCGTTGTCCCAGTCCTCCGGGTCCGCCAGGTCTATGGCGTCGGATGGGACGGACCTGCACAGGTAGACCGTCTTCGCGGCCCTGCCTATGTCGGAGCCCAGCTCCATGCACAGCCCGGTGTCGATCACCAGGATGACAGGGTCGTCGGTCCTGACCGACCCGGCCCTGTAGGCGTCGCGGTAGGTCTTGGACAGGTGAACCATGGCGCGGTCGGAAGGGTATATCCCGGATTCGAGGATCAGCTCCGCCTCCTCCTGGGTGGCGGGGTAGAAGAGCTCGTCGGGTATGTTCTCGCAGTCGAGCCTGATGTCCAGGGGAATCGTGTGGCCGTATGTGGCGCGGATCTTCCCTCCGGCTATGGCGTACCTCCCCTTCGGGTCGGTCTCCACCAGGGCCTCGATGTGCCTCCCCCTCATCCAGTTCATGCGGGGGTTGCGGTCGCGGATCTTGGCGGTGACATCGCGGAGGTCGACCCATCCGTCGGAGTCCATCTCCAGCCCGAACTTGCCGTGCCTCAGTATGGCGGCGAGGGTCCTTCCGATCTTCTCGACCTCGAAATCGGACATTATGAACTTGCCTTCCTCTCCGCAGACGGGACAATGCTCGTCCCTGAAGTATCCGTGCTCCTCGCATTCCCGTATCATCTCTTCACCTTCTCGGCCGCCTTGACTGCGTTGGCCATGAGCATGCATATCGTCATCGGGCCGACGCCTCCCGGCACCGGCGTGATGTATGAGGCCTTCTCCTTGACGGCCTCGAAGTCCACGTCCCCCACGAGCCTGGAGCCCTTGGGGTGCGTGGGATCGTCTATCCTGTTGGTGCCGACATCGATGACCACCGCCCCGTCCGCGACCATATCCGCGGTTATGAAGCGGGGCTTGCCGATCGCCACTATGAGTATGTCGGCCTTGGACGTGACCGAAGCAAGGTCAGGCGTCTTGGAATGGACCACCGTGACGGTGCTGTCCGCGCCCATGCCCCTCTGGAGCATCATGGCCGCCATCGGCTTGCCCACGATGTTGCTCCTGCCCACCACGACCACGTTCTTGCCGGCGGTGCCTATGCCGGAGCGGACCAGCATCTGCTGCACTCCGGCGGGAGTGGCCGGGAGGAAGGCGGGGTCTCCGATGAGCATCTTCCCGACGTTGTATGGGTGGAAGCAGTCCACGTCCTTGGCCGGGTCTATGGCGTTTATGACCGCGTCCTCGTCGATATGCTTCGGAAGAGGAAGCTGGACGAGGAACCCGTGTATGGACGGGTCGGCGTTGAGCTCGGCCACCTTGGACAGGAGCTCCTCCTGCGTGGTGGACTCGGGCATTATGATCGTCTTGGAGGCCATGCCGAGGGACTCGCACATCTCCCCCTTCTTGCGGACATAGACCTGGGAAGCCGGATCCTCGCCCACGAGGACCACTGCCAGGCCCGGCGTGGTGCCTTCAGCCTTCAATGCGGCTATCCTTTCCCTGAGCTCTCCGTAGATCTCCTCGGAGACCTCCTTACCTAGGATCAGCTTGGCGGTCATGTTTCACCTGTCAGCAGGGATGCGCGCGCCTCTTAATAATATGCGCGTGCGACCGGACGTGCTGGACGATGGGATTCGGAGGCCCTTCGGGCTTATGGTCCCGGGGCGGAACCCCTGGTCCAGGATGCCTTCTATGACCGTGCGGACGTTGCGGAGGTTCTCCTCCGCCCTGTCGCGGGGCATCATTCCGCCGTCGCGGGACTCGATCATGTGCCAGGAGTGCGTCGCGAGGACCAGGTGGTCCAGGCCGGAGGCCATCTCCACGTAGTCCTCCGGACGCCGCTTCCCCTCGTGCATCGGCCACAGGTAGGCGGCGATGGTCTTCCCGTTGCGGTCCTTCGCCTTCGGGACGGGGTACACTGTCATGCCGGATGACTCGAAAGGCGCCGTCGGGCCTCCGACATCTGTGTAGACGGAAGAGTCCGCGCGGATGCCCAGGGCCCTGACGGCTTCCGATACCCTGTCGTCGGCGGACATGTACGGGGCGCGGAAGCATGTGGGCGCGGAGACCGCGTCGGACACGGCGTCGAACCCCTTCCTCAGAACGGATTCCACGTCCGGGACGACTCCCGTCTCCTTGCCGGTCAGGTCCTCATGGTCGTATCCATGGAGGCCGATGCAATGGCCTTCCAGGCAGGAGCAGTCTATGGTCTCGGCGGTGCGGCCCTCTATGAAGAACGTCCCCTTGACCCCGAGGTCGTCCAGCAGGTCGGCTATGATGGGCAGCCCTTCGGCGGAAGACGAGAAGCGGGGGGACTCCCCCGCTCCCCTGTCCATGGAGCCGGCGACGGACGTCCCCTTCACAGGGATGTTACAGTCGCGGTCCACGTCGACCGTGAAGTAGAGCCTGCGGCTCATTGCCTCACGGGGATTGAGGAGACCCTCTTCAGGAGCATTCCCTCGATGTCCATCGGCGGGTACTTCACGGCGGTCTCCTTGGCGCGCCTGAGCTTGGCATCGTTGTCCGCATAGATCGTGAACAGCTTCTCCCCGGCCTCGACCCTCTGGCCCTTCTTCAGGTAGATCAGCAGTCCGGCGCCCTTGTCCGAGGGGGCCCCGGCGGCCTTGGCTATGGCCACGATGTCCTTGTTGCGGATGCCATGGATGTATCCTGACTTCACAGCGTAGATGTCCTCGGAGTACTTCCCGGGCTGTATGTCCGCGGACTTAATCTCCGGATCCCCGCCCTGAGCGGCCACGATCTCCTTGAACTTCTCGTAGGCCTGCCCGGAATCGAGGATCTCGCGTGCCCTGGAAGCGGGGATGCCCGCCATCTCCAGGATTATCCCGGCGCAGTCGCACGCCTTCTCGATCACGCTGGCAGGATGCTTGGCGCCCTCCAGGATGGAGATGCACTCCCTGGCCTCCAATGCGGGCCCGACGGCGTTGCCGATGGGCTGGTCCGCGTATGTGATGGCGCACTCCACGTGCATCCCGAGCTTCTCGCCCAGGTCCATCAGGTCGCGGGCGTAGGAGCGGGCGTCCTCGATGGTCGGCACCTTGGTGCCCGAGCCGGTGGGGATGTCCACCAGCAGGTGCGTGGCGCCGACGGCCACCTTCTTGCTCATGATGGATGCGAGCATCTGGGCCCTCGGGTTGATGCCGAGGGGGTGCTCGATCTTGATGACCATGTCGTCGACCGGGGCGAGGTTCATGCCTCCGCCCCATGCGAAGACCCCTCCGACGTTCTCGGACACGTCCCTGAGGGTCTCCGCGTCCATCAGGACGTTGCAGAACACCTCCACGAAGTCGGATGTCCCGCATGCGCTGCTGATGGCGCGGGAGGACAGCTTGGGGATCATTATCCCGGCGCTGGCGACGATGGACACCACGATAGGGGTGATCTTATTGCCCGGGACGCCCCCGAGGCTGTGGAAGTCGAAGACCGTGGACCTGTCGAACTTGATGATGTCGCCGGTGTCGGCCATGGACCTGGTGAAATCGGCGATCTCGTCGATGTCCATGCCCCTGATGTACAGGGCTGTGAGCCATGCGGATATCTCGATCTTGGACAGCTTGCTGTGGAGGATGTCCTCCACGATGGACTCGATCTCCTCCTTGGACAGCTTCTCGCCGTCCATCTTCTTGCGTATGGACCTGACGGAGTCGGGCTTCTGGCAGTACATGACGGAGACCTCTTCCCCGTCGTTGATGCCGCACCGGGCCATCAGGGCGTTGGGGACCAGCATGGTCCCCTTCTCCACCAGCGTGTCAGACCTGCTGACCAGGGCCACCACCGACCTGGATGCGGATATGGTGACGCGGTCGTTCTCCTTCACGCCGATCTCGGCGCAGTCGTCGTCGTGTATCAGGACCACGGGGTCCGACACGTCGATGTCGTATGCTTTCGCTATGAGCTTCATATAGATCCCCACATCTGTATGGCCTCTTCGAGCTCGCGGTGGTCCTTGGCGTACTCCTTCGCCGGTATACCCTCGAACGCCGCGTCCACGGCCTGGCACATGGCCCTGGCCCCTCCGCGGACCCCCTGCGGGTGGCCTGCGACTCCTCCTCCGGCCTGTATCTGCACGTCCATCCCGGAGCGCTTGATTATCTCCCCGACGAGTCCCGGATGCACTCCTCCGGAGCACACGGGCATGACCGTCTTGTAAGGCACGTCGCTTCCGAGGCACGCCTTGAGGTTGGAGTCCTCGGACTTGCCTCCGGACATCTTCCCTACTCCCAGGGTCCCGATGTGGAGCGCGTCCCCTCCGACCATCCTGGTGAGCTTCGTGAGAGGGAGCATCGCAACGCCGTGGTCGGGGTTCTTGGTGAACGCTCCGTGCATGGTCCTGTGAACGTGGATGGGCACTTTGATCGACGGATCTTCAGCCAAAGCCTGCACGGCCCCGAAACCGCATGTTATCACATCTACCATCAGCTCCCTTGCTCCCCATCCCTGGACCTTCTCCGCCAGCTCGACGATCTTATCGCCGCGGGTGCTCACGTTGATGGCATGCATCATCAGGTGCCCTTCGGACTCCAGCCTGTCCAGTGCCTCGGCGACGCGGACGGTCCTGTCCTCGATTGGGCAGAACGTCTGGTCCACCAGGGTCTCGTCGTCCTTGGAGTTGGTGAGGCCTCCGGCCCCCGCCTCGTAGACGTATTCGGCGGTCTTCTCCGGGGACAGGCCGATCTTCGGCTTCACGATGGTCCCGACCAGAGGCTTCTCCGGACGGCCCAATGCCTTCCTTATGCCTTCGGCCCCGAACTTGGGGCCCTTGAACTGCTCCGTGATTGCCGGAGGGAACGTGACATCCTCCAGCCTCACGCCTTTCAGCGCGCCGAGGCCGAAAAGGTTCCCGGCGATGACGCTGAGGATCTGCGGGACGGAGCCCACCTCGATGCTGAAATCGTCCACCGGGAACTCCGCCGTGACCATGTCCCCCTCGATTGACGTTATCCTGGCGCCCAGATGGTCGAAGATGGACCTGTCGAGCGTGGAGATGCCCGTCCAGGTGCCGGTGGACTGCTCCGCGGCTATGGCCTCTGCGGCCTTCTCCATGGGCAGGTCGGTCGATACCTTGTATCTGCAGACCACGTAGCGGTCCGGGTCGCTGGGCTCCCCCAGATGCATGTAGGAATAGCTTTCCATCAGAACTCCTCCAATTCGAAAATCGTTTCACCGAGCTGCCGGACCATGACGTCGTAGACCGAACCGGGAGATATCATCCCTAATTCCGTGATTATCGCGTCTATGTACTGGGCCGGAGTGCTGTCGAAGACGGGGTTGAACACCTTCACGCCCTCCGGGACCTCTCCCGGACGGACTATCTCGGATGTGTCCCTCTCCTCTATCGTGACCATGTCGCCGAACAGCGTCATGGGCGAGAACTTGTATGTCTCCCCGCAGGCGTAGAACTGCACGCGGGACTCGTGGGCGGCCAATGCCAATTGTGATGTGCCCACCTTGTTTATCAGCGCGCCGTGGGAGGTTATCGTGTCCGCTCCGACGAACACCTTGTCCGTGTGCTTCATGACGGTGCGGACGGCGCTGTCTATGATCAGCGTCGTGTCTATGCCGGCGGCGGATAGCTCGCGGACGGTCAGGATGCCCTGCCTCCAGGGGCGGGACTCCGTGGCGTATGCCTTGAACTCCTTCCCCTGCCTTTGCGCCTCCTTGAGGACGCCTATGGCCGCGCTGCTGTTGCAATGGGTCATAACGACATCCCCGTCCTCGATCCTCTTGGCGCCGATGACGGCTATCCTCTCAACGGCCTTCTCCGACCTGATGCAGAACTCGTCCGCGTTGGCTTGGACCAATGCTTTGATGTCCTGGACCGAGCGGGCGGAATCGATTCCCCTGAGGGCCGCATGGACCGCGTTCCATAGGGAGACTGCGGTGGGCCTGGAGTCGAGTATCGTCTTGGAAGCGGCGGCGAGGTCCTTCCTGAATGAATCGGGGTCCGTGCCCGTGTACGATCCGGCGAAATCCCCCAGTGCGGAGGCTCCGGCGCGCGCTATCCTGCCCGCGCCGCGGATCTTCATGTCGCGAATCCCTTGAGCGGTCTCTGCGATGATGTCGTTCACGAATCCAGCTAATGCCCTGGATGGTTATAATGGAGACCCAAAGATGCTTCGGATGCCCCGGAAGGGCCGGGGCATCCCTCCTCAGTTGAGGAACGAGGAGATGGTGATGAAGTAGACCAGGCTGAACACGGCCAGGCCGTGCATCACGGGGCTGACCTCCCTCCACCTGCCTGCTCCGATCATGCAGACGCAGTAGAAGATCACCCCGAACGCGATCCCGTCGACGATGGAGAAGGCCAGCACGGTGAACAGGATTGTGGTCATGACGGCGACGGTCTCGGGCCAGTCCTGCCAGGTCACGTGCCTTAGGACGGCGATCATCGCGGCACCCACGATTATCATCGCTCCGACCGTGCAGGACGATGTGACGATCCCGAACAGCGGGCCGATGAACAGGGTGAGAAAGAACAGGAATGCGACGACGAGGGATGCCAGCCCGGTCCTCGCTCCGGCCTCCACTCCCACGGCGGATTCCGCATAGGATCCTGTGGGCGTGGTCCCGACCACTCCGGCCAGGACGGATGCGGCGGCATCGGCGACCAGGGCCTTGTCGTAGTTGACCCTGCCTTCGCTGTCCTTGAGGCCCGCCAGCTCTCCGGCGGCCAGGAGGGTCCCGGTGCTGTCGAAGAACTGCATGAACGTCAGTGCCACGACCGCGACCAGGAACTCCACCGTGAATATCCCCGAATCGAACCCGTCGAGGAACGCGGTGAAATCGGGCATCGTCGGCAGGGACACTATCCCCGTGGGGATGGCGATGATCCCGGCGCAGATCCCCACTATGGCGGTCACGATCATCCCGATGAGGACGGAGGCCGTGACCTTCCTCGCATAGAGGAAGAGCGTGATGAGGATGCAGAACACCCCCAGCAGGACCGCGGGCTCGGCAAGGTTCCCGAGGGATGTGAGGCCGCCATCGGCCACGATGAGGCCCACGTTCTCGATCCCGATGAAGACTATGAAGCACCCGATCCCGGCGATCACGGCGTACCTGAGCCCTTCCGGGATGCTGTCGATGATCTTCTTCCTGGCGCCGCTGAGCGATATGGCCAGGAAGATTATCCCGGCGATGAACGTCGCGGCCAGGGCCTGCTGCCAGGTGAACCCCATGACCATGACGACGCTGTACACGAAGAAGGCGTTCACGCCCATGGTGGGAGCCTGGGAGACGGGATATCTGGCGTAGAGGGCCATGGAGAGCGTCCCGATCACGGACATCAGGACCGTGGCCGTGTAGGCGGCGTCCCTGTCCATCCCGGCATCCACCATCATGTTGGGATTGACAGCGATGATGTAGCACATCGACATGAAGACGAGCACTCCGCCCCAAATCTCGGTCCTGAAAGTAGAACCTCTGGCAGAGACGCTGAAGAACCTGTCGACGGATTCCGACAATGTCATGAGACGGTATACAATGTGTTGCTTAAAAATCCAGAACATTAACATCGGGAATCCTGAAAGGATTGCGATGGTGCAACTGGCAGAAGACCTCACTCCGACCCCAATATGACGTCGGATACGACGCGCCTGGCCTCGTCCATGCCCTTGTACAGGTACACCGAGGCGACCAGCGCCT
>CAVKKO010000048.1:0-12826 GCA_963656905.1 Bacteroidaceae bacterium | reverse complement strand
GTACTTCACCGATCTCGGACTGATCGATAGCCGCGAACTCATCAAGACGATGATGTCCGTGATCGTCACATCGGGCGATCCGCTGTGGTTCAAGGATTGGGCCGAAGAGCACCTCGGCTTCTCGATCTGAAAGGATGCCATGAGACCCCCTCGTATCGCATATGCCGATCCGCCGGCAGGGTCCGGTCTTCGAGACCGTCAAGGAGCTTCCGAACATGCACCTCCAGATAAGACGCGTCGCCGGCGGCCGCCGTCTTAACCGAGGTGGACAGTCCCGCCACTATTATAGCGCGAACATCCATCCGCGACCATGGACTCCATCGACGACATCATCAAGCATCTCCCTGACCTCGACCTTCAGATCAGGCGCTACGGGAAGCGCAGGGTCTTCCCCTGCCCCTCGTGCGGAGAGAACGTCCGGGGATGCCATGCCGTCAAGCTGTCCCCGAAGAGGCCCCTCGAGAACCTGGGGCTCAGGATCCCTTGCCCGAAGTGCGGCGACTTCACGGTGTCCCTGCACGGAAAGGGCGGCGACGGCCCCGTCACCGTAGTGGAGACAGGCGCGGTATACGACAGCAACAGCAGGGTGGCCGCATCGGCCAAGCGCTACAGAGACATATCGGACGAGAAGGACAAGGACAGTCCCGAGCACCTCCTCCGTCTCGCCAAGGCGGCCGCCGAGTACGCGGGCGAGATCAAGCTCGCGAGCCCATCTGACATCGGGAACCTTTGGATCCCATACCTGGTGGCGGTGAGCACCTACTGCAATCTCGTGTCGACGGGACATACCGAGCACGTGGAGGCCCTGGCCCGCCTGACGCTGGAGTGCAACAACATCGCCAAGTACGAGCTGATGGAGCAGATGGTCGCGGCATACGACCTCATGGAGGAGCATCAGGACAAGCTTCCCCGCGCGCTCTTCCTCAAGATGATGATAGAGCGCGCCCTCGTCGATTCGGCCTTCGCCAGCGGCGAGAGCACGATCTTCGATGACGAACCGTACACTGACACGGACTGCTATGACCAGATAGCCTATTACGCCGAAGCGTTCGAGTCCCTCCCGGCCGAAGAGAGGGCCGTGTGCCCCTACGCCGCCGCGGACGGCTGGAGCTACGTGCTGAAGGACCGCGAGAGATGCGGCAAGGGCATCAAGACCGTGGCGAAGAAGGTCATCTCGTCGATCCGCAAAGCGCTCAAGGACGGGGCGCCGGAGGACCGCGACCACATCATCACCATGATATCGTGCCATGCCAAGCTGTTCAACGACACCGAGAAGCCCTACAGGGACATGATCGCGGATGCGAAGCACTGGTCCGATCCGCTTTTCCTCGCGATGGCCGATTTCCTGTTCGCCGAGCACCTGTACTGCACTGCGGCCATGGAGTTCGACTACGACGTTCGCCGCATGCCCGGCAAGGCCCTGACGGAAGCCGTCGAGAGGCTGACCGAGGCCATAGGAATCATGGAGAAGGAGGATGACGTGACCGGCTTCGCCTATATGCTGGCCGATGCGTACCGCTACAGAGGCTCGTTCACGGGCAAAAGCTCGGAGAAGAAGCTGTCCTGCTACTACATCATGTACTTCGCCATGATCGGCCAGGCCACCAACAATGATGTGCTGTCCACTCTGATGGCCGTCTCCGTCACGGAGAAGTTCGGAAGCCCGCTCCAGAAATGGGCGATGGCCAGGCTGGGGCTTCCAAGCTGATCCTTCGGATGCCTGATGCGATGCCCTTTATAGCAAGCGCCTCCATCTCCTCGCATGAAGTCCGTATTCGACCTCGTCGCCCGGCTCCCGAACGAGGACATCCAGATCGACCGCGCCACGAAACGCAGGACCTACCCCTGCCCGTCATGCGGGAAGAACGTCCGCGGGTGCCGTGCGGTCAGGACCTCGCCGGAGAAGCCCTTCGATCAGCTGGGGATCCTCATCCCATGCCCCAAATGCGGAAGCTTCACCATCGAGATGTGCAACGATGACCATGGCGATTACGAAGTCGTCATGGAGACGGGAAAGCGGTACAACATGTTCTCCAGGGTCGAGGCCGCCGATGCCTGCCTCAGCGCCTTCATGGACAACCCGATCTCAAGGCTCGAGGAGGGCAAGCCCATGCTCGCAGAGCTCGCTTACGATTTCGCGGAAGAGCTGTGCCTTGCAGAAGAGGACGATGATGCGCTAGCTCCCCCGTACCTTCTGGCCCTCAGAACGTACTGCGAGCTCGTGAGAGCAGGCAACAGGGAGCATGCGGAGCCCCTGGCCCGCCTCATCCTGGAGTGCGGCCGCATCCCTGAGCCCGACATCCTGGACCAACTGGTTATCGCATACGGCCTCATCGAAGATCTCAAGGCCGATGTCCCCGCAGCGATATACTTCAAGACGATGACCTCCCGGGCTCTCCTCGAATGCTGCTCCACCGGGAACGAGCACCACGACGACATCGGATATCTGATCGAAGTCATCAGGGGCTACGCGGATGAGTTCGATGCCCTTCCGAAAGAAGAGAAGGCAGTCAGCCCGTATGCGGCCGCGGAGATGTGGTCCTTCTCCCTGGGCACATGCCTCGAAATAGGGCACGAACATATCCCCGCCATCGCAGAGAAGGTCATCGAGTCCGTCCGCAGGGCGCATGAAGGCGGCGCGGAAGAAGACATCTTCCACCTGATGATGCTGGTAGCCGCCTACCGCTGGTCATCTTCAGACTATCGGGAGACATACCGGCGCATGGCATCGGAAGCTGAGCATTGGTCCGAGCCCCTGTTCCTCGCTGCCGCGAACTACTCGTTCACCGAGCGCGTCTTCAGGAACGCGGTTGAAGGCAGTGTGCTCTATATGAGCCGCATATCGCCCGAAGACCGCTCCGATGCCGCCGTCAGGATCGATGAGGCCATACGGATCCTGGAGACCTACGGCGACGTGAGGCTCTACGCATCCATGCTGCCGACCTCATACTGGATCAGGGGCATCCTCAAAGAAGACGTGGAAGACAAGAAGCTGGCCTGCTACTATGCCATGTACCTCTCCGGCCTGGGGCTGATGAGCAAGGAAGAGGCCGACGATGTCTTCGCCAGGGTCTTCGCGACGGAAGGCAAGGACAGCCCGCTCCATGCCTGGTATGAAGAGCTGATCGAGGAGTTCGGTCCAGCTGCCTGAACATCTCGTTCATCTCATCGGCCGAGAGCGCGGGAGGAAGCTCGGGCTCCAAGGGATCCTCGAAGAAGGACGCCGCGTACAGCGGGATGCAGACTGCCCCATGAGAGTCCGTCTCCACGTTGGAATCCATCACCTTGAAGCCTATCCTGCCCTCATCCCCCTCTGCCAGTACGGTGTTCAGAGCCCTCGACCTCCCGTTGCGGGCAGGCTTCAGGTCTATGAGACAGGCCTTCCCGCCCATGGACACTGCGAAGTCTATCTCCAGGGTGCTGTTCCTCTTGGCGTAGAAGAACAGATCGTACCCCTTCTTCGCCAATGCAGAAGCGACGGCGTTCTCCATCAGCGCCCCATGGTAGGCGAAGGGATCGTTCACGGCCACCTTCGAGGGGTCGGCGCCCTTCATCATCCTCATCAGGACCCCTGTGTCCACCATGTACAGCTTGAAAAGCCCCCCGCAGGCCCGTCCGGACAGGGGGCACGAGGGCTCGCTGACGTTCCCGCTCTTAAGGACCAGCCCTGTGCCTTCCAGCCAATTCAAAGCGTTGCCGTACATCCTCATGCCGGAGGCCTCGATCCCCTCCACATCGGCGAACCTGAAGCGCTTGTCCTCTCTGGAAAGCTGCTCCGAGATCGACCGCAGGCAGGCGGGAATCTTCTTCCTTCCGGCTTTCAGCGAGTGCCTGCCAGCATCTTCCGCAATCGAGGCGATGATTCTGTCCAGCGCCCCTGCGGCGCGCACATAATCGCCGGTGGAGGCGTAGATGCTGACGGCCTCAGGCATTCCGCCGACCACCAGGTACCTGCGGAAGTGCCGGGAGACTATCGTGTGGAAGTAATCATTCACTGGCTCGAGCCTCTGGACAGACTCCTTCACTGTCTTTATGAGGTCCTTGTTCACGCCCATGGCCCAGAGGTACTCCTCGAAGTCCATCGGGTGCATCCTCAGGAAACTGACGTAGCCCATCGGAGAGAGGCAATCGCACTCCATCTCCGTCTCGACCCAGAAGAACGAGCTGATGGCGATGAAGTCCGTCCTGCGGTCCTCTGCCAGCTGCTTCAGGGCGGAGCAGGCCTCGGGGCACAGATGGACCTCGTCGAAGATGACGACGGACTCGCCGTCGTAGAGCGGGACGTCGGAGGCCATGGAGATGGAACGGCGGATATGGTCGGCATCGCGGGACTCCCTGAAGATCTCCCTCTTGTCGGGATCCTTCTCGAAGTCGATATAGATGCAGCTGCGGTACTCCGATTCCGCGAAAGCCTTCACGGAATAGGTCTTCCCGACCTGGCGGCAGCCCGTGACGATCAGGGGCTTCCTGTCGGGGTCGGAACGCCACTTCCGAAGCTCCTCCGTTACCTTCCGCTCCATGCATCCGGATGGCGCCGGGAATATAAATATGCAAGAAAAATGAGCATGACATCATTGGTTTTTACCAGATAAATGAGGATAAGTTGGGTGTGATATACAATATTTATGAGGATGGTTCCACCCGTTCCCCCGAGCCTCCCGCGCCAACCTATAATACCTCCGTGCCCGCTCGGACCCCTCAGAGGAACACCCCCATGGAACCGAGGATGAAGAAGTACGGGCTCAGCGAGGACGAGGCATGGAAGGTCCTGGAAAGCTGCGAGGACGGCGTCATAGCCACCATCGACGAGGACGGCTCCCCTTACGCCGTTCCCGTCAACCATGTCTGCATCGGAAGGAGGCTGTACATCCACGGCAGGGGCGCGGGCAGGAAGCTTGAGAACATCATCCGCGACGGGAGGGTGTCGTTCACGGCATACGGCATCGAGGGCTACGACTTCGAGAGCGAGCTGGCCTGCGACACCGAGACGGTGTTCAGGAGCGCAGTCGTCAGAGGGACTGCGTCCGTCGTCGAGGACCCCGCGAGGAAGGCGGAGATCCTCAGGGAGCTGTCCGACCGCTTCGGAAGGGAAGGGTGCGAGATCCCTCCCGAGAGGGTGCCGAAGGTGTGCATCGTGGAGATCGTCCCGACCGAGGTCACTGGGAAGTCCAACCCCTGGCGCACAAGGTGATTATATGGATGGGAAGGAGCAGTTCTCGAAGCCCCTCGGCGCAGCCGGGAGGGAGGTCATGCAGAAGATGAACGAGCACCACGTACCGTTGTGGAACGCGGCCCTGGAGCATATGCCCAAGGCCATGGACGGCTCCGTCCTGGACGTCGGGTGCGGAGGCGGGGGCTTCCTGAGGAAGCTGTCCGAGAGGTACCCGTATGCGATGCTCTTCGGGATAGACCTGTCCGAGGATGCGGTGCAGATGACCTCGGAGGTCGACTCGGACCTGGTTGAGTCCGGCTCGCTGGAGCTGGCCGTTGGATCCGTCGACGATCTTCCTTATGACGACGGGGCGTTCGACATGGCCACCGCCATCGAGACCTACTTCTTCTGGCCCGATCGGGAGAAGGGGATCGCGGAGATGTCCAGGGTCCTGTCCCCGGGAGGAGTCCTGATGGTAGCATCGGAGCTCAGGCTAGGGGGCGACGATGAAGTAGAAGTCCTGGAGAAGTGCGGCGAATACGGGATGAGGCTGCTCCGCGACGAGGAGATGCTGCAGATGATGGACCGTTGCGGGCTGGATGCGGAGTGCTTCATAGTCGGCCCGGGCGTGCTGTACCGCGGCGTGAAGAGGTTCTGAACCGGAATGGGGCCGTTGCCGGGAGCGGACGGAAGGCCGTCCCGCGCCCGTCACGGCATCGGATCGCAGTCGGACTGTTGATCCTGTGCTTCTCTGGCCGCCTTCCTGGCGCGCAATGTCTCTTCGATACCGCGGAGGACATCAGGATCGTTGAGCGGTAACGGCACGTAATTCGGATCGGTTTTCACGACAGGGTGCTCTCTGAAGAGTTCATCCCAGGGCGTCAAAGCCTCTGATGCATCGATGTCTTCGGATAGCTCGGTTACTGTGATTTCATCTTCATTCGCCACATGTGGGCAGGAGCACTCTTGCGACGAAGGTGCTTGCGGACCATCTGCCGCTTCTCTGGCCGCCTTCCTGGCGCGCAATGTCTCTTCGATGCCGCGGAGGACCTCCGGATCGTCGAGAGGTAACGGCACATAATTCGGATCGGTTTTCACGACAGGGTGCTCCCTGAAGAGCTCTTCCAACCGAGCAGACGACTCGGCATCATCGATAATCAGATCCTCGAAAAACGATTGTGTTGCCATTGTTTCACCTCTTTGCACTATCACAGCATCAGACGATATTGCATCATTCCGTTGTCTCTCTGGCTTCTCTGGCCGCCTTTCTGGCGTCCAGATATGCATCGAGCTCGCGGAAGAACTCAGGATCATCGGCCGGTGCCGGCACGAAATCTGGATCGATCTTGACTACGGGGTGTTCCTTGATGAAGGCCTCCCATCTTGCCAAAGCTTCCGGCGTATCGATAACGATGTCCTCAAAAAACGACTCGGTTGCCATTGTTTCACCTTATTACGCTAGCTCCAAACAACTGGACACAACGAAGCCTGCAATCACTCTGTCGCTTCTTTGGCCTCTCTGGCCTCCCTTCTGGCGCGCAACGCCTCGTCGATGCTACGAAGGACTTCCGGGTCGTCATCAGGTGCCGGGACGAAATCAGGATCGATCTTGACGACAGGGTGCTCTCTGAAGAGCTCCTCCATCCTGGCGGAAGACTCGGCATCATCGATAATCAGATCCTCGAAAAACGACTTTGTCGCCATCATTTCACCTCTTCTAAGTAACGATGAACGGTTCTGTTTATATAGTCTTTGGAGAAAGTTCAACGAATGGCTTCTGCACCCCTGATAGATGCAGAAGCCTTTGCGCCTCATTTCAGGAAAGACATCATCTGGTTCAGGTCTCCGTCTGGATTCTTACCCATGAGCTTGAATCCAGCTTTCTTGTAGTACTCGACCATGTCATCTGTACAGTCAAGACGAATCATCCTGCAACCGACGATATTCATACAGATCTTAGCCTTTCTGATTGCATCACCCAACATGATCCTCCCAAAACCTGCCTCTGAATCCACTGCACGGCATAGTTGCCCGAGAAGATATGATTGAGCGACACCGGTTGAATTCTCGATGTTCATGTTCCGTAGCGTCGTCTTGCTGAGCTGATTGCCTTCATGTATCCTCGTGCACTTGATGCTCAGAGTGAAGAATCCGAAAATCTTCATATCGCCTGGCGTGGCAATATATGTCCTGGAAAGATCCTTCATCTCCATCATAATGGCCTGCTTATACAGGAATTCGGCTGGAGTCGAGTCCTTGTGCACAGGCACAAAGGTCGAAAGGATCTCCTCGACCTCGTTCCTCTCATATCTTTTAAGAAGAGTGCTGAGAGATACCACCGAATGCTTTGCAGAATCTGGCATGCGATCACACTCTGTTGATGCGCATTGCACCTTCAGTTTTACAGATCGGTTCCAGATCTTTAAGTGAAGCCTGCTGGAAATCCATATCGACCTTAGCATCACTGTGCTCTCTGACAACAGTTTCTGGCCAAGCGAAAGCCTCGGGCGCATCTATGATTTTGTTTTCATGTAATGGCTGTATTTCCATTTTTCACCTCTTTGCGCTATCGATGACAGGTTGTCTTCTTAAAGCTGAGCGTGTTTGTTATAGGGGCAACACGTAAACGCCGATTATCTTCAAGCCTTCTCGAGACGGGATACGAACGTATAGGCTCCTTCAGATTCCACATATTGAGAACGGATAACCAAGCTCTTGAACTTGGATCATGGTCAAAACCCGTGTGCATAGATCTCCCCCTACCGCAAAACAGTTCGCCAAAATGCCCCAAAAGTGTTCGGTGAAAGACCATGCCTGCATGTCATGAACAGGGATTTGAGATCGTCCGTCTGCACATCGGTTCTCAGCCATCGTAGACGATGTCGTACCTCGGGAATCTGATGATGAGATGATCCCCGCATCTTATGAGCTCGGGAGGCTCTGCATCCTGGGCTTCGCAAGCCGCGGCAGCATCCTGAACCCAATCGGCATGATTCCCGATGAAGCATATGGCCTCGAACAGGGACATCAAAGCAGGATTTCCTGCATCCGGACATCTCGAGCCCTGGCCGTCGACGGATGTATCATACGATGCGACCGGATGTTCGATGTACACATGGTCGTTGCACACCATGACCATCACAGGACAGTCCGTTACGGAGTAATCGCGACAAGCCAGGGCGTTGACCATCGCCCATCTCACAGCCGTCTCCGGCATCTCGAAGAAGTCCTTCCTGACAAGGCTGTTTATCTCAGACCTCTTGTGAAGATGCATCAGAACGAACCTTGTGGATTCTTCGACCTGTGAGATGATGTCACCGGTGAACTCCCTGAAATCCGTGACGATGTCCCCGTGCCTTCCCCTCAGCCTGAAGCATTGCACCTTCGCATGAGAGAACGGATTCGACATCAGCAGGGCATAGGCGTTCGTTGCGACATATCCGCTGCCTGCCCTGACGATGATGCCCATGCCCTCCAGCTCGGCCATGCCGATCGGGGAACCGTATGCCGACAATCTCATGCACAATAAGCCGAGAGCCTCTGGGCCGGCATCGACGGCCTCGCACGCAAGCATGTCGAAAGAAGCAGATGTACGTTCAACCGTTTCAGCCCCATCTGGCAATCCGTTCCCATTGTCCATGCGATCTTCTCCATGCGCCGCCTGCCACGGACATGGTTTTAAAGCATTCGCCGAACGTGTCGGTATATGCATCTTCGAACGGGGTGCAACGGGGTGCAGAGCGAACCCCGTCTGCACCCCGTTGAACCCCGTCATCCATGTACGTTCCGTGCACATTCTCAGGAATCATCTGTTCAGGATCGCCGGACGCCCTGCTGCTTTAGCATCTTAACAACTGCAGCGGCATTTTATCTAGCCGCGTTCGCATATGCTATCGAGGACGCAACATGAAGTTCCGCAACCCGTTCAAGAAGATCAAGAAGAGGATGACCGCAGCAGAGGGACTCCAGCAGTTCCGCCAATTGGCAGAGGACTTCGAGATCCCGGAAGCGTTCTACACCTATTAGCAGATGCAGGACATCAACACAGACAGGCCTGAATGCATCAGGATCTACTACACGATGAAGCCCCGGCTCGTGACCGACCCAGAGCCCAGATGCGGAAACAGGGAAGATTTCATCAATTAGGTCGCGGCGAAGTTCGGAGATTACATCTGGGAGTTCGGCATATCTGAAGGAGATAAAAAATACAATTACGCCAAGGAGCATTATGTCCCGCTATTCCAGTGACGAAGAGCATCTCTACAGGATCAGGTCGTCCCGCGAAGACCGGTTCCCTGCTCCGGAATGGATGATAAGAGCCGACATGCGCAGCCTCGAAGATTCCATCGAATCGCTGACAGATGCCATCAACGACATCGAAGACGTTACGATGCCGTTAGTGAGATCGGGGATCGACCTCTACGGGTACACCCTGGATTTCAGCCAAGCACAACGCCTGAGCTCGGATTTCCAGACGATCTACAACGAGTGCGCATTCCTCATGGATCGCTATTCGGCCAGATTCAACGCCGAAGACCTGACGTACCTGAGGCATCTCAGGAGGCTGTGCGCACATCGTTTCGGCTCATCCATGGACAGGTCCATGTTCATTCCCATAGCGGTCGAATGCATCCTGCCCATGAAGGAATCCGTGAGATCCAGCCTGTATGAGGTCCTCGATAGGAATCCAGGCACAGGTCTGAGGGAGCGGGTGTGCACGTTCAACCACAGACCTCGCAACAGATGCAGATGATGGAACCGGACTTCGTGACAGAGCTGGGCTGCGAGCTGGCCGTCATCGAGGTGAGGTCCGGGAAGAGCAGGAAGGCCCCGTCCATCGGCAAGGCCGCCAGGTTCTTCCCCGTCGACAGGAGGATCATGCTCGAGCAGTCCAATATCTCCGTCTCCGAAGACGGGATCGAGCATTACCCCATGTTCGCCGCCGCGTTCCTGAAGGACATGGAGAATCCGGAGGCCGAACTGGGGCCTGAATGAAAAGTAATAATTTTTTACTAATAATAATAGCAAATAAATACAAACATTCATTCCAGTCTGCATGGACCGTCCGACATACCTCCCCCGCCTGACCGATAGTGTCCTGGAACGCGGCATCCGTTCTTCCGGCGCGGTCCTGATCACGGGGCCCAAGGGCTGCGGGAAGCGCACCTCTGCAGGGATGGTTGCGTCCAGCAATGCGATGCTGGACGATCCAAACGGAGACAGCCTGCTCTTCACGGCACGCTCCAATCCCCATTCCGTTCTGTACGGGCCCGTCCCGAGGCTGATCGGAGAATGGCAGCTCGCTCCGAGGATCTGGAATGCGGTCCGCTACGAAGTCGACGAAAGGGATTCCATGGGGCAGTTCATCCTCACGGGCTCATCCGTTCCGATAGACGACGGCCAATCCCATCCCGGAACGGGAAGGATAGCGGAGCTCAGGATGCACACGATGTCGCTGTACGAGTCCAAGGAGTCCTCCGGTGCCGTGTCCCTTGCGAAGCTGTTCAACGGGACTCAGGGCGAAGCGGCCGGGAGCTCGCCGCATGATCTGAAAGATATCATGTCGATGATCGTCCGCGGAGGATGGCCGAGATCCGTCGGGACAGATCCGGACTTCGCTCCGGACCTGGCGGTAGGTCATTACCATGCCGCCATAGGCATCGGCCTGTTCAGGTCCGACGGGAAGAAGAAGGACATCGGCGCGGTCGACCGCCTGATGTGCTCGTATTCGCGGAACATATCGACCATGGCGAGCACCAAGAGCATCATGTCCGAGATCAATATGCATGATCCCCAGGCCTCCCAGTCCACTGTCGAAGACTACATCGAGGCTCTGAGGAGGACGTTCATCATAGAGGATGTCCCGGCCTGGTCCCCTTCGATCAGGTCCAAGGCATCCATCCGCCAGTCCCCCAAGCGCTGCCTGGCAGACCCGTCCCTCGCGGCCGCATCACTCGGATTGACAACTAAGAGCCTCATGAAGGACATGGCTCTTGCGGACAGGATGTTCGAGGCCATGTGCGCAAGGGACCTCCGCGTGTACTCCCAGCTCCTGAAGGGCACAGCCTATCATTACTGCGACAGCTCCGGGCTGGATGTCGATCTCATAATACAGCTCCGCGACGGCAGATGGGGCGCGGTCGAAGCGGAGACCGATGGCGGCAGGATCCCCGATGCCGTAGAGGACCTGAGGAGGCTGAAGGCGCTCGCATCCGGGACCTGTCTCCCTGAGCCGTCTTTCCTAATGGTGCTGATCCCCGACGGATACGTATGCAGAGACGAGAACGGCGTATGGGTAGTGCCCATAGACTGCCTCGGGCCGTGAATGCAGAAATAGAGCGTCGGATATCGCAGGGATGGTGCCATGATGAAGACGAAGACCGCGAACCTGCTGGGGATCGCGCTGATAGCGCTGGGATTCCTGCTGTTCTTCCTCATGATATGCTGCATCATCATATGGGGCCCGGCGTTCTGCGGCATGATGTTCGTCATCATGCTCATGCTCGCGGGCGGGGCGATGCTGATGATGCGCAAGCCCGAAGGCCCGGGCATATCTGAAGCCGCAAAGCTCACTCCGGAGCCGTTCGCCGACGGCCGCCGGAGCGACGGCACCGGCAACGGATACTGCCCCTTCTGCGGGTCCCCTCTCTCGAAGGGGGAATCGTTCTGCGGAGCCTGCGGGAAAAGGCTGCGATCGCAGCTCGTCGTACTTCAGGTTCCTGCCCTTCGACGACTCAACGGGATACTTCTCCGCGTTCATCGCTATCTTCCGAGGAAGCTCCTCGGACAGGTCGATGCCGTTCATCTGGGCGAACCTCAGCACGAAATAGAAGACATCGGACAGCTCCTGCTTCACATGCTCCGAGCGCACAGGGTCGGACATGACCTCCTCCGGGTCACGGAACCTGAAGATGTCCAGCAGCTCGGAGGACTCCGTGACCATGCCTATGGCCAGGTCCTTCGGGTTGTGGTACCGTTCCCAGTCCCTCTCGTCGCAGAACCTCTTCACAAGCTGCTTCAGCTCCTCCACCGTGGCCTCGCTGTCCGTCATAAGGCATCATCTTCCCGATAATGGTAAAAGGGCCCGCCGGAGAGAATCCCCTCCGACGGTGCCGAGGGCTTCAGAAGTCCTTGGGCTTCTTGGAGTTGTACACGGCGTAGATAGCCTTGTACAACATGTAGACGTCCGCCTTGGCGGTGACCTCCACAGGAGCGTGCATGGACAGCACCGGGACCCCGATGTCCAGGGTGTCGATGTTGTGCACGGAGATCTCCGATGCGATGGTTCCTCCGCCTCCCAGGTCGATCCTTCCCAGCTCTCCCATCTGCCAGGAAACGTCGCCGTCCCTGAGGATGCCGATGATGTAGTTCATCATCTCTGCGGAGGCGTCGTTGGTGCTGTACTTCCCCCTGGCGCCGTCGTACTTGGCGATGCAGGCCCCGCGGTTCAGGTAGTTGCAGTTGTTCCTCTCCTGCACCTCGGGGAAGGCGGGGTCGAAGCCGGCGCCGACGTCGCATGAAAGGCAGATCGAGTTCCTCAGGACGTGCCTGACCTCGCATCCCTCGTCCTGGGCCAGGTCCTCGATGAAGTCCCTGAAGAAGAACGACCTCATCCCAGTCACTCCGTCGGATCCCGTCTCCTCCTTGTCGGCGAAGATGGTGACCGTGGTGTAC
>CAVKKO010000047.1:0-13044 GCA_963656905.1 Bacteroidaceae bacterium | reverse complement strand
GGAATCGAAGAGCACGGACCTCCTGACTGAATCGGACCAGCAGTCGTAATGGGCGATGCGCCTCAGGCTGGCCTCTATCCCTGCCAGGAATACGGGCTTCCCCTTGGCATGCTTCTTGATCAGGTTGGTGTATGCTATTGTAGCACGGTCCGGGCGGCGGTCGTTCACTCCGCCCGGGGTGAAGTCGTCCTCCTTCCTGAACTTCCTGGTGGGGGTGTAGTTGGCCACCATGGAGTCTACGCATCCCGCGGACACGGACCAGAACAGCTCCGGAAGGCCCAGCCTGGTTATGTCATCGGGAGAATCCGTCCTGGGCTGGGCTATGATCCCTACGCGGAAACCGTTGTCGATCAGCCAATGCCCTATGAGGGCGGTCCCGTTGTACGGCGTGTCCGCATAGGTGTCGCCCGACACCAGTATGATGTCCAGGCCGTCCCAGCCCATGCGGCCGACCTCGCGGGAGGTCGTGGGGATGAACATCTCAGACCTTCTTCTCCATGATGAAGTCGTTCATCACGAAGCCGCCGCCGATGGGGTTGTCCTCCTCGCGGAGCTTGACGAACCCGCAGTGCTCGTAGATCTCAACGGAGTGCACGTTGGAGCGGTTGACGGTGAGCCTGATCGCACCGAGACCGGCAGCCTTGGCCACGTCGCAGACCCTGCCGATGAGCTTCCCCGAGTAGCCCTTGCCGCGGTGGTCCTTCAGGATGTAGAGCTTGGAGAGGAACACGTGGTCCTCCTCCTCCTTGTACCCGACGAACCCCACGGGCTCGCCCTTGCAGACGGCCATCAGATAGACGTATCCTTCGGCGATCTGCTCCTTCAGGGACTCGAAGCTCAGGTAGCGCTCCAGCATGTAGTCCGTCTGCCCGCGGGGCACGATGCCCTCGTAGCACTCGTACCAGATGCTCCTGGCAAGAGAAGATATGACTCTAAGGTCGGTGTCCGAAGCAGCCGGAACGATCTCCATCCCTGCCGCGGAGGACCTGACAGCATGGGCGAACCTCTCGAGGCCGGGCTCGAAGTTGACCCCGTACCTCACATCCTCTCCGGAGGAGTGGGTGTTGACGATGCTCTCGACGGTGAAATCGACAGCCGCTTCGACACCGTCCGCAAGGGACAGGCCGGATTCCAGCGAAGCCACGAGCAGGGATCCGAAGACGTCTCCGGTCCCGTGATAGTATCCGGGGATCTCGGGCCTCATGACCTTGCCGGTCTCGCCGGTGCGGTAGTCCTTGTACACAGCTCCGACCATTCCATCCTGGAAGCTCACTCCGGTGATCACGATCTGCTCCGATCCGAACATGCGGGCCTTCTCGAACATTCCGTCCACGTACTCCTTGGTGTAAGGGCCGTCCACGTACTCCTCGCCGAGCATGAGGGCGAGCTCGGTCATGTTGGGCATGATGACGTGCGCCTTCTCGCACAGCTTCCTCATGCCTGCGGGGAAGTCGGGGCCGAAGACGGGATACAGCTTGCCCTTGTCGGCCATGACGGGATCGACATAGATGCGGGAGCCCTCGTAGGACAGGTCGTCGAACAGCTTCTCAACGATGTCGATCTGCTCGAAGGACCCGAGGAACCCGGAGTAGAACGCGTCGAACTTGATATCCAGGGTCTTCCAGTGCTCGTCGATGGGCATCATGTCGGAAGTCAGGTCCCTGTAGGTGTAGCCGGTGAATCCGCCGGTATGGGTGGAAAGGACGGCAGTCGGAAGGACCGAGCACTCGATTCCCACCGAGGACACGATGGGCAGCGCAACCGTCAGCGAGCATCTGCCTACGCATGAGATGTCATGGATCGCCAGTATCCTCTTGTGGTTCATGCTCCGCTGTATCGCGCGCGGATGTTAATCGTTTGCTATGCGGGCGGTTCCGTCACGGTTATATCCGGCCGCACGGATTGAGATGGCGATGGATGCATCCGAAGCACATCTGGAATCCGTACTGGCCGAGCTCAACGACAGGGTCAACTCCCTCGAGGAAGGACAATTCCCCGAAGAGCTCATGGAAGCCTACACCAACCGCGGCAGCGTGCTCCAGATGCTCGGCTACAGGACCTCCGCGCTGGACGACCTGTTGTCCGCGATGGACATCTCCGAGGACATAGAGGACCAGGGCGGGGAGGTGGACGCCGGGACCTTCGTGAAGATGCATGTCACCGCCGCGAGGATCCTGTTCGAGATGGACCAGGACCCTGCCGACGAGTACCGCACCGCATCTTCCAGGCTGGACAGGCTAGAGGGGACGTCCAGGCACTTCGACGACCGTTCGGTCGTGAAGATGTGCATCGACGCGGCCAACGACCTCCTCGACGCGGAGTATCCCGAGGATGCCCTCGTCTACATCGGGAAGGGCATCTCGGCCATCGGCAGGAAGAACGACCACTGGCGGGAGAACAGGCGCTTCGACCTTCTGAACCTTGATGCCGAGGCCATGGTCTGGCTGGAGAAGGAGCAGGAAGCGTCCGAATCATACTCTCAGGCTATCGAGATCGGCCTCGCCCTGATGGAAGAGGGGGCCCTGGAAGAGCCCACGGACCTGGCCATGACCTTCGCGGCCAAGGCCGACGTGGACGCTGCCATGGGGCTGGAGGACATGCGCATCCTGGACCTGAAGTCCTCTGTCACGGTGATGGAGAACCTGCACGACTGCGGGCGCCTCCCGGACGTGGACATCCTTGTTGGGCTGCACCAGGACCTGGCCGAAGCCCTGATGAAATCCGGGAACATCGCCGAGGCGGAGAAGCACCTGATCCGCGCCATGGAGCTCGGAGTCAACGGGGCCGGAGACTACATGAGGATACAGGCCCCCAATGGCAAATCGTCCTGATGGGGACTTCCGACCCAAGCTTTATCAACAGCCCTCTGAATCGTCGCTCATGGCAGCCTTCAGCGACGGGAGACAGATCCCCACGATGCTCACGGACGAGGAAGTGGAGACACTCCGGGGATTCGCGGGAAACGAGTACATGCACGGCGCTTCGATGGCGGCGACGCTGTCGTCCATGATCGAGCACGGCGTCGCGGAAGGCAGGTTCACAGAGGACGAAGCCACTAAGGACGTCTACATCGCCCTGTCGATGGCCAAGGCATGCAAGGCCACCTGCAACTACGAGGCGTTCTGGGCCGCCGTGAAATGGCTGGCCCCGCTGGAACCGGAAGCGGGCGATTGCGCCGAATGGCACAGGCGCTACGGCGAGTCGCTCATGTATTCGGGCAAGGCGTCGATGGCATTGGAGTTCCTGGAGCGCGGGTCGCAGAGGTTCCCCGAAGATGCCCACATGTCATATCTGCTCTCGCTGGTACGCTACGCCCTCGGTGATTCCGAAGGCGCGGCGAAGGCCGTGGAGGGGACAGAAGGGCTCATGCAGGCCGCAGATGCCTACAGGGACGGCCGCCCCCTGTCCGAAGTTCTGGGCTTGAGGATCAGGTTCGACGATTCCGATGCCTTCGGCAGCTGGGTAGATTACGCAACCGATACGTCCTCCATGGCGGATTGGATCGTCTGCGACAAGGCCGCTCTCTCCGCATTCAAAGAGGCGGTAGGCGCCCAGAGCTGGTCTGCCGACAGCCCGCATTGCACTTTCATGATCGCCGACCGTGCCGCCACGGTCACGTTGGAGATGAACGAGGCCTTCGTGTCCAAGGTCGATCCCCGGAAGGTGAAGCTCGTTCTCGACAGCCTCGACTCGCTCATCGCCGATGCGGTGCAGTCGCTGTCCAAAGGCACCGGCGACCTTATCCTCACCCTCAAGCACGTCTCCATCCGCCCGGACATCAGCGTCCGCCTGGTCCTGGCCGATCAATCCGGCAACGACCGCATAGTGGACTTCGACACCGATCTCCAGCCCATGCTGAGGAACGCAGGAGGGCCCTTCGTCTCGATGATCCTTCTCAAGAAGCCCAAGTGGGACCCCAAGGCGATCCTGGCGAAGCTCCGCGACAAATGGGGCATCGTTCTCACCGCCCTGCAGGTCGAGGAAGACCAGATCATCGGCTCCCACGACGGGAACATGGTGCTGATATCCAAAGTCGACTCCAGGATCCCGGGCAACGAGATAGACGAGGCAGCCCAGAGGAACTACATGGACCGCGGAGCCATGGTGGCGGCCGCCAGGTCCTACAAGGGCCACATAATCATCGCTGTGATCAACCACAGCAACAGGAACCTGGAGTCCGCATTGGACATGGTCAAGATCACCGAATCCTGCATCGACCCCCAGACATGCTTCGGCATCTACAGGAACGAGATCGTCTACTCCCCGGCCATGTGGTCCGAGGGTTCGGACGGGATCCTCCTGGACAGCATCGTCCCGTGGCATCTCCTTGTCTGGCCCAGCCTCTACTCCGACAACGGGCTGCACAGCGCTGTCACAACTGGGATGGCCGACTTCTGCCTGGACGAGGTGGAGGCTGTGGACCTTCCTGTGCCCTCCAGCGACCTGTTCAACGTCGTTTGCACCGTTGCCGGGGGCGCTATATCGTCGCCTTCCTCCGGATGGAACGGCATGGACTTCGACTTCAACGGCCGTCGCTACAAGCTGTCCAGGGCCAACGGCGAGCTTGTCAACGGACCCTGCATGAGGATATCGCTGAAGGAGTGAGATGATGTTCCCGTTCAGGAAGAAGGATGAGCCGGGCATCTGCTCCGCATGCGGCCTCAGGCCGGGGGTCGTGAAGATATCCGACGGGCACCTGTGCGGCATGTGCGTCCCGGTCAACCGCAGCTTCGAATCGCCCACGACGGAGGAGGTCCTCGCGATGCACGTGAAGGACCCCGAGCTCATAGAGAGGATCGAATCCTTCTCGGAGACCGTCTCCTACGGGGACCTGAGGTTCGACGATCCCCACCGCCTCTTCTTCAAGGGCAGATGCCCCAACAGGTGCATTCCTGTGCTCTCGTACAGCGAGATCGTGGGGTTCTCCATATCCATGGACGACAGGAAGGTCGCTTTCAACTCCGTCGACGGCGGCAGGGCCCTGCTCCGCCCGATATCCTATGAGCAGCTGAAGAAGGCCTCCAAGGAGTTCGACTCCGTGACCCTGGAGCTACAGTCCGGCCGCGGGAACGTGAAGTTCATGCCCTATCAGATGTGGTCCTTCAGGAACCGCATCTCCGATTCCAAGGAGGACACGCTCAGAATGACCATCGAGCTGGCCGGGAAGCTCGATTCCATAATAGAGGAGAACATCATGTCCCGTTCAAGAGGCGCAGAGCGATGGCGAAGAAGCAGCAGATGAGCAGGACGGAGCTTTCACAGATCCTTTCGGAGGCGGTCGAGAGGAAGACCGCGGAGAGGGAAGCTATCATCAACCGCGCCTTCGACGACGCCGACCGTACCGCATACCTTCTGGACATGGCAGAGTGGCTGAAGCTCGAGATCAAGTACTGCGAAGCGGCCTCCGCCTACTACATGGACGACTTCGAGAAGATCGCCACCCTGGAAGGGAGCGACCTGGTCGCATCATTGGACGTCAGCGACCTGGCGCCGAAGGCCTATGCCGATTACCTGAGGACGTTCGTCTCCGCCGACGGGAAGGAGCAGGAGAAGCTCGTCCACGCGGCTCTGAAGGGCTTCAAGCTGGCGATGAAGGACACCGTCGAGATGCTGCACGGCCTTCACTGATCCCCTTCATCGCTTCCCCCGGCAGAGCCTGTCGAAGTAGCCGTCGACCATCTCCGCTAGCTCGGAATCGCCTGGATACGCCCATTCCGGCCAGTACTGCCTCATGAGCTTGCATGGCCCGTGACGCCTCATGACGTACATCTCGAAGCATCTGGCGAAGCATTCCGTCGGTTCCTTGTAGTATCCGCTGTCGGGGCGGTCCTGCAGGCCCTTCACGAGCCTGTCGAACTCGTGACGGTACAGGCTCAGGATGGGAGCGAACTCCTTCCTGTCGCTCAGGCGCCCCATGCTGAAGTCGTATGCATGGGCGTACTCGTGCACGAAGGTCCCGTACTCCCTGACTATGAGCATCTTGGAGAGGCTGGTGTAGTACCCTCCCCATTCGGGTATGCGCCGGACCTTCATGCAGACCTCCTTCAGGAACATGATGTCCGGCAGGAGCCCCTCGGACAGCAGGTCCTGGAAGCACAGCCACATGCCCCTCTCGTCGTTCTCGGTCACCATCGGGTCGAACTCCACATCGAAGAACACGTCGTTGAAACGCGTCTTGCGCTCGAGCTCCCGGGTCCTGCGGGGCTTCCCCTTCAGGTCCACGTATGCGAAAGGAACCCTTTCGTCGGCGACCTCTCTGTCGATTATGTCCAAGGCTGTGAGCATCAGGCCCGTCTGGACGATGTCGGAGTCCTCCTGCTGCCTCATCCTGGCGACCATCGTCCCGCCCATCCAGCTTCCGCCGATCCTTTTTATGATGGACTTCAGCTGGCCGGAGGCATGGTCTGTGCCGGAATGCAGCTTTGCCACATGGTCGTAGCATGCTCTCAGAAGGTACTCTGCGACGACGTCCCTGGGCCTTCTACGATCATTGTCGGGGACGCTGATGCCCGTGGCAGCCCTGAAGGCGATCACGAGCCTGCCCGGTTCCCTTATCTCGACCATGGTCTGGTCTCCTCCGGGCAGAGGGCTTAACGCGATCTTGGCGCCGGCCGCTTCGGCCATGGAGACGAGCTCATCGTCGCTCATGTCCCTGAAGATGCAGAGGATCGCGAGGGGGTTGCAGGTGTGCCTGTTCTTGCGGTACAGGTACCTTACCCCGTCGAGTATCGACTGCATCGCCCCGTCGTCGGGGCCTCCGGGAGGCAGGTTGACAGGATACTCGTCCCCGAACGCGGAGCAGTCATCCATCGATGCCCGCCCCTCCGTCAACGAGCCTTGAATGCTGCTCAAGCAGGAGGTCCATGACGGCGAGCTCGTGCACCTCCAAGACGCTGTCATCGAAGATGACCGACTCTTGCAGCTTCACGGCTATCGGACCGCTGACGTTCCCGGTCGAGGGCACGAGCAGCGCGCAGAGCTCTCCGTCGTATTCCAGGCAAGCCGACAGAGTCCATTCCCTGCCGTCGAAGAGAACGTCCTCCCCCAGCCGCCCCTCCTTGACAGAGAGCGACAGCTGCCGGCTGCCGTCAGCGATCTTGTCGTGAACGATAGGCAGGGCGCCATTGAAGATCACGTCCTCGTCGAGGACGACGTCTGCATCCTCGGAGACCTTGCGGTCTGGGCCGAATCCCATGCAGATGTCTTCGATGCCGGGCGACGTCCTGGAGAGGTAGTGCTCGTACAAGCGGGTGAAGACCTCCTGCCTGGCCGTGTACCATTTCAGGGTCCCCTTTTCGAGCTCAGGAGGCTTCCCGTAGAGGTCTTCCATGAAGCCCTCGTATGTGGGATCGAAGCTGTCCGAAGCGGAACATAGCCCGCAGGCGAAGTCGAAGGCGCAGGCAAGGGCGCAGACAAGGCCCGAAGGGCTCTCTGGGTCCGCATGGACAGTCCTGGACAGGGGCTCGAACCATGTCGGCCCCTTGCAGGCCCGCAGGAGATCGTCTTTCCCTTTCCCATCGAAGCACAGGCAGATCCCGTCCGTTCTGAGGGGAAGCATGTCCTCCGGTATCAGCGAGACGAGGGAGACCAGATAGTCCACGGCTTCCATGTCGGGGCCGTCGCGCGCTTCTACTCTCACGAACCTCTCGGAAAGGCTGCCGCAGGCCACAGGCTCGGTGCCGGATCCTTCGCCTAGGATGCTGTTGGAGATGTCGAACAGCGCCCTGAATGCCGCGGTTAGGCCTCTGTGCCTCTCGCCATCCATCGGCCCGGGGCGCTCCTGGCGGAGCAAAGGCTCTCTGCAGTCCCTCCCGGCCCTGTCCAGAGCCTTCAGAAGCTCGAACTGCAGCGGCCCCACGGACTGCGTGCAGAGGCCGTACAGCATGTCCTCGGCGGCGAGGAGCGCCATCTCTGCGGCGACCTGCCCTTTGGTGCCCGTCAAGGCGCCTTCCCCTATGACGGACAGGGCAGGCTCGGTGCCGTTCGGGACGATCACGGCATCATAGCGGATGCCTGTGCGCTTGAGGGATATGGACATCCTGTGGAGGCCCTCCCTGTACTCGGGCCACGTCTCTGCCCAGTTGGGCCCCGGTCCGTAGCCCATGAGATCCAGCCATTCCATGGCGCTGCCGGGCTCGGAGTCGAAGGCGTCCACCATGTCCTGGGCCGAATCCGGAAAGCATGAGGCTGCCCAGTTCTCGGCGGCCTCGAACAGGATGGCGGCATCATGCCAGGACTCCCCCGGTATGGGGGCCCTGTGTAGCCACTTCCTGACGCTTTCCGGGATGGTGGTGCCGATACACCCCTCACTCGTAGAAGGTGTCAAGGATATCGCCGCCGGTGGGCTTCCTGCGGAGGAACCTGCCTGCATCGAACTTCTTAGCCTCAAGCGGCACCCTCTTCGCAGACTTGTAAAGCCTGTCCTTCCCGACCATCTCGCTGATGTCCTTCAGCTTGACTCTGATCGGGAGGCCTCTCCCGCAGAGCATCACCGCCTCTCCGAGGTCCAGCCTCATCAGCTGCCCCGGGGTGATCAGCGGCTCATCGTCGGGCCCGTTGCCGATGAGGTAGCTGAACTCCTTGAGGAACGGGATGTCCCTTGAGTAGAGGTACACGATGTTCCCGCAGTTGTTCAGGATCACCCTCCCGTTGGCTTTGTAGGCCCAGTCCAGCTGGTCGGTGGACTGGATGGCCAGGCAGAACCTGATGTTCCTGCTCCTGGCGGCGGTGATCATCCCGGCCATGCCGTTGATGTTCAGGTTCCCGAACTCGTCGATGATGATGTTGAACCTCTCGGGGAGCTTCCTGCAGTCGTCGGACTGCGCCTTCCAGATCAGGGACTCGTACAGCTGGCTGACGAACACCGACGCCAGAGGGGAGAGGTCCGGCCTCTCGTCGGGGAGGATCAGGAATATTGTGTCCTTCCCTCCTCCGACGGACATTATGTCTATGTCGTCGCCGGACATGGCATCGCTCAGGTCGGGGTCTCCCACGAAGGGACCGAGAGCAGTGTATACGTAGGCGAGGATGCACTTCCTGGTGTTCTCCGCGTTGTTCGCCGCGGTGGCGATGTTGGACAGCACACCGCTGTCTGTGATGGAGGACATTAGCTTGCGGATCCTGTCCTCGCTGCTGAAGGTCTGCGTGACCAGGTCGTTGAGGTTCTTGAACGTGACCTCGCTTGCATCCTTCGCCCTGTCGGCGAGGACGAGCATCATCCCGAAGAGCAGGCTTCTGGCCGACAACGGCCAGAAAGGGTCGTTCCCCTCTACGGGGATGAGATAGTTGGCGAGCTCGCACATGACACGGACACCGCGGTTCCTCTCGCCGGGGTCGCTGCTCTTCATGAGCGTGTACGGCATCTGCATGGGGTTCCATCTCTCCCCGGACGCGGGGGTCCTGAGGTCGAAGACCTTCACATCCCTGCCGTTGGCCTTGAAGGAATCATAGGTCCAGTCCAGGATCTCCCCCTTGGGGTCTATCACAAGGGCCGACTCGGATGTGCCGGCGATGAACTCGGTCAGCGGCCCGAGGCAGCACCTGCTCTTCTTGGACCCGGTGCCGCCGATCACCATCGTGTGGCGGTCGCTGGAGTCGATGTAGACGCTGTCTGCCGTGTACAGGATGGGGATCCCGGACCTGGCGTGGATGGAAGCGGGCACGATGGGCTCGAAATCCTCCATCATCTCGTCCCTTGTCGCCCATCCGGGGCCCTGCTCCGCAGCTTCCTGCGTGGGGACTGAGAATCCCGGCTCGCTATCCACTGTCCAGCATCTGAACGCTTCGAGGTTCCAGGCCATCTCAGCACTCTCCGGCGGTCTTTATGACGAACTCGCTCTCTTTCTCCTCCGGGATGTCTCTGAGGATGTCAGACATATAAGAGCTGAGCATGCGGATGCCCAGGGTCATCTCGTTCCAGAGGCACCCCTCCGTGAGGGACATGCCCTCGTAGCAGGGGATGAAGTGCTTGAACGCCAGCATCCCGTCTGCCGGGTCCACGGTGAACTGCCCTCTCCTGAGGGTGTTGTTTATAGCCATCAGGTTGAGCGCGACATGGGGCCTTGCCTCGGGCGAGAATGCTCCTCCCTTCGGCATCGTCTGGACCGAGAAGCCCTCGTCGTAGGCCTGCATGATGAATTCTGCGGTCTTGTTCCCGTTCGGTATGCTCGCGATGAGATACTTGTCGTTGTCCTTGCGTCTGACGTCTGCGAAGGCGAATGGGTTTTTCAGGATCATCTCCTTCGCAGTCGTGAGCACGTTCTCCCTCCTTACTTCAGTAGCAGAATTCATTTCTATCACTCGGACTTCGACGATAGACGGAAGTAAGCTTAAAGCTTGCCATCGAAAAAACTGTACCTTTTTCGGCAATTCTTTAAAAATCGTTAGTATTTCAGGGATAAAACGGCTTAAAATCAATAGGATTGCTATTCAGCAACTTAATCAATATTCGACGTTTGACGTATTCTAAGGACATAAATGTGCCAGTCAGGAAATATGCTACGATTGCGATTTCGCAACTGCCATGAATCCGATAGGATCCTGTGGTGAAACAGTCGTACGAACGACGTATGATGAATGAAATGACAAGAAAAGAGGTAGGAACCGAGCATCCGTGCAGGTGTCCGATAACGTAATTTCGCCAGGAATATAACCATGTATGGCGATATGGAACTCATGTGGGATGCAGGGCTTGTGGCCAGGGTCAAAGACCGTAAACTGAACGAGATACTCATCTTCGCCTCCATGGCAAAGATCGACCAGGAGAACATCGACGAGTACATCGACATCATCGAAATGCTAGGCGACGACATCAACGGATGCGACGCGCTCCTGGATACCGAAGGCCAGGCTGAGATCGCTATCGAGCCTATCGAATCCGAGGAGTACAGATGCCGCCTCTCTCCTAACGAGGCAGCAGACGAGGATGCGTTCAATGCGATGAAGGTGCCTCCTCTCTACGAGCAGCCCGACCTGGACTATGTGAAGCAGCTCATCTCCGATGCAGTGGAGTCCATCTGCTCGGAGTCATCCAGTCAGGCAGTAGAGGCCAAGACCTCCCAGCTCGAAGCGGAGAACGCGAAGAACCTCAAGATTATCCTCGAGCTCGAGACCGAGCGCAACGGGCTCCAGACGGAGATAGAGAGGCTAAAGGGGTCGCTAGATGCGGTCAGCCTGGAGATGGATTCCCTGAAGGACAGCTCCGGTTCCGAGATATCCCAATGCAAGGAGGCGCTGGCCACCCTCAGGGAGGAGATCGCCTCGCTGCGCACGAGGAACGAACAGCTCTCGGCGCAGCTCGACTACTGCCAGGAATCCGTTGCGACCGTAGAATCCGAGCGCGACGAGCTCAGGGCCACTGTCGCCCGGCTCATGGAAGCCGAGGCTTCTGAACCGGAACCGGAAGAGGAGCCTGCAATAGAGGAGCCCATGGATGAGGCCCCTGCAGCAGAGCCTGCTCAACAAGAGCCTGTCGAGAAAGCCTCAGAAGAGAAGATCGATATCTTCGACAAGGTCGTCACCGACCGTGAGAAAGACCTGTTGGCAAGGATCGTCAAGATGAAGTCGAAGAAGATAGACGAGTTCATCGACAAGGCTTTCAGCGGCGAGGTATCCGAGGATATCTCCGAGGACATCGTGTCCTTCCTGAAGGACGACATCCGTATCTGCGAGCTCATCCTTGCAATCGACTGCTCCTCGTTCGACGGCATCGTGTCCGGCCTGAGAGCTGTGCTCGATGCGGTCGAGAACTCAACCGAGTCCAGATACCAGAAGATCTACCTGAAGTCCCTCGACGACGATGACAAGCTCCTGGAAGACAACTACGTGGAGATCCTGACGGACATCCACGCATTGATCACCGCCAGGTACCTGCCCTATATCAGAGGATCTGTCTTCTGAGCCCGTCGGCGTCGCCGGCGAACTTCAAACCCTTTGATTCACATGCCTCACGGGTGAAGCCGAAGCCGTATGTCACAGCGATGAAGTCGGTGCCACAGTTCATGGCGCCCGTGAGGTCGTTCCCAGTGTCTCCGATCATGAGGGTCCTCTCTTTCGGAACACCAGCATGGTTCATCGCGTTCTCTATGAGGTCCGTCTTCGAGGTCTGCACGAACATGCTCACGCCGTTGACGGAATCGAAGAAGTCGATCATCCCCCAGTCCTGCAGCTGGATCTCGGAGGTGTCCTGCAGCTTCATGGTGGCGACGGAGAGCTTGATGCCTGCATCATGGATGTCGGAGATGAGCTGCTTGAGCCCCGGGTACGGGGCGCAGTTCATCTGGCCGTGCTCCTCGTACAATCTACCGAACAGCATGAGCGCCTCGTTGGCCGTGTCCTTGTCAATCTCGAAAAGGCCTTCGAAATCCTCGTTGAGCCGACCGGAAGATTTCTGCCTGAGCTCCTCATCAGTAGGAATCCTGAACCCCATCTGCTTGGCTACGAGTTTGATCGTGTCGAAGATGCCGGGCGAAGTGTCTGCGATTGTGCCGTCCATGTCGAAAATGACGAGGTCGTATCTTCTGCCGGTCGAGGATTCATTCATGTTGCCCCGAATGTGGATATCATAGACAATGTTTTCCGACAGGTCTCTTCGATTCATGATATAATGTAATATATTACTAATAAAGCCGATAACTTAACTCTATACATTAATATCAAGTAATCGACAGGATTTGAAATTCATTACTTATGATAGACCTTCACGCCATTCTGCCCAATGCATCAGCTCATGTTCTGAGGGGGCTGTTGATTTCTAGCAGTTGGAACTAGGATCGATACTGAGGGCACCTGTCTTCAGAAGTTGTACGATGTGACCCTCGTCACGAAAATGATTGTCAGATTATGGAGTAATCCCGCCCCTTCTTCATTTTTCGAATATTTTTGATATTAAATATTACTAATAAAGCTGGTAGCTTATCCGAATATATTTTTTGTAATTATAAAGGAATACTTGGTATGTATGCGGATTCAATGCGTTTTTCTTTTCAATTCCGTCAGATGCTTGCCATCTTCCTGCTACAGAATATTATCATCTCGATTTTTAAT
>CAVKKO010000046.1:0-13295 GCA_963656905.1 Bacteroidaceae bacterium | reverse complement strand
GGGGATATCTCGGGGCCCTGAAGCACCAAAAACAAGATACGAACTTCTTTCCAGACGTTCGGTAGAATTGAAGTTGAAGGTTTTCCTGCGACAAGTTGCAGGTTTTCCTTCAGATTGACGACCACAGAGTTCCGATCACATGACCTTGAAGCAGGAAGGATATCGCAAGAGGCTCATCGATTCTACCATCGACAAGCACCTCCAATCGTTCGGGGCCGTTTGCATCCGGGGGCCCAAAGGGGCCGGGAAGACCTGGACCGCCCAGAACCATGCCAACAGCGAGTTCGATACAACGGGCTGTACAGGGCCGTTGGACAACAGGGATGTCATGGCTTCGGACATCGGAAAGGCACTCGTCGGAGACAGCCCCCATCTGATCGATGGATGGCAGGTGTTTCCCCGTCTTTGGGATATTGTCCGCAACGATGCCGATGCCAATCCTGAGGAAGGGCGGTACATCCTCGCAGGATCCTGGATGCCGTCACGCGATTCGTACATGCATAACGGGGCCGGAAGGATATCCGTGCTGACGATGCGCAGCATGTCATTGTATGAGACAGGAGATTCCGATGGAGCAGTGTCCCTGGCCGGATTGTTCAGAGGAGAACCGGAAATGACAGACTGCGGCGACGTAGAGCTGAGCAGCCTGGTCGGATATGCGATCAGAGGTGGCTGGCCGAGAGCTGTATTCTCGAAAGATGCAGATCCTGCCGAGAATGCGGCGGACCTGCTGGAAGCAGCGATCCAAGTCGCCTGCATCCTTGGCGGCAAGAAGCGGAACAGGGCCAAGATGCTCGCACTGGTCAGGTCTCTGGCCCGCAACGAGAGCTCGGCAGTCTCCGATGCTGCGCTCATAGAAGATGTGAAGAAGGCCGAATCGGAGACGCTTGCGCCTGAGACGTTGAACGAGTACCTGGATTGCCTCACGAGAGTGCACATCATCGAGGAGACCCCGAGCTACAGGCCGAGCATCGACTCCGACTTCCGTGTCGGGAAGAAGCCCAAGCGCCGTTTCACCGATGTATCGCTGGCGATATCGGCTCTCGGAATGGATGAATGTCAACTGATTTCTGATTCGCAGGCATTCGGGCCCGTGTTCGAATCTCTGTGCGAGCACGATCTCCAGGTCTATGCCGAGAGCATCGGTGGCAGGCTCTCCCATTACCGCGATGGGCGCAAGAGGGAGATCGATGCTGTGGTAGAGGCCGGAAGGAAGTGGGCCGCGTTCCAGATAAGGCTGAACCCGTCAGACATAGACAAGGCCGCAGAGAGCCTTCTGGCCATCAGCAAGGCCATGGGTGAGAAAGGCCATGCTCCTGATGTCCTCTGCGTGATATGCGGGATGACCAGATGGGCACATCGTCGTCCCGACGGGGTGTTCGTGGTCCCGATAACCTCGCTGGGCCCATGAAGCAGATACAGGGCCTCACTCCGATTTGCTGTCATCAGACGTGGGAGGTTCTTCTTGCTTGACCACAGGTGTAGGATCGAATATGCATCTGTATCTGAACTCCGAGCCCGGTCCGACCTTCTTGACACCTTCCCAGAACTCTTTCGAATCCAAGATGCTCTCTGCCATCGATATCTCTCCGTGGAGTCGGACACGGTGGCACGATATATCTGTTGCTATCAGCATCCTTCCTATTTGGCCAGATGCGCGGACAAAACGACATTTTCAACCTTATCTATATAAACAACATCGTAATACGGCGTTTAGGGAAAACTGAAATTCCCTGTCACATCATCACAATCACATCCGCCCCAGATATGGCGGAACTCATCGGTATATGCGGGCAACGGTGCTCCGACCCGTCAATCGTGGTTTGCCGTGAATCGGCAGACGTTCATCGGATTGCATCCGAGATGGCAAGGATCGGACAGGACGTTCAGTTTTTTCTGCAACACCCTCAGGAGGGTGCTCATGAACATAGATCCGAATACAACGAAATACATGGTGAAAGCGAAAATCAATGCCGACGGCATCGTCGAGAAGCCCGACGTGGTCGGTGCGATCTTCGGACAAACCGAGGGGCTCCTCGGCGACGAGCTGGACCTCAGGGACCTGCAGAAATCCGGAAGGATCGGCAGGATCGAGGTCGAGGTCACTTCCAAGTCCGGCAAGTCCGAGGGAATCATCTACATGTCCTCCAGCCTGGACCAGGTCGAGACCGTCATCCTCGCATCCGCCCTGGAGACCGTGGACCGCGTCGGCCCCTGCAAGGCCTCCATCCACGTTCTCGGCATCGAGGACGTCCGCGTGACCAAGAGGGAGAAGGTCGTCGAGAGAGCTAAAGAACTGCTCAACGAGCTCATCAAGCAGTCCAAGGGCTCCAGCTTCGACCTGACCGACAGCGTCAGGCAGAGCGTCCAGGTCGAGGAGATCACCACCTACGGCAAGGACAGGTGCCCCGCCGGGCCCAACGTGAGGGACTCCGAGGCCATCATCATCGTCGAGGGCAGGTCCGATGTCCTGAACCTCCTGAAAGCGGGGATCAAGAACGCCATCGCCGTAGAGGGAACCAACATCCCCAAAACCGTCCAGGAGCTCTCCCGCGAGAGGGTCGCCACCGCATTCGTCGACGGCGACAGGGGAGGAGAGCTGATCCTCAGGGAGCTCTTCCAGGTCGCAGAGGTCGACTTCGTCGCCCGTGCGCCCCGCGCCCACGAGGTCGAGGAGCTCACCGCAAAGCAGATCATCAAGTGCCTCAGGAACAAGGTCCCCGGGGACCAGTACATGGAGATGAACGGCCTGGCCAACACCGAGCAGAGGCCCCTGGAGGAGCTGGAGGCCGAGCACGAGTCCAAGTACGAGCCCAAGGAGGACCGCCGCGAGGAGGACGAGGGCAGGAGAGAGCGCAGGAGGGACCGTGAAGACAGGCGCGAGCGCAGGAGGGACCGCGAGGACCGCCGCGAGCGCAGGGACAGGGACGAGCCCAAGAAGGAGAGGTTCGACAACGGCGCCATCGACAAGTTCCGCAAGAAGCATGACTCCGACGCCATCGAGATGCCCGCGGCCCAGAGGTCCCTCGCCATCAAGCCCGAGACCCACCTGATGGTCCGCGAGAACGTTCCTGAGACGCCCGTCGAGGAGCCCGTCGAAGAGGAGAAGGCCGAGCCCGCGGAGGCCGTCGAGCCTGTCGAGGCAGTGGAAGTCAAAGATGAGGCGCCCGTCGAGGAGCCCGTTGCCGAGGAGCCCGTCGTCGAAGAGAAGCCCAAGAAAGAGGTCAAGCGCGGCCGCGCAAAGAAGGTCAGCGACAAGGTCCTCACCCCCGAGCAGGAGCAGTTCAGGGACATGCTGCTGAGCCTGTCCACCACTCACAACGCCAAGGTCCTGGACAAGGACATGAACGTCATCCGCGAGGTGGCCGTCAAGAGCCTGGTCAACTCCCTGAAGGAGGACTCCGAGAACGTCGCCTACATCGTGTTCGACGGAGTGATCTCCCAGAGGATCGTCGATGTCTCCGCCGACAAGGGCATAGGCATCGTCGTCGGGACCAGGAAGGGCAACATCACCAAGATGCCCGCAGACCTGACCATCTGGACCAAGGACATCCTGTACTGAGGTTATCATGGCAGAGAAGAGACCCGTCGAGACCTGGGACGATTTCGCCTCGATGCAGTCCACCGAGGAGATCCAGATCCCCACCGACCCCCTTGACAGGGTGCTGGGGCAGCAGGAAGCCATAGAGCTCGCCAAGATCGCTGCGAAGCAGCGCAGGCACCTGCTCCTGGTCGGGCCTCCCGGCACCGGGAAGTCCATGATCGCAAGGGCCCTCTCCATGAACCTCCCCCAGCCCTCTCACGAGGTCAGGGTGGTCAAGAACCCCGAGAACGCCGAGAGGCCGTTCCTCGAGGTCCTGGACAAAGAGGAAGTGGAGAAGGAGGAGAACATCAGGGCGGAGTCGGTCGGAGTGCTGATGAAGCCCGAGGACGCGCCGAAGAACGTGGCCGAGCACCTGGGATACAGGTGCAAGTCATGCGGCGCGTACTCCCTGCCTTCGGACATAACCTGCCCCCACTGCAGCCAGAGCAAAATGGACATGGGCAACCGCAGCAACCCCTTCCAGGACATCCTGGGCGGGATGCTGGAGGTCGCCATGCCACAGGCCACCGCCGGGAAGGAGAAGGTCCACACCACCCGCACCCGCGACGGCGTCGAGGAAGTGGTAGTGTTCGAGCGCGCCGGCGACAAGATCCGCATGCTGGACCAGAAGGCCCTGGACAAGAGGGGCGAGCTCCAGAGGACCAGCAACGAGAAGGTCCTCGTGAAGCTGCACCGCGATCCTTTCGTGCTTGCGACGGGAGCATCCGAGACCGAGCTGCTGGGGGATGTGAGGCACGACCCCTACGGCGGCCACGAGAAGCTCGGCACGCCGGCATACGAGAGGATCGTCGCAGGCTCCATCCACGAGGCCCACGAGGGAGTGCTGTTCATCGACGAGATCTCCCATCTGGGGGACCTCCAGAGGTACATCCTCACTGCGATGCAGGAGAAGACCTTCCCCATCGTGGGAAGGAACCCCCAGTCCGCCGGAGCGAGCGTGAAGGTGGACGACGTCCCCTGCGACTTCATCCTGGTGGCCGCGTGCAACATCCAGGACCTGGAGAACATCCTGTCTCCCCTGAGGTCGAGGATCATCGGCGGAGGATACGAGGTGCTGGTGGACATCGCCATGCCCGACAACCCCCACAACCGTGCCAAGTATGCGCAGTTCGTCGCTCAGGAAGTGAACCTGGACGGCCACATCCCCCACGCCACCGTGGAGGCAGTGGAGCTGATCATCCAGGAGGGCAAGGCCCGCGCCAAGGCGGACAACCAGGGCGGGGCCCTGACCCTCAGGCTCAGGGAGCTGGGAGGGCTGATTCGCGCCGCAGGGGACATCGCCGTGATGGAGAATGCCCCTTACATCACCGGGGACCACATCCGCCGCGCGCTGAGGCGCTCCAGGAGCGTCGAGGAGCAGATACGCGAGCGCTACGGCTCCTACAACAAGGGGCTGTCCAAGGACGTGTCCTCGGCTCAGAAGGAGCGCTCCTCGTACTACTATCAGACCGAGCATCTGGACGACTCGATGTTCAACTGAGAAAACCGGGGGACCATCCCCCATTTCCAACCTTCTTCATTTTCCGATCCTCCGATGACCGATTCCTGTACAGTCTTCCGCCATGCTTTATAACCCCGAAGATGTTGGCATCGGCATGGATGCCGTCAGGAAAGCGACAATCGTCATCGCGATAGGGATTCTGGTCCTGGCGGCCTTTGCATCGACAGATTCCGAAGGCGCTCCGCTCGCCCCGGACGCCAAGCTCGCTGCAGAGCATCCCGACGCTGATGTCATAATCTACGAGGGCGCCAGGTCGACGGTGAACGTCATGAAGCGCACATCCTCCTTCAGCGACATCGAGTCCAAGGAGGAATGGACAGTGTCATCAATGTCCATCGGGTCGTCTCTTATCGTGACGCAGCTCTCGAACCTGGTCAACGATCTCAACGTCGTGATGGTCTCGGGAGAGCTGTCCGACCTCACTCTGATACGTGCGGATGTGAAAGACGATCAGAGGGCACAGGCCGACGTAGTCTTCGAGATGTCCGGAGGGTCCCTCAGCACGCTGAAGGTCCTGACTGCGACTCAGTCTGTCAGATCCCAGCTGAAGGACCATTACACCATCATGTACAAGCCCCTGGGGGCCGTCAGCCTGTCGTTCTCCTCCTGCTCGGTCACCGAGGTGTCGCCCACCGAAGACATGGTCGAAGCGGACTCCATAACCACCACGGTGTCCACAGGCTCGGAGATCGACCGCGTTTTCCCTTCCGGCAAGAACGGGAGGTACGCTTCGGTCTCCTTCGTCCTGGACGGGGGCTCCGTCGGTTACATGACCAACGTCAGCTCCGTGGTCGGTACACTGGACTACAAGCTCAGGCACGGCTCCGTGGACTATTTCTGCATCGGAGCCGACACCGAATACGGCAGCAACTACATGCTCTCGAGCATCAACTCGTTCTACGCCCGCGGAGCGGTCGCCGTCTCCATCGATTCCACGGTGTCCTGCACATCCGTCATACTCGGATCGGGAGTCATCGAGATCCCCCGCCTGCTATGGAACGGGGACGAGGTCTCCATGAGCACCATCGAGACCACCGCCAAGAACGTCCTGATCGACGCAGAGGGCATCCAGGTCTGGCAGGACAAGTGCTTCAGGACCTCCAACCGCTCACAGAGCACCTGCTACCAGCTGTCCACGTACACCATCGGCGGCAACGCCAGGACGAAGTCCCTTAGCACAACATGCTACTCCAGCGGGACCGGGACCCTACAGGTCTACGGCGACCGCGGGATATGGGCGTCCGCCTCGGACCTGGAGATCCGCACAGGATACCATCTGATGACCTCATGCATCTTCTCGGTGCCATCGGGCACGCAGCTTCACATCTCCGAAGGAGCTTCGCTCATTGTAGCATACCAGTGCTATCTGGAAGGCTCTCTGGTGAACGAGGGCACGCTGACGAACACGGGCATCATCGAGAAGAGCCGCGGAGGCACCGTCCGGGGGACGGTGGAAGGCGGAGGGTTCGTCGCCTACTCCATTTCCGTCAATCCGAGGGACGACGGCTCCATCGAGGTCATGGCCTCCGAAGACGATTCCGTCGTCATCAGATCGTCCGGAAGCGCCTACATCAGGAGCATATCCGTCCTGCTCTACAACGGCGACCGCCAGGTCACAATCGTGGCGCCGTCTTCGATGTACTTCAGCGGAGAGAGGTTCCTGATCTCGCTGATGGACGTGTCCCCGTCGGAGAAGGAGATCGCGTACAAGCTCACCGTCCAGGGCATCGACGGGAGCGTCCTGTCCGCGTTCACCGTCACCGTCACAGTGTCCGTCACAGGGAGCACGGCCCACCATGTCTACGCCGAGGACGGGTCTGAGATGAAGGTTCTGGAGACAACCTATCCCGAAGTGTCGTTCATCGCCCAGGGCAACGGTACCTACAGGATAGCGGAGCAGGAGGGGGGCCATGACGACGGCACCATCTCCCGCGGCGCGATGCTCAACTACATTCTGGCGACGGCCATCGTCGTGGTCGGAGCGATAACGATCTACGTCATCTTCAGGAAGGACTGACCGGCCCGGCCCTGCGGACCATGCGGTATCCCGATCCGCCGTCGTTGTAGAACGATGGGAGCTCTTCCGTGATGGTGAAGCCCTTGTTCCTGTAGAATTGTATGGCTGTGGCGTTTGTGGTCCTGACCTCCAGCTGGACCGTGGAGATCCCGCTCATTATGCAGGCGCGGTCCAGTCCGGAAAGCAGCAGGGACCCTACGCCCTGACGGCGATATGGCGCATCGACGGCCAGAAGGCTCACCGATGCCCTTCCTCCGTTGAGGCGGGCCCCGCAGAGCGCACCGACGACGGTTCCCCTGAAGTCGGTGGCGACAAGCTGGCCTTCCGGCCATTGCTGCAGGAAAAAGAGGACGACGTCTTCGGAGAAGAAGTCGTCCAGGTTCATGTTGAGGATGCCGAAGACCGGCATGAGGTCGGCCTCGGTCATCCTCCTCACGTAAAACGTTGCGATCACTTCCTTTTCTTGGATTTGGGCTTGGATGAGGACTTGGTCTTCGTGCTCTTCTTTTTCGACTTGCTTCCGCCCAGGCCTGCGAACTTGATGAACAGCGAAACGGCCATGAGGACGATGATGAACAATGCGAAGATCATGGACTTGTCGCCGGAGAGCAGGTCGGAGATCCCCGAGGAATCCTCCTTCACGACGGAATAGTCCTTCGTGATCGTCGTGGAGTTCCCGTCGGCATCCGTGACGGTCAGCTTGAGCACGTATGCGGAGGCGTCTCCGGTGGAGACGGGCTTGCAAGCGACGCGGGGCACATAGGTGGTGATGGGATCCGATCCGTCTCCCAGGTCCCAGACGTAGGTGTAGCTCCCTTCTGGAGTGACGGTCACCTCGAATGTTATCTCCTTGCCTGCGGGGTATGACTCCTTTATGGAAGAGGCGTCGACCTTGAATCCGTCGTAGCTGTAGTACTTCTCGAAGTCCATCAGGAACGCCTTGGCGAAGTAGTCTGCGACCTCCGACGACTGTATCACGGCGCAGGATTCCCTGTTGTTGTTGAACGAGTTGTCCGTCCAGTTGATGGAGGAGACCCAAACGTAATCGTCGCATACCAGCCCCTTGTTGTGCACATAGGGCTTGGACATGTAAGCGGCCTGGACGTAGGTGGACTGGTTGATCTTCTGGACCAGGGACTTGTAATCGTTCACGTTGGTGGAGAATATGAGCTTGGACTCCACTCCGGCCGAGGCCTTGGCGGCCATGATGGACACGGGAGAGCTGCTCTCGAGCTTCTGATAGGAGCTTCCAAGGTCTTGCTGCTGCGAATATACTCTCTCGGTCGCGTTGGAGATGTAGTACTTCATGGCGGCGTAGGAGTTGTCGCTCGAAAGGACCGGGGTGACCTTCGCTTTGTACGAGGCGAAAGCGGCGCTCTGAGGGGCGACGTACTCGGAGATCGTCGCGGACTTCGCAGAAGGATAGGCGGTCAGGAGGTCCTTCACATCGCCGTAATCGGTCCTGAAGTCCTGTTCGAAGACACCCTTCATGTATGCGGTGTAGTCTTTGCTTTCGATGACCGCGCCCCATCCGCGGTTCCCGTTGTCCCCCTTGTAGGGATTCTCGGTGACGGAGCCGTTAAGGTTGGCTGCGGTCCAGTTCTCGGAGGTTATGACGGTCTTGGCATCGTCGATGAGGGCGTACTTCGCATGGACGTAGGCGTAACGGTCGGTGACTCCCTCGTCTCCGACGCCGATGAGGCGCACAGTGGCGCCGTGGTCCACCAAGGCTCTGAGGTAAGTGACATCGGTGGACATGTCGTACTGGTAGCACTCCCCCTCGATCAGGACCCTGATGTCGACTCCCTGGTCGGCTTTGTCGCACAGCAGGGAGTAGACGTTCCTGTTCGTGAACTGGTAGAGCGTTATGCAGATCGACTCCTGAGCAGACTCCAATGCCTGCAGCACGGGTATCCCTCCGCTCTCGGGGAAGAGGAACGGCGTGACGATGGCATCGAACTTCAGGTCGGGATCGAAGGCGTTGTACGTCTTCCCTGGGATGAACTTCACCCAATCCTCGGCGGAATCGGTGTCGTAGGTTCCGATCCTCTGGACGGTGCTCTGGCCGGAGATCGTCAGGGCAGACCCGGACCAATAGGACTGGTCTATGGCTGTCTTGCTGCCGTAATAGACTGCATCGATCACCTTGCCGGAAGAATCCTTCAGCTGGACGTAGTCGTTGGAGTTGATGAAGATGTTGTCGATGTCCGAGATGGACTTGGTGCTGTTCTCCAGCTTGCAGGAGTCTGCCAGCCTGTAGGCCGGCTCCTGGGAGGAGAACGACGAGCCTTCCACGTTCTCTTTGTACAGCGTGACGAACGATTCGGAGCCGACGGGTATCGACTTCGTCACGGACATTGTGTAGTTCTTGGTGACGATCTGGTATCCTTTCAGGTCCAGCGAGCCGCTGCCGTAGTTGTAGACCGAGACCCCTTCGTCGTTTCCGTAGGGGCTTATCTGATACAGCAGGAAGCCGTCCGCATCTCCGGAGGCCTCGGACTCGACGGACAGAGGGACGATGCAGAGCAGGGCGGCGATGACCGCCAATGCGAGAACCGATTTCTTGAGCGCATCCATATGTTGAGGATGGACGGGCCGCGGATAATACTGTCGGAGGCAGTTCCCTCCGAAAGGGAGGGCGGGGAAAGGGTTTGAAGAGGCCCGGTTTGAGATCAGGCTTCCGGGGATGGAACCGCGACAGGCGCGGCCTCTTCCGAGGATTCCATGCACCTCATGGCGTTGAGGATGGCGATGACTGTCACGCCGACGTCCCCGAACACCGCGGCCCACATGTCGGTTATGCCGAACAGGGTGGTGGCCAGGATGGCGAACTTCACGCCCAGGGCGAACACGATGTTCTCCCAGACGATCCTGCGGACCTTCTTGGACAGCCTCATGCACACTGGGATCTTCGACGGCGAGTCGTCCATTATCACTATATCGGCGGCTTCGATGGCCGCGTCCGAGCCGAGGCCGCCCATGGCTATGCCCACATCGGACATGGCGAGAGAGGGAGCATCGTTGATCCCGTCTCCGACATAGACCACCGTCCCTGAGATCCTGGCGTCCATGATCTCCTTCAGCGCCGCGGTCTTGTCGGCAGGCAGGAGCTCGTAGCGGATGTCGTCTATGCCAAGCTTTCCTCCGATGTCCATGCAGATGTTCTGCGCATCGCCGGAGAGCATGGCGATCTTCTCCACGCCCATGGAGTGAAGGTCCGCGATAGCTTCTTTCGCATCCTCCTTGACGATGTCGGACACGATGATATGCCCGGCATAGCTGCCGTCCACGGCGACGTGGATGTTGGTGCCTGCCACTTCCTCGTGGCAGAACTCCAAGCCTATCTCTTCCATGAGCCTGCTGTTGCCCACATGGACTGTCTTGCCGGAAACGGAGGCCCTGACGCCTTTTCCGGGCATCTCCTCCGCTTCTTCCACCGAGGATGCGTCGAACCCCTCGCCGCATGCATCTATGATGCTCTTGGATATCGGATGGTTGGACACGGACTCGGCCATGGCCGCGGTCCTGACAAGCTCTTCCTCGGTCATCTCCATCGCGTGCATCCTGGAGACCTTGAACCTCCCTTGGGTCAGGGTCCCGGTCTTGTCGAAGACAACGGTCTTCGCATCGGCCAGGGCCTCAAGGAAGTTGCCTCCCTTTACCAGGATCCCCAGCCTCGAGGCGGAGCCGATCCCGCAGAAATAGCTCAATGGGACAGAGATCACCACTGCGCAGGGGCAGGACACCACGAGGAACGTCAGGGCGCGGTAGATCCACCTGGCCCAGTCCCCTGTGATCATGCTCGGAACGACTGCGACAAGGAACGCCGCTCCGACCACTGCGGGGGTGTAGTACCTGGCGAACTTCGTGATGAACTTCTCCGTGGTCGCCTTGCGGGCGAAGGACTCCTCCACCAGCTCCAGGATCTTGGATGCGGTGGAGTCCTCGTACTCCTTCGTGGTCCTGATGTCGATCTTGGCGGACAGGTTGATGGAACCGGACACTACTTCCATGCCTTCGGAAGCGTCCTTCGGCATGGACTCTCCGGTAAGAGCGCTGGTGTCCAGGGTGGTGGAGCCGGACACGACGACCCCGTCGAGGGGGACCTTCTCGCCCGGGAGGACGGTTATGACCTCTCCGACGGAGACATCTTCGGGATCGACGGTCTCGGTGACTCCGTCCCTGATCACATGGGCGATGTCGGGCTGCAGGTCCACCAGGGAGCTGATGGAGTCCCTTGTCTTCCCGACAGCGCGCTTCTCGAACCATTCTCCGATCTGGAAGAACAGCATGACTGCCACGGCTTCTGGGAACATGACGTCTCCCGCGCCGGGCATGAACGAGACGATGAACGCTCCGGCGGTGGCGATGACCATCAGCAGGTTCTCGTCGAAGAACTGCCCGTGGCCGATGTTGCGGGCCGCTTTGAGCACCACATCGTATCCGACTATGATGTACGCCGGCAGGAACACCGCCAGCTGCACCAGCGCATCGGCGTCCAGCACGTAATGCAGGACCATTCCGACGGCGAACAGGACGGCTCCGACGGCCATCCTGCAGGTGAACCTGTTCATGCGGATCACTTGAGCCTCTTCACGACGACCTCGTCCTCGATCTGCTTGGCGATCTTGGACGCCTCGTCGACTATGGCCTCGATCTTGTCATCCGGCGCGACTATGGTCAGCTTCTGTGTCATGAACGAGAGGTTCGCCTCTTCGATGTCAGGGATCTTCTGCACTTTGTTCTCGATCTTGGCCGCGCAGTTGGCGCAGCACAGGCCTTCCAGCTTGAGCACTGCCTTCATGGTAGTTCACTTGAATATGTGAACAACTATTCAAGTATATAACGATGAAGATGAGGCCTGACGATTCGATGTTCGGGGTTCACTGTATGTCCAGATCCGCTACGGCTTTCGCCAGCTCGTTGCGTATCTCGATCCCCTGGGGGCAGGCGTCCTCGCACTTCCCGCACTTGATGCACAGGTTGGCGCGGGCCTTCCCCTGGCCTGCGACGTTCCATCCCTCCTGGTGCTGTGCGGCGGCCTTGTCGCCGTACATGGTGAGGATGTTGGCGGAGAAGAACGTGCCCTTGATGCCGATGTTCTCAGGGCAGACCTTCTCGCAGTAGCCGCATGCGGTGCAGGGAACTATGGGCATCTTGGACATCTCTTCCCTTGTTGCGGCAATGGTCTCGGATTCAGCCTCGGTGAGGCCCTCGAACCCCTTCAGCACCCCGATGTTCTCCTCCATCTGCGCGACATCGCTCATCCCGGAAAGCACAGTCTCGACGCCTTCCAGACCGGCTGCGAAGCGCAGCGCCCAGGCGGCAGGGCTCCAGCCATTCACCTGAGAGAACATCTCCTTAACGGAGGCAGGCGGGTCGGCCAGCAATCCTCCTTTCACGGGCTCCATGACGATGACGGGCTTGCCGTGCTTCCTGGCGGTCTCGTAGCAGAGCCTGGACTGGATGGTCTTGTCCTCCCAGTCAGCGTAGTTTATCTGGAGCTGAACGAACTCTATGTCCGGATGGGCTGCGAGGATCTCGTCGAGCTCCTGCCAGGTGCAGTGCACGGATATACCGTAGCGCTTGATCTTCCCCTCGGCCTTCTTCTCGCGGACGAAGTCCCACATGCCGAAGTCGTCGAAGAAGTGCGTGCGGTCGCCGCCGAGGTTGTGGAGCAGGTAGTTGTCGAAGTAGCCCGCCCCGGTCCTTTCGAGGGAGGTCTCGAACTGGTCAATCGCATCCTCGCGGCTCTTGCAGTTGATCCATGAAGCGTTCTTGGTGGCCAGGCGGAAGCTCTCGCGAGGGTATCTCTCGACGAGCGCTTCTCTGATGGCCTCTTCGCTGCCGTCGTATGCCCAGGCCGTGTCGAAGTAGTCGAATCCCGCGTTGATGAACATGTCGACCATCGTCTTGGTCTGGTCGTTGTCGATCTTCCCGTCCTCTTTCGTGGGGAGGCGCATGAGTCCGAATCCGAGCTTGCCTGCGGTGTTCATGGTATCACTGCGGAGGTTAGCAACAGGTGTAGATAAAAGTAGCTTTCAGAGCACAGACAATCTGATCGGAAGTCTGCGATCATCACTATGGAACCTTGGAAAATTACTTAATTATATTCTGGAAAAACACTCAATGATATCTGAGAAAATACATCAATCACAGACTGTGTTATATCC
>CAVKKO010000045.1:0-13427 GCA_963656905.1 Bacteroidaceae bacterium | reverse complement strand
CTCCATGAAGGAGCTCGCGGATCCGATGATTGCGAAGATCCACATCCAGAACACCGCACCAGGACCTCCTGTGACGATGGCGGTGGCGACTCCCGCGATGTTACCTACACCGATACGAGCGCCCATCCCGATGCAGAACGCTTCGAAAGACGAGATGTGCTTAGTTCCTTTTCCTTCCCTGACACCCGAAAGAGACAGGGTGGAGGTCTCCTTGATCTTGGCGATCTGGAGGCCTTTGAGCCTCACCGTGAAGATGAGGCCCAGTCCAATGAGGAAGACGAAGGCTATGCCCCAGAAATATGAGTTGACATGGCCGACGCCGTCCATTATCGAGTCGTATAGCGACATTTGATTAGCTCCCATATGTGCAGGGACCCGTTCAATGACCGCGACCCGGCGCTTTGGATGGCGTGGCCCACGTTGTATATCTTAATTAAAACTTTTGTAGCTTTAAATGTCTGATATAAGACATAACATCGTCAATCATCTATTTTTCGCTCATTTCAATAGATGAAATGATAGAAACGCATAGAAACGGCTTGTCAATGTCGGTTCAGGCGTGCTAATGAGTATCACGGCCTCGAATCCGGCGGGCGGGTGTATCGATGCACGGATGAATCTTCATGTCCTTCGATGAACGATTGCATCCGCGGCCTACGGCCCGCCATCTCACGATGCAGCCTCTCCGCCTTCGTCTTTCTTCGGAACGACGTTCTTCACGGCCAGAGCGCAGACGATCGCGATGACTGCGAGGATGCAGCCGATTGCCATAGTAGCATCGAAACTGCTCCGCATGGCTTCTTTCGCGACGCTGGTAGCGGTCGCCGACCCGATCCCGGACTGGAACACGACCGAATACAGGACGACTCCCAAGGAAGCGGCAGTGTAGTTGACTTCCAGAAGGAATGTCGCGGCATCGGCCTGGTCCTCCGTGTCGGCGTGATGGATCAGCGCGGTGGCCAGACCGGTCCCGGCGAACGCCATGGAGCATCCCATGACTGCCAGGCCTATCAGCAGGAGCAGGAAGTCTCCCGGCGGCACGACGATGATGAAGATAAGGCAGAACACGAGGCGCCCGACCCCCGCCAGGACGGAGGGCAGCTTGCATCCGCGGGTGTCGCACCATCTTCCGACGGGCACGGACAGGATTATCGCGAAGATGGATGCAACGGACAGCAGCAGCCCGGAATCGGTCACGCTGTATTCCCCGCAGACCTGCAGGAAGTAGGGGAGGACGTACTGCGTCCCCATGATCACCATGCAGGTCATCGTGAACGCCAAGGCGAGCAGCTGGAAGTCGCGGCGCCTCAGCATGTTCGTGGAGATCAGCGCGAAATCGGGCTGCTTGGACATCCTGCGGGCCAGCATAAGCAAGAAGACGGCTCCGACGACCCCGCACACGGCGACCGAGGACATGGGCATCGTCGATCCGACGATGTTCTGGACGCATACGATCGCAGAGCCTATCCCGAACACAGCCAGGATGCTGCTCGGGAGGTCAGGGTTCGCGGCCTTCTCATATCCTTCGTCCTTCGGCAGGGCCTTGAGGGTCAGGACGGCCGCTATGATCCCGAACGGGATGTTGAGCAGGAATATCCAGCGCCAGTCCAGTGCGGAGGTCACGAACCCTCCGACCGACGGGCCGAGGACGATGGACACTCCCGAAGCGACGGCCAGGACGCCCAGTCCCAGCCCCTTCTTGTCCGCCGGCAGGAACCTGGCGATGAGCACGGGCACCGCCGCGGTCATGAGCGCGGCCCCGATCCCCTGGACCAGCCTGAACGCCACGAGGGATGCGAAGCTGCCAGCTACTCCGCAGGCTATCGAGGAAACGGTGAACACCGCGATCCCCCAGAAGAAGACCCTTTTCACCGTCCCGTTCTTGGCGAGCTTCGCCAGGGGAAGGAGGAGGGCCGCCAGGGCGATCACGTATGTCAGCGTGATCCACGACGTGTCTCCCACAGAGACGTCCAGCTCCTCGGATATGGTGGGGAGGGCCACCGAGACTATGGACGCGTCCAGGCCGTCCAGTATCGTCGATAGCGCGAGCAGCGCCAGGAGCAGGTACAGGCCGTGGCCGTTCTCCACTTTCTCCATATCATCATCTCTTTATTCCGTACAGCATCCCGTTGCCGATGGACGGGGGGATCCCCGCATTGAATCCCATCACGTTCATGACGGTCTCCGCGGCTACGGCCCCGTAGGGGAGGCACTGGTATGCCTCGGGGACGATGAACACAGGTCCGCCCCTTCTGATCTGGCTCATGCACAGCATCATCTGGCGGAAGCGCTGCGTGATCGTGGACGGGCCGCATTCGGCGAATATGGCGCCGTCGTAGATGTCGAACCCGTCGGACGATCTGCGCTTCCCGTACTGCAGGACGGTTATCCCGTCGTCCTTCACGACGGCGAACCTGCGCGAGAGGGGGAGCATGGAGATGAGCGTCTCCACATCGGTCTGCAGGGGCACGCCCTCTGCCTTGTTGTCCACAGCGAACAGCATGTCGAAGTAGCGATCTTCCATCAGGCGCAGGAGCTCGTAGTCCCTTTTCAGCTTCCCGTAGTCCTCGTTTATCAGCCTGATGAAGAACGGGGACGTCTCGAGATCGATGGTGCGCGGGTACTCCTGCATCCCGGTCCCGCCGAAGTACACGATCTCCCTGTATGAGTCCAGATGCCTCACGAGCTCGAAGAACGGGCCTAGATCGGCTTTCACGTCCCGGGGGACGATGGAGAACTTGAACATGGCGGATTTGCGGGGGCGGTACGGCATCAGCATGTAGCTGTCGAAGAACGCGGGCTCCAGCAGGGACCTGAGGGTGATGTTGGTCATGTGGCTGCCGAAGACCTCGTCCAGGTACTCGCGGGTGAGGTTGCCGCCCATGACTCTGGCGTTGGTCTCGATCAGGACCGGGCCCTTCTCGTCCACCTTTATCTCGTTGTGACAGAACCCGTTCTTCATGTCGACGGCGTCGAGGACCTTGTAGTCGTATTGCAGGATGTCCTGCATGCCGGGCACGAGACGGTCCACGAGGATGCATGTGTCGTACACGAGCACTCCGTCGTCCTGGACGATCTTCTCGTACCTCCAGATGTCGGAGATCTTGTGCTTCCCGTCGATGCTGATGCTGTTGACGATGTACTCCGTGCCGCCGATGTACTCCTGAATCAGGATGGGGGATTCCGAAGAGCCCCACATGTTGTACATGCCGAGCATGAGCCTGAAGTGATCGAGGCATGCTTCGAGGGAATCGCAGATCTTCAGGCCGACGGTGCCGCCGCTCTCGGAGAACTTCAGGACAGCCTTGGTCAGGGCGTTGTCCTTCCAGAACCTCTCGACGTCCTCTTCCGACGAGACGACGGCGGATTCGATGCGCCTGATGCCCGCTTTCCCCAGGGCCTCGTGCATCCCTTCCTTGGTGCAGCGCATGTACGTGGTATCAGGATCGTTCCCCCTGAGCCCGAGGGCCTTGTTCAGACTGTCCGCCAGGCGGACGCCCGTCTCGGATCCCGGGACGATGCAGACGATGTCGAATCCTTTCAGCTGGCCGACGAGGTCGTCCAGAGACCATCCTTTCTGCGACTGGATGAAATCCGCCTTGTCTCCGATCCCCTTCTTCACGTTCTCCACGTTGGAACTCCATCCGTGAGCATGCTCTATGTCGAAGTAGTTGTAGATGACGAGGGGGCGGTAGCCCATCTCGATGATGTCGTCGATGTACATCTGCCCTGTGGATGCGCAGTCCACCACAGCAATATACTGCATAGGGCGGCCAATTTGTAGTGGTAGATTAACCTTATCCGTCGATATAAGAACAATACAGGTCGGAGCAGCATCCTGGAAGCTGTCGAAGCGAAGCCTCAGCCAAAAGGATACAGAAATAAAGTAAAGCTGGTGGGCCCGGCCGGATTTGAACCGGCGACCTCCGCCATGTCAAGGCGACGTCATAACCCCTAGACCACGAGCCCAGCAAAGTCGATGATATCGTTCTTATTCTTATATCTTTTGGAAATAGACAGTTGCGATTTTGCAATCCAGCGTATATTGATCGTGGAGTCTCTCTCGAACAGCATGTTCATCCAGTATAATCGTGCGAAGTATCTGTTGGGCGTTCTACCAGTGGTGCCGGTGGAGTTTGATTCCAACAAATCACCGAAATATAATCTCATAAATCACCGAAATATAATCTCATAAATCACCGAAAAATAATCTCATAAATCACCGAACAAAAGAATCATAAATCACCGAATTATACGATGGTTGATGAAGGAATACCTGCCGAGGATTGCCGATGACGTACTGAGGTTCAAACTCAGGTCTAAGGGTGCAGTATGGATCCGTGGACCAAAATGGGTTGGGAAATCAACGACAGCTGGGCTACAGGCCAAGAGTTCCATCTTCATGCTGGACTTGGAAACACGCGAATCCAACATCCAGTTGGCATCAGCAGCTCCACGCGCATTCCTTGATAAAGAGCCGCCACTCCTCATTGATGAATGGCAGGCAATACCGTTCATATGGGATCAGGTACGCATGGAGGTCGATCGTCGCGATGAGTTCGGGCAGTTCATCCTCACAGGTTCCCTGCAACCCGGTTCTGATGTGATGTCCAAGATGCATAGCGGAATCGGGCGCATAACGGAGATGCTCATGCGCCCCATGACCCTCTTCGAGTCGCGTGAGAGCACAGGGTCCATCTCCTTGGAAGCCATCTTCAAGGGGAACAAGCCTGAGCCCTGCAGATGCAATGCCGATATCTATGATTACGCATTCTACACTGCGAGAGGCGGATGGCCCAAAGCTATAGGCCAAGACCGGGATGTTGCGCTTCAACAGGCCATCGATTATTTCAAAGGGATAGTGACCGTGGAGGCTTCAGAGCCGGGTGTGAGGGCGCTCAACAGAACGCGGACTCGTTTGATTCTGAGATCCTATGCCCGCAATTGCGGCACTCAGGCCAAGATAACCACTATCCGGGGCGATATCGAAGCCAATGACGGAGCCTCTCCGGACGAAGACACTATCCGCACATACCTGAAGGCCCTCCGGGCGCTGTATGTGATAGAGGATTCTGAGGCATGGAATCCGAATCTGAGGTCCAAGGCGGCCATCCGCACATCGGACACACGCTATTTCGTAGATCCCTCTCTAGGGTGCGCTGCACTGGAGATCGGTCCGGAGGGCCTGATATCTGACATGAAGACCTTCGGGTTCCTGTTCGAGAACCTCGTTGTGCGCGACCTTCGCGTGTATGCGGAGAGGATCGGCGGGACCGTGAAGCACTTCAGGACATCCAATGACATCGAATGCGACGCAGTGATAACGTTCGGGAACGGAAGCTGGATCGCCGCAGAAGTGAAGATCGGCGGTCAGCAGTTCATAGATGAAGGCGCCAGGAACCTCAAGAAGATGCTAGACTCCCTTGGGCCGGGGGTGAAGAGCCCGATCATGATGATGATCGTGACTGCCACCGATATAGCATATGAGCGCGAGGACGGCATATGGGTCGTTCCGCTGGCTTGTCTGGGGCCATGACCGACCTTTTATACGCAGGCACAGTACCGGGAATCATAGAAGAGGTGGCCTAGAATGCTTACTCTGGGGATCGAGGGGACCGCGCACACGCTGGGCGTGGGCATAGTCGACGAGGAATGCAACGTCCTGGCCAACGAGCTCGACATGTTCCGCCCGAAAGAGGGCGGCCTGCATCCCCGCGAAGTCGCCAACCATCATTCGGACCTTGTGGCAGAGGTCATGCGCCGTGCGATGGACGTCGCAGGCGTCGGGCCGAAGGACATAGATCTCGTCTCATTCTCGATGGGCCCCGGCCTGGGGCCATGCCTGCGCGTGGCCGGAACAGCCGCGAGGGCTTTCGCATGCACGTTGGGCATTCCGATTGTCGGAGTGAACCATTGCATCGCGCACATCGAGATCGGCCGCGCGCTCACGGGCTGCAAGGATCCCGCGCTCCTGTATGCTTCAGGCGGCAACACCCAGGTCATCGCATTCGCAGAAGGCCGCTACAGGATCTTCGGGGAGACGCAGGACATCGGGATAGGCAACATGCTGGACAAGCTCGGCAGGGAGCTTGGCATGGGCTTCTACGCTGGGCCGGTGTTCGAGAAGCTGGCCAAAGACGGTGACCGCTATTACGAGCTCCCCTACTCGGTCAAGGGCATGGACGTGTCGTTCTCCGGCCTCATGACCGCCGCGCTGGCGCTCCAGAGGAAGGGAGTTCCGCTCGAGGACATAGCCTTGTCTGTTCAGGAGACAGCTTTCGCGATGCTCACCGAGGTAACCGAGCGCGCCATGGCCCACATCGGGAAGGACGAGGTCCTCCTCGGAGGAGGGGTGGCTCAGAACAACCGCCTGAGGGAGATGGTGGCCGAGATGGCTCATGCCCGCGGAGCGGAGATGTTCGTGCCCGACCGCAGGTTCTGCATGGACAACGGCGCGATGATAGCTTGGCTGGGCGCCGAGATGCACATGTCCGGTGTGAGGATGGATATGGCGGACACCGAGGTCCGCCAGAGGTTCCGCACCGACGAGGTCGACGTCACCTGGAGGAGCTGAGCTGCTCTCCGATGGTCTCGTCGAGTATCTTCAAGAATTCTTCGACCTTGTCGCTTGGGACCGATCCGCCGGCGGCGATCCTGTGGCCTCCGCCCTGGCCGCCCACTGCGGAGCATGCCTTGCCCATGGCGACCGCCAGGTCGACGCCCCTGTCCAGCTGCTCGAACATGCCTCTGGACGATATGTTCACGGGGTCGTTGGACATGTTCAGCCCGATTGTGGGCTTGGAATGGTCGGCAATGGACTGCATGGCGATGCCGCAGAGCATCCCGGTGAACCCGGAATCCGTGGAGTCGAACCATTGGATGTTCTCCATCTGGTTCAGCCCGGTGCGGTCCAGCTCCACCATGCTCTCGACGACCAGCTTGGCGGATTCCCTGTTCTGGTCCGCGCCCTCGTTGATCGCCTTCTCGTCCCCCATGCCCGCGCATATGCCGACTCCGCCGATCCCAGCGCGGCCGCAGTTGTTCAGGATCGCGGAGAAGTACTCCGCATCCATCCCGTATCCGGTCAGGTAGTATCTGTCGCGGGCGATCTCCTCCATGGAGGAGAGCATGACGCCCTGAGCGGTGAGCTTCGTGGCTATGAGCGAGGACAGCTTCCTGCGCTGCTCCTCGGTCAGGTCCCTGTAGGTGGTGCCGTTCGGCACGCCCGCGTCCTTGAGGAGCTGGGCGACGCCTTCGACGTTCCCGCTGACCCCGCGGATGTACGGGTCCACGCACAGGAACAGCTCCGTCATGAGGTCTCCGGACGGTATAAGCGATCCCGGGGCCTTCTCGATGAATCCCCTCTTCACGCCCTCCTCCAGGAGGGGGATGTTCAGGCCGGACAGGCCGTTGATGTGCTGCCTGTCGCCGGCGATCCCTGCGAATGCGACCTGGACCAGGTCCCAGTTGCGCTCGTCGAGGGTGACCGCGAAAAGGAGGCACATGGTGGCTCCGCATCCGGAAGTCATCCCGTCGATTCCGTAGAGATGGGGGTTGGCATAGCAGGTCTTCTTCGCTTCGGGGACGACAGTGGTGTGATGGTCCAGGACGATGACGTCCCTGTCCATCTGGTCGAACTGGTCTATGTAGTAGGCTCCTAGATCAGAGACGATGGTGCAGTCCGACTTGGTGTTGCGGATCACATCCATGTTATGGTCGTTCAGGGTGGTGAACAGCGTGACCCTGAACTCCTTGCCGGCTCTCAGAAGGGCCTTGGCGAGTATTGCCGCCGAAGAGACTCCGTCGGCATCGTAGTGGGAGAAAACCTGTATGAAATCATGGCTGCGGACTATGTCCGCAGCTTGATTAAGAGTGGTAAGGAGTTTTGAAGGTACCTTGTCCTCCATGGGACTCACTTGAGCATGAGTTCCGCGTTGCTGAGGGAATACTTCCAGTCAGCGGGGAGAACGCCGTTCCTCTTGTAGTAGCGCTCCAGCCTCCTGATCTTCGCCTCAATCATGTTGAGGCCCCTCTTGTTGGAGACGTCTCCCTTGTTGTCCCTGAGGTGAACGTTCAGGTCGATGGCGCGCCTCATGAGGTTGGCCAGGTCTTCGGGGAGGGATCCTGCGACTCCCTTCTCCTCCATGATGGCGGTGATGGTCTTTCCGGTCGCGAGCTTGACGTCGGGGACGCCGTACTGGTCCCTGAGAACGAGCCCGATCTTAGCAGAGATCATTCCGTCTTTCGCGAGCTTCACGATGAGGTCCTCTATCTCGGTGGCGTTGAGAGGAACCCATGCGGGGTTCTCGGAAATCATGGGGCGTTTGGAACAGGATTTGCCCTTCCTTCTTGTGTGCATTCTTGCCATAATGTGATCCTCCGAATCATATCTAGGCGGCGAGGCTGAGCCTTGCGATGTTGAAGCAGTATATAAACTGTACAATGGCCGTCCTTTACACGCGCGTACAGAGGGCATCCCTCGTCGCGCGCAGGACCTCTCCCCTCGCCCAGGGCACGGTGTCTTCATACTCTGCCCTGTCGAAAGACAGCTCCTCCGGGAGCTCGGAGAACAGGCGGGACTCCATCTCGCAGCTGTCGGATGCCCTCTCCTTCAGGATCGCGGCGCAGACGTCGCAGTATCCGATGTCGCGGGTAGCGACCACTTCGATGGAATATCCCGATTCCTCCATGAACTCGCGGATGCAGGCCTGCTCCGAGGTCTCCCCGGGCTCCACGTGCCCGCCCGGCATCTCCCATCCGCGCCTTTTCGGATGCCAGACCATCAGGAAGCGGTCTCCCGAGAACGCCACGGCGTAGGCGGTCCTCATGCGCCCGGCCTCTCGAACACGATCATCTCGTGGGCTTTTTCGTAGGGCTCCAGCGAGCGGGCGTCCAGGATCCTGAACTCTCTCTCCCTGATGCGGGCCTCCGTGGCCGCGAATACCTCTTCGGGAGACGAGGTGACGTCCTCGGACCTGGCCTTCACGGCCACCATCCCGAACGATGCGTTGAACGCGTCCATGTTGTCGCAGATGATGTCCGCCTGCCTCTTCTGGGCCACGTCCTGGTACACGACGTCCACCTTGTCGACGAACATGGCATACTCCTCCGGGCGTGTGGCGTCTCCGAGTATGGGGATCATCATCGGCCTGTCCCGGCAGGTCCCCACCAGGTCCCTGAACATCCTCTGGGCGAACTCCACGCAGTAGACCCTGCCTTCAGAGCATATGTCCGCCACGTGCGATGCCGTGGTCCCGCTGGACGCTCCGAGGTACAGGACATGGGAATCCTTCCTGAAAGGGAACATCTTCCCGCCGTTGGAGATGTACGCGCCGAGCTTGCTCCTCCTCGGGTCCCATTCCCTGAGCTCCGAGGCCCCGCTGCGGACCAGCCTCTCCCCGTAGACCCTCTTGCCGGGGCACGCGGACTCCGTGTATATCCGGCCCCTCTCTCCGAAGACCCTCCCGTCCGAGAAATCCAAAGCATCCATACGGGTGCGTGGATGCCCCGCCGTGTATTTAAAAGGGGAGAGCATCGCACCAGCCATGATCACGATGGAAACCCTTTCCGCCATAGCCGACGCCGTCCAGGCCGAGATTGAGAAGATCCCCGACTCCCGCTCCAAGGGCGAAATCGTCTGCATGGGCGCGGACGGGACCCCTACAAAGGAGATAGACAAGGTCGCCGAGAACGCCGCTCTGATGTACATCCAGCGCAACTCGGTCCCGCTGAACATCCTCAGCGAGGAGATCGGATACGTGGACAACGGCGCGGAGGAGACCCTCGTGATGGACCCTATAGACGGGACGTCCAACGCCATCGCCGCGATACCGTACTACACGATCTCCCTGGCCGTGGGGACCGGATCCCTGTCGGGGATCCGCCTGGGGTACCTGAGGAACCCTGCCACCGGCGATGTGTACACCGCCGAGAAGGGCAAGGGGGCGTTCAAGAACGGCGTCCCGATACGCGTGCGCGAAGCCGACCTGGACGACCTGTTCATCATGATCTACATGGGCAACGGCGCCCACACCGATGCGTTCTCCGTCGCCAAGAGGGTAAAGTCCTCCCGCTCGCTGGGATGCGCATCCCTGGAGATGGCCATCGTGGCCGAGGGCGAGGCGGACGGCTTCTTCGTGAAGGCCGAGAGGTACACCAGGGAGATCCGCATAGTGGACATCGCCGCGAGCGTCATCATACTCAGGGAGGCCGGCGGAGAGGTGTACAACCTCGAGGGAGAGGTCCTGGACATGCCCTTCGACGTGGAGCACAGGTCCAACATCCTCGCTGTCGGCGACATGAGGGTGTACAACCTGATCCTCCGCCACAGGGACGTCCGCAGGGAGCACAGGTACGGTATCTACACCAACACCAGCATCACTCATGCCGTGGACTACACCCAGCAGGTCATAGACGCCCTGGGGGACAGCAAATACTATGTGGACAGCCAGATCGCCGAGGTCATGGGCATCCCCGGAGTCCCGCTGAAGGACATGGACGCTGACATCGTGATCGTGGTCGGCGGCGACGGCACCCTGCTGAGGGCGCTGCAGAGCACCGATGCCAAGGTGATCGGCGTGAACGGCGGGAGCGTAGGGTTCCTTGCGGAGATCGACCACGACGACATCGCCGGTGGCATACGGCGCCTCCTGGCGGAGGACTACATCGTCGAGACCAGGTTCAAGCTCAGCTGCTGGTACAACGGGGAGTACCTCTTGGATTCCGTGAACGAGGCCGTGGTGCACACGGGGTCCGTGGCGAAGATCAGGCATTTCAAAGTCTATGTGAACGACGTCCTGGCCTCCGAGCTCAGGGCGGACGGCGTGATCGTCTCCACGCCGACTGGCTCCACATGCTACGCCATGAGCCTCGGCGCCCCTTACATGGACCCGAACGTCAGCGCTCTTATGGTCGTGCCCATGGCCGCGTACAAGTTCAATTCGCGCCCGTTCGTGGTGCCGGCCACGTCCAAGATCACTGTCGAGAGCGTCCTGGACAAGGACTGCCTCATCGTGCTGGACGGGCAGGCCGAGTACGAGATGGAAGGGAAGACCAAGGTGGAGTTCATGATGTCCGACAAGAAGGCGCGCTTCATCAGGTTCAAGACCGATTTCTACTCCCGCGTCAGGGAGAAGCTGGTGAACACCCTATGACGAAGATCTACGCGGTGGACATCGATTTCATCGATGCCTTCAACGAGTCCGCCAGGTCCACCTATCCGGACGAGTTCCTGTGCATGACCCGCCAGGTGGACGGGGTGGTGTCGGAGATGGTGCTCCTTCCCGGGACCGTATACGGCGACAGCCACAGCTTCCTGAACCAGTGGATGGAGCCGATCGACTACAGCATCGCCGGGTCGGCCCACTCCCACCCGGGGTGGTCCAACCAGCCGTCGGATGAGGACAAGACATTCTTCAGCAACACCGGCGGGGTCCATTTCATAACCTGCCAGCCCTACGACCGCACCAGCTGGAGGGCGTACGACTCCAGGGGCGAGCCCGTGGAGCTGGAAGTCATATATTGAAACGCTGGCGCTCAGGCGCCTTTCATGCATCTCGCCACGAGCTCGTCGGCGATCTCCATCAGCCCGAGCAGGTAGACGCGGTCCCTGGATTCGGCGTCGATCCTTATCACGGGCTCCTCTCCCTTCTCCACCGATACGAGGAACCATCCGCCCTCCATGTCGATGCGCCACGCGCCTTCTGTGGAATGGAGCTCGCCTGAGACGTCTTTGACCTCCGATTCCATCGTGCGGACGAAAGAGTCGACAGGGCACTCGCACACGATCTCCTTCGAGTCGCAGTAGCAGACCGTGAGCTCTTCCGCGAGCCCGTTGAGGCTGTTCTCGCCGGCCATGGCCGTAAGGATCGCGGCGGTGCGGATGCCGTCCGGCATCAGGCTGATGCCGCCGTATATCTCCCCGCCCTCGTAGTATCCGATCTCGGCGCCTTCCGCGACTGCGCCGCAGACCGCTCCGACTCCGATGTCCGTGAAGACTATCCTCCTGTCGGGGTCGGCGGGCAGCTTCCTGAACGCGTCCAGCACGACCATGGACGTGTCTACCGGCACAGCTATGCTCATGGGCTCCGTTCTGCCGATGATGATAGCGAAGACCTGCTCGTGAGTGAGGGAGATGCCTTTCTCGTCCACCACTGTGGCGATGGTCCCGATGCCGTTCATCGTTATCCCGATGCATCCGGGATTCGAGCCGACGATCTCTCTCACATCGGTGTCGTCTGTCCCGTCCTCTCCGAGGTCCCAAGCGGAGCAGCCCCTGCCGCTCTGGGCGTTCAGGGTCATCACGTCTGCGCCCAGTGCGCTGAGGATCATAGGCGCGGAGCCGGAGACGGGGCCGCACTTGCAATCAAGGACCACGGAGCATCCGGGACTCCTCGCGATTAGCGATTCCAGACGCGAGTTGTATTCCTGCACCGCAGTGGTGCATCTGAGCACGCGGCCGAGGCCGTCGTGCCCCGGCATCTTCGGAGGCTCGGCGAGGGCCCTGTCGAGATGCCTTAGCTGATCCTTCCTGAACAGGCTGCCGTCGGAGTTGATCAGAAGGTACCCGCTGATGGTGCCAGGCCTGCGGTATTCGGTCACATAGACGGCGCAGTCCCCCTTGGATGCGGCCATGCCGACCACCGGTCCGCTGGCCACACCGATGTCCAGGACGTCGACTCCTGCGGACAGGAGCCCGGCGACCAGGGCCTCTTTCATCATGGTGCTGCTCTTCATGAGGTCTGTGGCGATGACCACCTTGCGGCAGTCCATCGCCAGGGCGCGGCCCAGGAGAAGCCCCATCTCGGGCCCGGTGTTCTCGGTCTCGGAAGACCTCAGGAGAATCCTGTTAGGGGGATCCATGCTCTCTCCTAGGGTAGCTCCATTATTATGCCTTTCTCACTTCGCTGTATGTATTTATCATAAGGTTGTATAACCTTAAATTATGATTGCCAGAGCACTGTATTGAACTAAAATATACATTGGATGCATCTGGCTCAATAATACTACAAACGCGGGCCGGGGATACCCAGACATCCGCGGTATTTAAAGAACTTTTATATATAACGCATTAAGATACAATCGTCGAAAGGGGTGCAGCCATGATGGAGCGCATTGACTTAAAGAAGGCACAGGCCATCGCAAAGAACAAGGGACTTAAGCCCGGAAAGGTCAAGGGAACCGAGGGAGTTCAGTTCACCAAGGGAAAGAACAACAGACTCGACGTCATCACATGGGAAGAGTTCGAATCCATCCTCGCCAAGAGGGGCCTCGCGATCTACGAGTCCGGCGGATGGATGAAGATCATGAACGCTTGAACGGCACGTTCACGTAACTGATAAATAGAGGGACGCAATCCTCCGTTTCAGGCTCAATGCAAGGGTATCCGAGCCTGGCCAAAGGAGATAGGTTCAGGGCCTATTCTCGTA
>CAVKKO010000044.1:0-14351 GCA_963656905.1 Bacteroidaceae bacterium | reverse complement strand
CCGTCGGGCTCATAACCCGGAGATCGGTCGTTCAAATCGACCCCTCGCTACCATATCAATGTTCTCCGAAGAATGAACTAGACCTTGGGTGTTGGACGACATCTTTGAGATAAACATCGAGTTAGCGGTGCGGAGTTTGCTTCATCGCTGGTCAAATTCATGAAGACCGGATAATCCTTCGATAGGTCGGCCCGATTGTTGCTGTTGCGATGTACATCCTGCTGGATTTCAAATGAGAGACGAACTCCGTCGAACCCCGTTTCGTCTGAATAATAGGGTATACACACAAAGGTAGTACACGAGGGCCAGATTCTCCGAAAACGGTTTAATTCCATTAGACCTGAACCATATAGAACCGTATTCTATTCGGCAGCCGTATATCACTGCCGATTGACGTCGGAGGCACAGATACGATGGATAGGCTGGACATGCGCACAAAGGATCTTTCACAAGAAAAGATCCGCATGCTGGGGGAGCTTTTCCCAAATTGTATTACCGAATCGAAGGTGAATGACGGGGATGGGGAGAAGACAGTCCTCGCTGTAGACTTTGATTCGCTGAGGCAGGAGCTTTCTAATCATGTTGTAGAAGGTCTGAAGGAGAGATATCAGTTCACTTGGCCAGACAAGAACAGGGCCAGAGCTTTTGCAAATACGTCAACTACAATGGCATTACGTCCTTGTAGAGAAGAAAGCATCGAATTTGATAGTACGGAAAACCTCTACATCGAAGGAGATAACCTTGAGGTTCTCAAGATCCTTAGAGAGGCCTATCTTGGCAAGATCAAGATGATTTACATCGACCCGCCTTACAACACGGGGAATGATTTTGTCTATGCAGATGATTACTCCATTGATAGTGCCGACTACAGATTGAAATCCGGTGATTATTCAAACTCGGGAGATAGACTTGTTTTGAATAGTGACACCAACGGTAGATTTCACACAGATTGGCTAAACATGATGTATCCCAGATTGTTGCTTTCTAAGGACTTTCTTTCTGATGATGGAATTATCTTCATCAGTATCGGGAATCAAGAGATTGCTTCCTTGAAAATGGTGATGGACGAGATATACGGACATGATAATTGCTTGGGAATAATAGACTGGGAAAGTAAAACCAAATGCCAGAACACGAGAACCGCGAAAAAGCAACTTCAGAATAAACAGGAGTATATTCTGGTTTACAAGAAAAGGTCTGGAAGATACGAATTCAACTTGAAGGTTGTTGGTGTTCGTGATTATCCGGATTCAGATGATAGAGGAACCTTCAGACTAGAACAAGTCGGAGAAATGTCAGCCAGTGGAATTCGTGGAAGGGACAGCATGATTTTCCCAATAATGGGGATAATGCCGAAACAAGGGAATCAATGGAAGATTGGGAAGAATACTGTCGAAGAATACATGTCCCGGGGCGATATCATGGAGAGGGGGGGCCGTGTATTCTTGAAGATCCGGCCTGAACAAGAGGAGGATCAAACCGAGCCCTTCTGGTCTTTCATTTCTAAAGACATCGGGACGGCCGAGTCAGCAAATTCAGATTTGAAGAAGATGATAGGTATGAGCGGTTTCGAGACAGTCAAACCGCTCAACCTGATAAAGAAATTGATTTTCCATTCAACCTCTGAGAATGACATTGTCATGGATTTCTTTGCCGGTTCTTCCACTACTGCTCACGCGATCTTTGATATCAATCGTGAATATGGCACACATAGGAGATTCATTTCGATCCAATTGCCTGAGAAATGTGCGGAGCATTCAGAATCCAAAGAAGCCGGATACGATTATATAACCGAAATAGGAAAGAAGAGGTTGAAGGTCGCAATTAATAACTTAAGGCCTTTCAGAACTGACGGCGAAGATTTGGGATTCCGTGTTTTTAAACTCGATTCATCTAATATGGCCGATGTTTTCTATGACCCCGAATCATACAAACAGATGGACATAGAACAATATGGCAATAATGTCAAGCCAGGTCGTTCTGACGAGGATCTTTTAATCCAAGCGATGCTCGGCTTCGCTATACCGTTGTCGGCTAAGATTGAGACGATAACAGTCGGGGGCGTTCCGGTATCAGTAGTTAATAACGGTTTTTTGGTGGCTTGTCTTTCGAATGAATGCAATGAATCTGTAGTCACCTCTATGGTCAAGATGAACCCGTCTTACATCGTGATACGCAATGGTTCGAGTATGACTGATCAGGATCTAGCAAATATCGAACGCATGATTGAAACTTCGGTCCCGAAAATAGTCTCTCGTATGTTTTGATCGAGGTCTGAGTATGAAGTTCAATTTTACAATTCAATCATATCAGACGGATGCTGTAGAGAGTATTGTGCAGGTATTCAAAGGAGAGCAATACGACAATAGGAATTCTTACCTGTTCGACATGGGTGAGAAACATCGGCGCTATGTGAACCCGAAGCAGATTCTAGCCTATTCGAATCATCAGATAACCTTGACCGATGAACAAATTCTCGATAATATCAGAGAGATACAAGCAGATTCGGACATTGTTCTTTCTACTAGTTTGAACAAGAGTCTGGGAAGATGTTCTTTGGATATCGAGATGGAGACCGGAACGGGTAAGACATATGTCTACATCAAAACGATGTTTGAGCTCAATAAGCGGTATGGGTGGAGCAAGTTCATCGTAGTTGTTCCGAGTATCGCTATACGCGAAGGCGTCAGGAAGTCATTCGAAATTACCCAAAGCCATTTTATGGATTGCTACGGTAAGAAGGCCAGATATTTTATCTACAATTCCTCGAATCTTCAAAAACTCGATGATTTTTCACGTAATCCTGGGATAAACGTGATGATTATCAATTCGCAAGCCTTCGCTGCATCACTTAATGAAGAGGGTAAAACGAAGGATAGCAGGATCATTTATACCGAACGTGATGATTTTCAATCCCGTCGTCCGATAGACGTCATTGCAGCTAACAACCCCATAATCATATTGGATGAACCACAGAAGCTTAGTGGAAAGGCGACCCAGACCGCTCTGAAAAAAAATTTCAATGCCTTATTCTCCATGAACTTCTCGGCCACTCATGCAGATCCTCACGATCTGATATACACTCTCGATGCACTGGATGCATACAATCAAAAGCTTGTCAAAAAAATCGAAGTCAAAGGAATCGAAACCAAAAATCTGGCTGGAATTTCATGCTATATCTATCTGGATCAGATTCTGGTTGGGGGAAATCAGCCCCCAAGGGCGAAAATCGAAATGGACATTTCTCACTCAAATGGAATCAAGCGCGAGATCCGTGTTCTTGATGGAGGAGACAGCCTGTATGAAGAATCTAATGGGTTAGAAGAATACAGAGGGGTTTTCGTTACAGATATAAATGATTGTCTGAAAATTGTCGAATTCAGCAATGGCCTTAGATTGTCCCCAGGGGAAGTTTACGGTGATATTTCTGAAGATAATTTGCGTAAGATCCAAATCCGTGAGACTATCATTTCTCACATTGAGAAAGAGGAACAGCTGTTCAGGAGAGGAATCAAGTGTCTCTCCTTGTTCTTCATCGATAAGGTCGATAATTATCGCAGGTACGATGAGTTCGGGAATCAGATACTCGGACCATATGGGCAGGTTTTCGAGGAAGAGTACAATAGCATTCTGAAGGAGATGATGCCATCCTTCGATACCAAGTACCGCCAATATCTCGAATCATTCAACGTCGAATCGGTTCATGCAGGATATTTCAGCATAGACAAAAAGACCAAACACGTCATAGACAGTCCGATCAAAGGAAAGTCCGATTCTTCAGACGATGTGGATGCATATGATTTAATCCTGAAAGATAAAGAGAGGCTCTTGAGTTTCGAGGAACCGACTCGTTTCATTTTTTCCCACTCCGCGCTTCGTGAGGGTTGGGACAACCCCAACGTATTCCAGATATGCGCACTCAAACATTCGAATAGTACCACTGGTCGGCGTCAGGAAGTGGGACGCGGTTTGCGTCTATGTGTCGATTCTTCTGGTTCAAGAATGGATTTGGATGTGTGTAAAGAACAGATTCATCAGATCAATACATTAACTGTGATTGCTGGAGAGGGATATGATTCATTCGTCAGGAATCTTCAGAAAGAGGTCACAGATGAATTACGTGAAAGACCATCAAAGATCAATCCGGGACTGATCAAAAAGGCGAGATCTTCAGATGGGTCGGATTCTCCAATTCCAACCGATGTCGCTAATCGGATTTACCATCAGCTATATCAGATGGGGCTCATAGATGATGATAACAAGCCTACTGCAAAGTGCAGGAAGCTATTCGGATCTGATGAAGAAGTTCAAATTTTTGAGCCAACCTCTGACCTTGCACCATATAATGGATCGGTGACGAGACTTGTCCGTTCAGTTGTAACTAATGAATCACTAGACGAGTGGATTACTGATGGAAAGGGCCCCCGTATCAAAGAGAACAAATTGAATGCAAATTATGAGAAGAGAGAGTTCAAAGCGCTATGGAATGAGATCAACCATAAGTATGACTACAGAGTCGAATTCGACAGCAGAGAGTTGATAGATAAATCTGTCAAAGCTCTGGAGACTCTTACTGTTAGTGTACTCTCACATGTCATCCGGACGGGGTCACAAAAGGAAGAGATTACAGAAGATCAAATGAAAAATGGGTCGTCTTTCGAGCACACAAATCAGACAACTAGGGTCATTGAGAGACCCAGATCATCAGTGAAATATGATCTTGTAGGGGATGTTGCTACAGGTGCTAGTATAACTCGGAGGACTGCGGCCACAATTCTAAAAGAAATGAATTCTGAGAAATTCGAATTCTTTAGAGATAATCCGGAAGAGTTCATCAAGAAGGTGTCTAGAACTATCAAAGCCCAAAAAGCAGCTATGGTGATTGACCACATCGTTTATAACAGAACGAATGAGGTCTTCGATAATGATATTTTCACGAAGAATCAGGTCGACTGCGACCCTCGTGATGTTTTCAAGGCCAAGAGGCACATAACGGATTACGTTATCACTGATGGTCTGGCCGAGGACAGCGTGGAGAAGAGGTTCGCCGAGGCACTGGACACGGCGTCCGAGGTTGTCGTCTACGCAAAACTTCCCAAAGGATTCAAAATCCCAACGCCGGTGGGCGATTACACGCCGGACTGGGCTATCGCATTCAACGAAAATTCGGAGATCAAGCACATCTATTTCATCGCCGAGACGAAGGGGACCAGCGACACGCTTCAACTGAGACCTGTCGAGCAGAAGAAGATCGAATGTGCTAAGAAAATCTACAACGTCCCCGACAGCAAGGTCAGGTACGAATGCGTGACTGATTATGCCACTCTGCTGAATGTGATGCGCGGAAAGGAGAGCTGACAGATTGGACGGCTTCGACAACATCAACCGTACTGTCGGCGACGACCTCAAGCAGGTGATCGGCAAGGGAGACAAGATATCCATCGCCTCCGCCGTCTTCTCCATCTACGCCTACCAGGAGCTGAAGAAGCAACTAGGATCCATCGAGAGCTTCAGATTCATCTTCACCTCCCCGACGTTCGTCAAGGAGAAGGCCCCGAAGGAGAAGAGGGAGTTCTACATCCCCCAGATGTCCAGGGAGAAGAGCGTCTACGGCACCGAGTTCGAGGTCCGTCTCAGGAACGAGCTGTCCCAGAAGGCGATCGCCAAGGAATGCGCGGATTGGATCCGCAAGAAGGCGGAGTTCCGTTCCAACGTCACTCCGGGCGGGATGAACAGTTTCATGAACGTCTCCTCTCAGGATGAAGGATGCTCCTACACCCCGGTGAACGGCTTCACTACCGTTGACCTGGGCTTCGAGAGAGGTAACAACCTGAGCAACTACGTGACCAAATTCGAATACAGCGAGAGCCGGATGTTCCTCGATCTGTTCGATACCGTATGGAACAGCCCGGATAGGCTCCAGGATGTCACCGACCAGGTATTGGACAGCATCACCGCCGCCTATGTGGAGAATTCACCCGAATTCATCTACTTCATGACCCTGTACAACATCTTCAACGAGTTCCTGGAGGATATCTCGGAAGATTATCTTCCGAGGGAAGGGGTCGGATTCAAGGAGTCCAAGATATGGAATATGCTGTACCCGTTCCAGAAGGATGCGGCCCTGTCCATAATCAACAAGCTGGAGACATACAGCGGCTGCATCCTCGCCGACAGCGTCGGATTGGGGAAGACATTCACCGCTCTCTCCGTCATCAAATACTACGAGTGCAGGAACAAGAACGTCCTCGTCCTCTGCCCCAAGAAGCTCTCCGAGAACTGGAACGTCTACCGCAACAAGTACCGGAACAACCCGCTGATCGAGGACCGTCTGCGCTACGACGTCCTCTACCATACCGATCTGTCCCGTGTCAAGGGGATGTCCAACGGCGTCGACCTGGCCAAGATCCTGTGGGAGAACTACGATCTCGTCGTCATAGACGAATCCCATAACTTCCGCAACGGAGGGGACCCTTCCGGCATCAGGGTGAACCGTTACCAGAAGCTACTGGACGACGTGGTCAAGCGCGGTGTCGAGACGAAGGTCCTGATGCTCTCCGCCACGCCGGTCAACAACAGGTTCAACGACCTCTTCAACCAGCTGAAGGTGGCATTCGCCGGGAACGAGCTGCTGTCCGAGACCAATCTCAAGCTGTCCTCATCCCTTAGCAACGTGTTCAACCACGCACAGAGGGCATTCAACAGATGGGAGGACCTCCCGGTCGAGGAGAGGACCACCGACGAGCTCCAGAAGATGCTGGATTTCGATTTCTTCACGCTCCTGGATAGCGTCACCATAGCCCGTTCCAGGAGGCATATCGAGAAGTACTACTCCATGGAAGGGATAGGGAAGTTCCCCACCCGTCTCAATCCCATCTCCCTGCATCCTGGAATAACCGACCTTCCGAAGGTCATCTCATACCAGGAGATCAACTCCAAGCTCTACGCGCTGACGCTGGCGATCTACATCCCCACGGATTACCTCCTGGCCAGCGCCAGGAGCAGGTACGTCGGGCCGGAGAACACCAACCGTGCCGGACGCGAACAGGGGATCAGGAGGCTGATGTCGATCTCCCTCCTGAAGAGGCTGGAGAGCTCCGTCCATTCGTTCCGCATAACGCTTAACAAGGTCCTCTTCAGGGTGGACGCCGCCATCGAAGCCATCGACCGTTTCGAGAGGACGAAGCAGAACGCCGTGCTGAAGACCACGGGGATAGATTTCGACGAGGTGGATCCGGACGCGGACGGCGATGAGACGTTCTCCGTCAAGAAGGACCTGGAGATAGACCTGAGGGACATGGATTACGTGTCCTGGAGGAAGAGTCTCCAATCGGACAGCAGGATCATGAACGAGCTGCTGAGGAGCATCGAACCGATCACCCCCGAGCACGACCTCAAGCTGAACACGCTCCGCGACGTCATCCACCAGAAGACGTCGAACCCCATCAACCCCGGGAACAGGAAGGTGCTCATCTTCTCCGCATTCTCCGATACCGTGGAGTACATCTACGAGCAGCTCAAGTCCGACCCGTCCCTCGAAGGATTCCGTTTCGGGAAGGTCACCGGCTCCAAGGGCGCAGAATCCACGCTACCGCGCGTGGGGAAGGATTTCAACGACATCCTGACCTGCTTCTCTCCCGTATCCAAGCAGAAGGCGGAGCTCCTCCCGGACGTCGAAGGGGAGATAGACATCCTCGTGGGAACGGACTGCATCTCCGAGGGACAGAACCTCCAGGACTGCGACTTCTGCATAAACTACGATATCCACTGGAACCCGGTCCGTATCATCCAGAGGTTCGGAAGGGTCGATCGTATCGGCAGCAGGAACGAGAAGATCCAACTGGTGAACTTCTGGCCGGACGTGGATCTGGACGAGTACATCAACCTGAAGACCAGGGTCGAGGAGCGCATGCGCGTCTCCATCCTGACGTCCACCGGGGACGACGACCCCATCAACATGGGCGAGCGCGGGGACCTGGACTACAGGAAGCAGCAGCTCAAGAGGCTCCAGGAGGAGGTCGTCGACATAGAGGACATGCAGTCCGGCGTCTCAATCCTGGACCTGGGGCTGAACGAGTTCCGCCTGGACCTGCTGGATTACATCAAGACGCACGGCAGCCTCGACAGGTCCCCGTTCGGATTGCATGCCGTCGTACCGTCGTCCGAGGGCGTCCCGCCCGGGATCGTGTTCGTCCTGAAGAACATCAACGACAACGTCAACCGCGACAAGCAGAACCGGCTCCATCCGTTCTACCTGGTCTACATCTCCGACGAGGGGGAGATCGTATGCGATCACCTCTCCCCGAAGAAGATGCTGGATACCATGAGGCTGGAATGCCACGGCCGCGACGCCCCGTACAAGGACCTCTGCGACAGGTTCAACGAGGAGACCAGGGACGGGAGGGACATGGCCCGCGTCTCGGATCTGCTGAGCAAGTCCATAGACACCATCATCGAGAAGAAGGACCAGTCCGATCTGGACCTGTTCCTCTCCGGCGGGGATGTGAGCTTCAGCGGCTCCAAGATCAAGGGCATAGACGATTTCGAACTGATCTGCTTCCTGGTGATACGGTGAGTTACGGTCTCCCTCCTTCAACGGAGACCAATGCCATACTGGCGAAGAGTCTCGTGATCAAGAAGTACGGGTTGAAGGAGGATGATCGCAACGGATTCGATGCTGCGATCCACAGGATCACGATTTGCAACGAGATCTCTCCCAGTACGGTCAATATCCCTCCGGGCGAGATCAAAAGTATATTCGTTCTCCGGGTCGAGCTCAGGAAGGAGGAATGCAGCTTGAGCATCCTGCGGATGCTATTCAATCTGATCGACCAGAAGATGATCATTGTCCTTGAATACGGGGTGATGTGCCGGCCGGTCACCTTCCATGATGTGCTCATAGGCGGGGGATGGAGGCCCTTATCGGACTTCTCCCTCACGTTGAACGGACTGGATCTGGACGGCGTCTGGGCGAATTTGGTTATCCAGATTGGGCGCATCGAAGTCGCCGAAGGCAATACGTTATCCGAACAGATCCTCATCGACGAGAAGACGAGGGCGAGGGACGAGAAGATAGCCCAGCTCCGGAAGAAGATGATGTCGGAGAAGCAGCCCCGCAAGAAGAGGGAGCTGTTCGAGAAGATCAGGAAGTTGGAGAATGAAGAATGAAGGCCAGTCGGTTTCTCTCGGTCCACCCTTTCCCAATTCGTCGTAGCCATCTTCGTATCGCATGATGCCAGAGTGTGTAACGCTATATCGCATGAGACCAATCACAGTAACATGTTGACGCCTAAGGACATCGAGTCTCTCAAAGAGATGATGAGGGGCAGGATGGAAGGTGATATCGGCCTTCTGGACGAATTGCGTGAGGAGATGTCCGAATTCAGAAGGGGCATCAAACCGATCAAGAGCTACCCTTCCAATACCATATCCATCGTCGGTACCGATGGCGGGAATAACAATCTCCGTTTCGATCCGTTCGTCGTCCATGTCATCCGCGTGGTCGATTCCAACGGCGTGGAGTACTACATGGATGTAGTCACTCCGACCACACCGATCGAAGAGCTGGAGAACAAGATGCTTGATCGGGATGATGCGCTCAAGGCTATGATGGACTATCTCGGCGTATCGAGCCTCACCCAACTCTCGCCCATGATAAGGCGCAGGAAGCCGGGCGAGCCCATATCAGCATCGTGGATCCAGGTTTACAGGGAACTGGTAGAGTGGGCCACTCTTTTCTCCCTCGTCCGCGACAAGGAATATGGCTCGGACACACTCATCGTTTTCGACGGTCTTCTCCGCAGCAAGGTTTTCTCCGGCGATCTGTTCAACCGTCTGAAGACGGGGATCGAAGAAGCGATTCGCGAGAAGGAGGAGAAGTCCCACTGCAAGGTGTACATCGTCGGCGTAGCCAAGCACAGCAAGGTCCTGGACCGTTATAACCTGGTGATGTGCATCGACGATGTGATGAAGACGGACTACCCGTGCTACGGCAGGGTCCCCCACAAGATGGAGGAGAAGGCATACATATGGTCGGAATACGCCCGCGACGATTCCTTCCGCGAGGGACAGACGGAGGTGAACAAGTTCGTGGCCGGGAAGATGTTCCTGGTGAAGTTCGGGGACGCGCCTCATGATCCGATCTGGCCCGTCGACATCTTACTCTCGCAGGAGCAGGATTGCGCCAGGATACTCGGATACCTGCTTAACGATGCCATGTACGGATTCCCGATACCCTGGTACCCCATGTGTCTCCAGAAGGCCCATGAGAACTCGGCACTGGTGGACTTCGACATGGACATCATCCAGGGTCAGATTATATCATCGATCCGCGATTCCCTGGGAGATTCGAAGGAACGTTTCGATGCGTTCCTGATGGCCGACCGCGATATAGCGGCGCGCAGATACGGGAAAGGGATGTGAGATGGTCAGGTCATTGTTCCAAGGCGGAGATGCCGTAGGCGTGTTCAAGGGATTCGTGGAGGGTGGCATGGAGTTCCATGCCGATCTTGTCCTTCCGTATATCGGGAAGCTCAACGACATGCCGATGCACGGCATGTATCTCCTGATCCAGTTGGAGAGCCAGGATGAGGCCGTTCTCGGAAGGATCACGTCCGTGTTCTCGGATGGGAAGCTGTCATCCGGCGCCGGCGAGGACTACAACATCCGTGCGGCCAAGAGCCATTACGCCGTATCCGAATCCCTGAAGGAGGAGTATCTGAAGTACAGGGTCAACGTCCGCGTTCTGGGAGGCCTCAAGCTCGATAACGGGAAGGTGGTGTTCGTTCCGTCCTTCCGCAGGATCCCTTCCGTCGGCGCTCCTGTCAGCTTCCCCAGCGACGATGTGCTGAGGGAGCTTGCCAACTCGGACGGGAAAGGTTCGCTCATAGGGCTCTACGCCCTGGGCGAGTACATCTACGCGGGAGACAAGGCCGAGGAGTACGGTCTGAACAAACCCTGGATGAACATCATGTCTCCCGAGATCGATGTGAGGTTCGACGTCAACGCCATGGTCTCCAGGCGTACGTTCGTCTTCGCCAGGGCCGGATTCGGGAAGTCCAATCTGAACAAGCTGCTGTTCAGCCAGCTCTACAAGACGACCCCCGTCAAGAGGAAAGGGGACAAGGAGGTCCCCGTGGGGACCATCATATTCGATAGGGACGGCGAGTACTTCTGGCCGGATGACAACAAGCGTCCCGGTCTCTGCGACGTGGAGGAGCTGAGGGACAATCTCGTTGTCTTCACCGGACGCGAGGCCCCCAACGATTTCTACGGATCCTTCGTGGCCGGCAGCATAAAGATCGACCTGAGGGAGCTCCCCGCGTCCGTGGTCATATCCCTGGCCGTATCCCAGGAGAGGCAGGAGCAGCAGAACATAAGGAAGCTCAAGGCCCTCAACAAGGACAACTGGAAGAAGATCGTCAACATCGCATACGAGCAGGGATACAATGCGGACCAGGCGGAGGTCAAAGCCATCCTCGGGATACAGGACGGAGGCGATGCCGAGGCGGCCGCGGCCATCTCCAACATCACCAATGTGGTGAAGATGCTCCATGATCCGGCAAGCCGGTTCATGGAGTCCCTTTTGATGGCCCTGAAGGACGGCAAGCTGTGCATCGTCGACATGTCCAGGTACACGTCGGATGCCGCTCTGGTATTGAGCGGAATCGTTCTCAGTCGCATCTTCGAGCACAACCAGAAAGAGTTCACAAAGGCCAATTCCGAGGCCATCCCCACCATCGTCGTCCTGGAGGAGGCGCAATCCGTTCTCACTTCGGGAACGGCGACCGCACCGTTCATCTCATGGGTCAAGGAGGGTCGCAAGTACGATCTGGGAGCCCTCATGATCACCCAGCAGCCCGGAAGCATCTCCACGGATATCCTGAGCCAGGGAGACAACTGGTTCGTGTTCCATCTGCTGTCCGACAGGGATCTCCAGGACGTCAGGCGCGCTAATGCGCATTTCAGCAACGACATTCTGAGTTCCCTGCTGAATGAACCGATCGTCGGTCAAGGGGTGTTCTGGAGTTCTGTGGATGTGGACGGTAACGGTGCCAAACCTTATCCAATACCGTTGAGGGTCCTATCATTCGAGCATACAGTCAAGCTCAGAGAGGACAGAACCCAGACTGGGAAAATAGAGAACTACGTCACCAAGCTCAAGGCCAGGATGCAACCCGTGACTCCCGATAATGTGGAATCTTGTCCTGAAGGAGATGTCAAGGCCGTTTCCCCACCACCCATGCGTGAGTCGATAGCCGAGGCTGTGGCCAACGATTTGAAGGGGAATCCGATTATCATGGCCAACTTCGATCGCGGGATTCCATGGGGAGTAGTCAAACAGAAGATCCTCGAAAGCATGGACTCCAGAGGGATAAACCTCGTTGACCAGGAGAATGTTGCCTACAAGCTCGTCCGTCCGGTCCTATGCAATTTGTTCGGGGAAGAGGATGTGGGATGGAGACGGGAGAAGAGAGACACTTCCGGACGCATCATATTGTTCGTTGTGAGGATTCCTTGATGAATGGCAGGCTGAACGCTATCTGTCCGTATTTCGCCATGTTCCCCTTGGACTATCCAACGGGGATCATGGATGAGACGCGCCCGTCCGCTGTCCTGGACCCGTTCTGCGGTCGCGGTACCACCAACATGGCCGCCAGACTGGCAGGCATACGTTCGGTCGGGATCGATTCCAGCCCCGTGGCGTATGCCATAGCTTCGGCGAAGATGGTCGCAACGTCCCCTTCCGACATCGTTTCGGAATGCAGAGAGATTCTATCATCCACGCACACGGACGATGTTCCACAAGGTGAGTTCTGGTCCATGATGTACTCGCCTAAGGTTCTGGAGGATGTTTGCAAGCTCCGCTCCGCATTGCTGGAGGACTGTTCATCCCCGGAGAGGATAGCCCTCCGTGGTATCGCCCTCGGAGCCCTTCACGGCCCCATGAGGTTGAATGGGACATCGTCTTACTTCTCCAACCAGTTCCCGCGCACATACGCTTCCAAACCGCGTTATTCGGTCAAGTTCTGGAAATCCAGAGGATTCCTCGTCCCTCCCGATGTCTCCGTCGAGGAGATCGTATCGGTGAGGGCGACCAGGTACTACTCGGAAGCATCCGTCGCGGCTGATGGGTTCGTTCTGAATGCCGACAGTACGGAAGATTCCACTTTCAAGGAGATTGCAGACCGTACGGATTCTTTCGATTCCGTCATCACGTCACCTCCATACCTGGGCATGCCGACATACATTCCGGATCAGTGGCTGCGCAACTGGTTCGTGGGAGGGCCCTCCGACGTCGACTACAGCAGGAAGGGACAGATCTGCGAAGGCAAGGAATCCTTCATCAGTCAGCTCAGAAGTGTCTGGAACAATTGCGCAGGGGTATGTTCGGATGGTGCAGGCCTCCACATAAGATTCGGCAGATTGGGCGCCAGGTTCGACGATCCGTCCGAAATCATTCTAAAATCCCTGGAAGGAACCGAATGGTCGGAACCGATCATCAAGGATGCCGGACAGCCGAAGAAGGGTCACAGACAGTCGGATAGCTTCCATCAAAGCGATGGCAAGTACATGGAGATTGACGTCTCAGCTACATTGGCTTGAATCTGCCTCTCGGCAAGGAACGGAAGAAACCGAGTTCTACCCCCGACGCCATTCATCAGCATGTACTCCGACTCAAGAGAGATGGTCGACCCCGAGATCCCGGTCTTCCCCGTCTACACCGTCACCGGCGCCGGCGACCTCCTCTACATACTGGAGGAGATGCTGGAATACCTGTTCGAGAGGATGGACAGGACGGGCGAATCCGTGCGTTTCGGCTGCTTCCGGATGCAGGGCGGATAGATCGTGTTCGTAAACCCTCTCCGCATCACCGCACGCAAGGACATCTTCTGGTCCGTCTCCGCTTCCGATCTCCCCGTACGCGGTTCCGGAGCCACGCCGAGGGAGGCGATGGACAGCCTGGCCGAACATCTCGTCGAAGCCGTCGGGAAGCTCCGTATCCGCGGTTCGGAGGACAATCCCATGAGGGCCCTGTTCTCCGAATACATTGACCTGGACATGCCGTGCCCCGATCCGGACGTCAAGCTGTGCGGCGACGAATGACCGAACGGTTGCGTATCTACCAACGGGATGATCAGGGGTACGACGTCATCGATATCTTCATCCGTTGGATGCGAGAGTTGTCCGGGTCGATGGGGATGACTCATGCTGGTTCACGATAGATATAATTGAATACAGAGACAACGTTCGATGTTATTAGACACTAAAAGTGTGTAGGGGGGGGGGGGTTGAACCTCTATTTCGGTCTCCCCTTCCTCCTCCGTCAGGAGGGAATATGAAGAAAATAG
>CAVKKO010000043.1:0-14536 GCA_963656905.1 Bacteroidaceae bacterium | reverse complement strand
CGATGTTACTGCGGCATGCGTCGCCGGTGTCGGACTGATAAAGGGGATATGCAAGGCCTGCGGCCTCGACGTCTATCCCATGCCCGGGATCTGCGACGGCACAATGGGTTCGGATTTCATAACGAAAGCGGAATGCGCCCTGGAAGCCCTGGGAGAGTACGATTTCGTTCTCATGAACTGCAAGGCCGGGGACATCGCCGGTCACGACGGCGATGCCAAGGCGAAAGCCGACGTGGTCCGCCGCCTGGACGAGATGGCCAGCGTCCTCAGGAGAGAGCTCCCGGACGATGTGGTCACCGTCCTGACCTGCGACCACTGCACCCCGTGCTCGCTCACCGACCACAGCGGAGACCCGGTACCGATAGCAATCCATGCCAAGGGCATGATATGGGACCATGCGGTGGAGTTCAGCGAGACCGGCTGCGCCAACGGGATGCTGGGCAGGATCAGGGGAAGGGACATCGTCCCGATCTGCATGGACCTGGCCGGGCGGAACGTCAAGTACGGCTCATGAGAGATACAGGACCAGCTCCGCGTGCAATGTGCCGCCTGTGGTGACCGGGAAGTCCATCGACGCGGAAGATGCGGGACGGCTGCCTTCGGAGCCTATCTTCGCCTGTTCCTCTCCATACGTCACGGTCAGCAGGAAAGGCCTCCCTTTGGAGAATGATTCCAGGCATTCTTCGGCGAACTCCATCGCGTCTGTCGTTCCCGACACGAGGTCCAATGCGACCATGTCGGATATCTTCACGAGGGATCCGTCCCCATCCTCCCTGAGGTCGGACATCCTGACCTTCGACGACATCACCGACTCCAGGACGTCTCCCGCATCGGAGTCCGACGTGCCCGTGTGGGCGCTGTGCACCATGACCGCGGCTGCGGCCATTATGATCACCGCGAAGACCATGGCGTCCACCATGGCCAGCATCCCCTTGCGGTTCATCTGCATACCGTCACCTCGAAGAACGCGGGGAACGTCCTGCCCTTGTCGTCAGACACCATGTTGGAGAACGTGCGCGTAGAACTCTGCCCGTCCATCGTGCCTGCTGTCATCGGCGGGACCTCCCCGCAGAACCCGCCAGGGACCGACACGGACACGGAGATCCCTCTGCATCCGCCCGTGTCCAGATATTCTCCCAGATAGTCCGTGTACGACGGCACGAAGGCTCCGTCGGAGACGGTTCCCGTGAACATCTCCTCCGACAGACCCGATGCCGGGTCCGACACCGCCGGCTGCACGTGCACCGCCAATCCGAGATACGCGGAGAGCACAACGGTCACTGCCATGAACGCGACGATCGCCTCCGCGAAACCCATGTCACCTCTTCTTCCGATGTCCATGGAAGCGGTTTCGCGGTCGGGGTTTATGAAAGAATCGGCGGTTGTTTCACTGCACGCCCTTGCGGTAGAGCCCGTAGGTGAACCCGCCGCACATCTGCTCTATGCGCTCGCGCTTCTTCTCGTCGGGGGATGCGATGTAATCTCCCACGGCCTTGGCAAGGGCCGGCGGGCGCTTCCTCAGGTCTATGCCGATGGACGAAACACCGGACCTCCCAAGCTCGCCGATGCTGTCCAGCAGGAACAGGTCCACGGAGTTCAGGATGCGGGCGTAGCCCCTCCTGTCCCTGTAGACGGGGAAGGAGCCCTTCTCGTCCTTCAGGTTGCCGTTCGCTATCCCGGGGTCGCGGGTGTACATGAGCTCGGTCCTGCCGAAGGCCATCACCTCGGCCCTTCCGGGACGGTGGGCGATCAGGTCGGACACCTCGTTCCTCGACAGCTCCACGGAGAGCGTGGCCTGGTAGATCCCCGGAAGAGTCCATGAGTTGTAGCAGTTGAACACGCTGCTGGCGTAGATCCTGGGAGAGTCCTTGCACAGCCTGAGCTGACCGGGGCTGTTGACCATGACCGGCCCGTCGAACGTGCATTCATCCAGGGGATCGAACCTGGGGAGGAGGTCGACGAGCTCCACCTTGGCATTGGAGCACATCTCCTTCGCCTCGTCCAGCCTGTCGCTGTGCTCGAAGTAGACCCTCTTGGCGAAGGGGAGCGCCGCTTCCAGCGTCTTGAGCGTGTTCACGTAGACCGAGGCCTCGGGCCTGCGGTCGGTGTGGGGGAGCTTGGGGAGCGAGATATCGCCGGGCTTCCTCTGAGTGCTCCCGTCGAGCTTCGGGGTGTTGCCGACAAGATTCTTGACCTCGTCGATGCGGGGATCGTAGGTCCTGTACACCTGATACTTCCCATCCTCGATCTTGAACGGGACCCTGTACGGGTCGGTCTCGACGACCTTGAACCCTCCGACCTTCAGGTCGCCGGAGAACAGTGAGATGCCGTCCTTCCTGCCGATGGGCTCCGCTCCGTTCCATGTGAAGCAACGGTCACGGACCTTGACCTCTCCCAGATAGAACCCGCGGTTGTCCGGGTGCAGGGGCTGGACAGCGGATGTAACGCCTCCGAGGTACCCGTCGCAGGTCCCCCTGTTGAACACTGTCCTCAATAAAGCGAGGCTCTCCTCGTACTCCTCGCCGAAGTCCCCTTTCTCCGCCAGGGAATACACCTTCGCGGAAAGGTAGGCGTAAGCCGGAGAGCGCATCCTGCCCTCGATCTTGAGGGACTTGACCCCGATCGACCTGAGCTTCTCCATGTACGGCACGCCGAACAGGTCCGCGTTGCTCAGCAGGTACCCTTCGGATTCTCCCAAAGAGTACTTCTTCCTGCAGGGCTGGGCGCAGGAGCCGCGGTTCCCGCTGCGGCCGCCCATGAAGCTGGACATCAGGCATCCGCCGGACATGCAATAGCACAGCGCGCCCTGTATGAACACCTCGGTGTCTATGGGGGAACGGGGGACGATGGCGGCCAGCTCGTCCATGGTGAGCTCCCTGGCCAGGACCGCGCGCTCGAATCCGTTCTCGGCGCACCATTCCAGCCCTTCCAGGGAATGTATCTGCATCTGAGTGGATGCGTGCAGCGGGATGTCGATCCCCTGCACCGCCTTCAGCAGGCCCAGGTCCTGTATCAGGACGCCGTCGGCGCCTATGTCCTTCAGGAACCTGACGAAAGCGGCCGCGTCCCTGATCTCGGAGTTCTTCACCGAGGTGTTGACCGTGACGTAGACCTTCACTCCGCGGTCGTGGGCGTATCCTACAGCCCCTTCGAGCTGACGGTCTGTGAAGTTCCCCGCGAAAGCGCGGGCTCCGAAGTCCTTCCCGGCCAGATAGACTGCGTCGCAACCTCCCTTGACGGCGGCCGCGAGTCCGTCGGGGTTGCCTGCTGGCGATAGTATTTCCACGGAGACCCTATCGGGACCTGCCCTTAAAGGGATTGGTCGGCTGCCGCAGTGGAAACGGACCTTTCGGAGATGGCCAGCGTTCCGGGGTCATTTCTTCGATATACTGGAAAACGGCTGCTTTCCGTCGGTTCCGGGCCCATGAGCATGGGTTAACGCCGATGATTCCTTGCCCCCTGACAAACGGCATCCCCTTTTATCCCCCCGCTCGGCGAGACCTTTCCATGAACGGAATACTGGAAGCGCTGCGCGGAAGCGCAGATGCGGATGACAGGCCGGAGGCTTCTGTCGAAGGGGATGCAATGGTCATCCCCTGCAGGGAATGCCGCCTCGCCCCCGTGCCGGGATCCGACGAGTGCATACGCTGCATGGTCGACCTGATGTGCGAGACCGGCGGATGCGAGAGGATCGTCCTCAGGACCGGAAGGGACATCGAGATATCCGGCGAGGCCGGAAAGGCTATCAGGGACGTCGCATCGGTGAAGAGATGGTCGTACTCCCGGGAGAAGCTCCCTGCATCCTGCCGCGGATGCCCCGTTTCGAGGGAGGAGGTCATGGACGCCGCATGGTCAGCTTTCCCGAAAGAAGCCGTGTCCGAGGGCAGGAGGATGCTCAGGGACGGGCCTCCGGACAAGGACGGCTGCAGGGAGTGCTTCGTGCGCGCCGGCGCGGCCCTGGACCAGATGGACGAGGGGCTAAGGGCTGTTATCGAGAGGATGGCGGGAGGCGGCATAAGATGAAGCTGCCGAAGATCAAGGGCTTCAAGGCACAGCCTCCGGCCGTCGACGATGACGACGACGGAGCCGGATTCAACATCGATCTGGAAGGCTCCCCTCCGCCGGGCAACTACAGGCGCTCTGCGTCCTTCGACGCCAACGCCGCCCCGGTGGACCCGAAGGCATCCTGCAGGAGGCCCAGGGACTTCGCGACGCTGTTCTCCAGGCTCGCTTCGGAGAACGTCAGGACCAAGCCTTCGTACACGGACTGCTGGATGACCAACCCTCCGGACGGCCTCAGGAAGATCGCATCGTACATGACGCCCTACGGCAGCGTCCTGATCGGCATGTCCGACGACGGGGAGACGGAGTACAACCTCACCCCGAGGGAGTACGCCTACCCGGACGGCCTGAACTCCCTGGTGATGGACGTCATCGAGGACATCCGGGACGGGTACAGGGAGTCCGGAGGCAGGACCGACAGGGACACGGTCATGGGCCTTGCCCGCTCGCTACTCACCGACAGGATGGACAAGATCAACGAGGCCTGCGGGATCGCCGGGACGGATGCGGTCGCCAACGACATCTGCGGGATGGCGTACAGGCACACCCTGGGCGCAGGGATATTCGAGGTCCTTCTCTCGGACCCTCATATAGAGGATGTCTACATCGACGCCCCCTGCTCGGAGAACCGCATCCACGTGACCATGAACGGCATCGAGGGATTGAACTCCCACATCAGGTGCAGGACCAACCTCATGGCCGAGAACCGGGAGGTGGACAACCTGATCAACATCCTGAAGAGGGACAGCGGGCTCCGCTTCTGCCGCTCAGACCCCGTGCTGGAGACCGATTTCAAAGGATTCGATGCGAGGGTGACCGTCGTCGGATATCCTATGAGCCCAAACGGGAACGCTGTTGCGATACGCAAGAGGTCGGTCCGCCCATGGACCCTCACCAGGCTGATCTCCAACGGGACCATCGACCCGCGGACGGCAGGACTGCTGTCGTATCTGGTGAACAGCAGGGCCGCGTTCCTCATATGCGGGCCGAGGGGGGCAGGGAAGTCGTCGCTCCTGGCTGCATTGCTGTTCGAGTTCGCCAGCAACCAGAGGATACTGACCATCGAGGACACCCTTGAGCTCCCGGGGGACCTGATGAGGCGGATGGGGTACAAGGTCCAGACCATCCTGGTGGACGAGAGGATGCAGGGCACGCAGCTGTCCCGTTCGGATGAGGCGCTGAGAGTGTCGCTGAGGATGGGGGAATCGGCCATCGCCCTCGGTGAGGTGAGAGGCGACGAGGCCAAGACGCTCTACCAGAGCATGCGCGCCGGGAGGGCGGGCAGCGCCATCCTGGGGACCATCCACGGAGACTCCGCCGATTCCGTTTACAAGAGGGTGGTCTACGACCTCGGCATCAGCCCGGAAGCGTTCATGGCAACGGACATAATCGTGACCATGGGCACCGTGAGGGACCGCAGGACAGGGAACCTGATTAGGAAAGTGGGGGAAGTGGTCTCCACCGGGGACGAGCCCGGGAAGTTCGTGGACATAACCGGCCCGGAGGCGCTGTTCGGCTCGCCCGTCATAGGCAGGATCCTGAAGTCCGTACAGGGCGGGAAGAGGGAGGCCGCCAAGGAGATCAGAGCGAGGGCGATGATGCGCGCGTACCTCGCGGAGCTCGGAGCCAGGGACGAGAGGTACCTGGGGCCGGAATGGATCCTCCTGGCCAACGATACCATAACAACAATGAAGCCGGGGACCTCCGCCGAGGACATAGTGTCGGAGTTCAAGGACAGGGTGGGAGCGGAATGACCGGCTCCGTGGACTGGAGGAGGCTGGTGAAGGAGGGGCCCACGGTGGTGGGCATGCTCACCGCCAGCCTGGAGTCCGGAGGCTCCATGGACACCGCCGTCAGGGAGCTAGCAGACGACGGCCCGAAGATATCCGCGCGCATATTCACCGATGCTGTCAGATCGGCGGACTCCAGGTCGTCTGCAAGCGTCACCGAGGCCCTCACAGAAGCTGTCTCCGAGCTTCCGGAACAGGCGGCGGGATACAAGCATTCAGTCCTGCTGTGCATAGCCGCGTCGGAATCCCCCGGCGGGGAGGAGGGAAGGAGGCTTCTCACGGAGGCATCGGACATCGCCCTGGACTCCGTCCGTTCTATGGGGGAGTCGTACAGCGCTTCGCTCACCCTCCCATGTACCACCGTGTTCGGGCTGGGGATCGTCCTGCCGATGATCCTCATGTCCATCGTGCCCATGCTGGGCATCGGCGGGCTGTTCGCATCATCGTCGCTCAACGAAGGGACGATGGCCCTGATCACACTCGTCCTGGTGCCCTCGGCCATCCTCGTGATGACCATATGGATCCGCAGAAGCAACCCCTTCGCCTCTGACATGCGCCTGTCGGACGTGCCGAAGAACGTCCTTATCCTCCTCACAGCGGTGCCCATCGCAGGATTGCCCATGATGATCGGCATGGAGCCTTACAAGGCCATAGTGTCGGCCATGGTCATCTCCTGCCTCCTGTGCTCCATATCCATGTCCAGGGACATCCGCGCCGAGAAGAAGAGGGAGTCCTGCGCCCGGGGCCTGAGGGATTCCGTGTTCGAGATAGGCAACAGGATGGCTGCCGGATGCACCTTCGAGAAAGCCTGCCTGGAATCCATGTCGTCCCGTCCCGAATGCGAAGAGGCAGCAGAATCCCTTGAAAGGGAGCTGGACCTCTGCCGTGGAGACGTGGAGAGGGCGTTGGATCTCTCGATCGGAAGATACTCGGACGATGTCCTCAGGGCATACACCGACATCCACAGATGCTCCGAGGACAGCACCGAGGACGCCGGGAGGCTGGCGATTACGCTGGGAAGGCAGTTCCACAACATAGATGCGGTGGAGAGCGGCCTGGGGACGAGGCTCAAGGGGATGACGGACACCATGGCCGGCACCGCGATGCTGTTCGCCCCGCTGGTCCTGGGGATGAGCGTCTCCATGCTTGAGCCCCTGTCGGAGCTCTCGGGCTATCAGCCCGCAGGGGACTCCTGCCTGATGCTGACCGTGTACCTGATCGAGCTCTGCGCATTGATCGCCCTGCTGACCTCGTGCCTGAAAGCGGACAGCGGTGTCGGCAAGATGGTCAGGATGTTCTGCCTGATGACCCCCATATCCGTGATGGTCTTCGACATCTGCTGCGCGATCGGCCTCTGACAACAGGGTTATCATGTCCCCCTCCTTTCCGGGACCATGGACGGGAGGGGGATGATTATGGCCGTCACGGCCTTCTTGGGGGTCCTGACAGCGCTGTTCCTCTCTGCGCCTTACATGGCCCCTCCGGAGACCTTCCTTGGGCTGGACGGCTCACCCATGGTCATCGACAACGGATGGCTGGGCCACGGGCCTGCGGGCGTTGCCTATCTCATCGGGGATCTCCTCTGCCATCAGGAGACGGCCAGGTCCTTCATCCTGAACGGCTCCCAACTGCCGGTGTGCATAAGGGACACGGGGCTGCTGATCGGATTGCTGGCAGGGTGCGCGGCATCGTGCTTCTCCCTTGACCGCCTGCGCGGGAGGAGGGTCCTGACCATAGGGGTTGTCCTGTTGCTGGTCACTGCAGTCCAATGGGCTCTCCAGGGGACCGTCGGAGACCATGAGGCGATAAGGTTCGCTTCGGGAATAGTATCGGGGATCGGAGCATCGGTCATCCTCGGATGGTGGATCGTCGGGCTGACCGGCTACCGCGTTGCCGCATGACGTCATCTCGCGCTCGGAGAATAGAGGTCCTCGAGGCTGATGAGGGCGATACCCTGTTCCTCTGCCGCGGACACCACGCTTTCCGAGAACCCTCCGGCGGAGAACAGGGCGTACCTGCGCTCCCTGCACTTGACGAGCATCGACGACTTCATCAGATGGTCCAGTACCTCGATGGTCACTGGTGACGTCCTGCATTTGCATTCGCCGAAGAGCACTGTGCCGTCGGGATCGTCCCGATCGTAGGCGATGACGTCTATCTCGGCAGATGTCTTCGCGGCAGGGTCGGAGCCCCACCAGGTGCCGACGCTGTTGAATCCCATGTTCCTCCTCGCGTAGGTGCGGCAGGCGGACTCGAACACAGGCCCCATGTAGGTCTGCATGCCCGACATGATGCGCTTCACGGATGCTTCCTCCTCCGTAGAGTCAATCGGCACATAGGAGCCGTACACGAAACGGTAGCAGAAACGGAACATGTTGTCGGACAGGGCGTATCCGGTTTTCTTCTTGGAAGCCTCTCCGAACGGGGCCACCTTGTCTACAATCTGCAACCTGATCAGTTCCGAGAGCTTCGCAGACGCCAATGAAGTATTGATTCCTGCATCGTCCGCGATCTCGTTCAGTCTGGACTTGCCGTTGGCCAATGCGGCGATCAGCGATGAGAACGTGCTGGGGTCCCTAAGCTCCTCTCTCAATATGTAATCGGGCTCCAGCCTGAAGAAGGCAGTGTCCCGGAGGAAGTTGTCTATGATGCACTGCTCCAGCCCTCTGGAAGAGTCGAACATCTTCAGATAGGCCGGGATCCCGCCGACCATCCCGTAGATTCTGAGACAATCTGCATCGGAGAACCCTTTCAGATAAGGGCGGCATTCCAGATAGGTCAGGGGCGACATCATCATCTGGGCCGTCCTCCTGTCGTAGAGAGGGCTCTCGTATCCCAGGACGCCGTCTTCCATCGCCCCTATCGAGGACCCGCAGAGGATGATGAACATGTCGCATCCCGCGAAGGAGTCGTCGATGCGGTTCTGTAGGATGCTGGAGAACGAAGGGAACGAATTGGCCAGGTACGGATACTCGTCGATGACCACGGTGAGCCTCCCGTCCTCAGACATCGCCGCCCAGGAGTCCAGGACGTCCTCTGCCGTGGGCTCGGTGGATGTCCTGTAGCTGTCGGGAACGGTGGACCTGAGGAGGGCCATGTTCCTCTTGGAGTCGGATTTCACGGCGGTCATGGCTACCGCTCTCTTCCCCTCGATGAACTTCCTGATCAAGGTGCTCTTGCCGACTCTCCTGCGGCCGTAAAGCACGAGCATCCCGAATCCCGGCTTCGAGTACTCGCGCTCCAGAGCCTCCAGCTCCCTGTTGCGACCTATGAACTCGCCCTTCTTCATGAGTCATAATTTACTTAATTGTAATTAAGTTTATTGGGATTCAGTTTTTCTGAATAAAGCAATAACCGCCTTTCCGGTCGACGAATGGCAAGTGGCCATCCGATGAAAACGATGAGGGGTGAGGCGGGCAGGCTAAGGCCTGGCGACGGCCCGTCCTTTGTGTATATTTGAGGTGCACGGCTTCTGAGAGTGTGCTGAACCGGAACGGGACTTACGGTCTACCCAATCCTCGAAGGAGCTGAATCGGAACCTGCTCTTTAACCTTCGCCCAGAACAGCCAGCATATCTAGTAGGATGTAATTCATACTGAACAGATAGGATAAATAGGATAATATCAATCGAGGAATCATCAGGAGCTGATCCGATGGAAGTTGGCGAACTCGAGGACATTGTCATTTCTGCGATACAGGAGACGCAGGTCAAGCTGGGGCCGTCCAACGGCTCTGAATCCCTGTACCTGCCGCTGTCGAGCCTCGACTCCGAGGAGGACCGCGGGAGGATCGCCGACCTCATGGAGAAGCTGGTCGAGAGATGCAGAGACAGCATGGGCGACATCGACTACGCCGTCATGGACGACAGGGTCCGCATAATCGTCCCCGAGAAAGGCGGGAGATACGTCGCCAAGCTCCCGGTGAGCCCGGTCCTGAGGCTCATGGTCGACTCCGTGAGAGATCATCTTACCCCCGAAGAGCTCAAGGCCCGCCTGGAGTCCGCGTTCCCTGACTGCACCTGGAAAGAGGTGGACGGAGACGGCTTCCAGTACATCGCGTATTTCGACGAGGTAGACCCGTATGTGTACTGCATCGGATACGAATGCCGCCACCTGATCTACCACAGGTTCAGCAGGAAGGACTACCTGGCCTTCGGGTTCGAGCTCTGAGATCGGCCATGTCCGACGCATCGATGCGAACGGACTGCGATGAACTCCTCGATGTCCAGCACGGTGTCCTCCACCCTCTGCCATTGTAAAGGAGGGTTCTTGAGGAAGTCCAGGACACCGTACCTTTCGAACAGGTCCATCGTCTCGGAGGCGGTGAGCCCGTGCTTCCTGCGGTATTCTTCTATGCAGAACACCTTCAGCTTCAGGGTGTCCGGGGCTTTCAGTAGGTATCCTTCCATAGCGTGCCCCCATTGAGCTCGTCCTCGAAGAACCTCGCGAGCTGATATGCGCTGAAGTACCAAGATTTGGTCGATTCGTTCTGCAGGTCCTCGTAGACCTGCGAATCGTAGAACCTGCGAAGAGCCTCGTCTTCCGACCATCCCGTGCGCTCCATGGTGTAATGCACGACGCCGATGACCAGTATGCTCTTGGCCAGCTGCCATTTCTTCTCATCCATCATGCTCTTCGGTCCACGATAGCGGCCTTGGTGCAAATAGGTTCCCGAATTAGGATTGCAGAACCCGGACCGGCCTTCCGACCGGCCCGGAATGGGTTTCAAGCGAGGTCACTCGCACTTTGTCCAGCCGCAGCACTTGCAGACGTTGCAGCCGCCCTGGAACTCCAGCTCGGCGCCGCACTTGGGGCAGGGGTTCTTGATCTCCCTGATGGTGGCCTCGGGGGCCTCGTCGGGGATGCCGCGGATCTGCGTCTGCATCTCGTTGTACATCTCCGTGAGGGCCCATCCCACCGCCATGGGGCAGCAGGAGCCCTTGCTGGTGTCCTTGCTCATGTGCGTCCTAACGACATACGACGGGCAGGAGCCGCAGGACTTCAGCTGGTCCACGATGGCGTTCACACCGCATCCTGACCTGGCGGCCAGCGAGATCATCCTGGACAGCCCGACCATGAAGTTGTTGCACCCTCCGGTGGACCCCTTGTTCAGGTAGGCCTCCATGAGCTCTCCGGTGTCAGGGTCGAAGAACGCAGTGCAGTGCAGGCTCCCGCATCCGGTCATCAGCTTGCGCTTCTTTCCGATGACGTTGTCGCCGACCTTCTCCACGATGCCCCTCTTCTCGGGCTTCTCTTCCTCGGCTACGGGTGCCGACGCGGCCTCGGGCGCCTTGTCCTTGGTGGACAGGATCCCCAGGCGCTTGCATCCGTCACGGAACACGGTCACTCCCTTGCATCCGGCCTCCCAGGCGTACATGTAGATGTTGTACACATCCGCCTCGGGGAACTCCTCCGGAAGGTTGACCGTGGAGCTGATGGAGGCGTCGATGTGCATCTGCCACGCGGCCTGCATGTTGATCCTCTGCCTGTAGTCCAGGTTCTGGGCGGTGACGAAGAAGGCCGGAAGGTCCTCGTCCTTCTTCACCTCGGGGTGCTCGTCCATGTAGGCCTGGACGATCGGGGTGTAGACCTTGTAGTACTCGTCGTGGTCGGAGAGCGATGTGGTCCTCCTCTCATAGGATATCGCGAATATGGGCTCGATCCCTCCGGATATGCCCAGCATGGTGGACAGTGTACCGGTGGGGGCGATGGTCAGCAGCTGGGAGTTCCTCAGCCCGTATTTCAGGACGAGCTCGGTGGTCTCCTCAGAGGCGTTCTCCTTGAAGAACGGCGATGCGACGATCTTCTCCGGGTCGCACTTGGGGAACATGCCGGACTCCTTCGCCATCATGGCGGACTCGTTGAGGGCCGTGTCCATCATCAGCTTCCCGAGCTTGTAGCAGAAGTCGATGGATTCCGGGGTGCCGTACTGGTAGCCGAGCTTGATCAGCATGTCGGCGAGGCCCATGATCCCGAGGCCGATCTGCCTCCAGTCATGGACGGACTCCCTCTGCTCCTGCAACGGGTGGAGGGGCAGGCCCTCGTCGAGGACGTCGTTGAGGCCGCGGACGCAGATCCTGACCGCCTCGGTGAACTCCTCCTTCTTGAACACTCCGCCCTCGACGAACGCGGCCAGGTTCATGCTCCCCAGCAGGCAGCTCCCTCCGGCGGGCAGGGGCTCCTCGGCGCAGGGGTTGGTCCCGGCGTACTCGTAGTCGGGGAACTCGCTCAGCAGGTTCCAGGAGGAGATCCTGTCCCAGTAGAGGCATCCGGGCTCTCCGTAGTCCCAGTTGTTGTGGCAGAGCTTCTCGAAGAACTCGGCGGAGTTCAGCTCCTTCCTGATCTTCTGGTTGCTCTCGGGGCGGTCGAAGGACTGGATGTACGTGCCCCTGTCCTTGACGGAGTTCATGAACGCGTCGCTGACGCGGATTGACATGTTGGCCTTGGTGACCCTCTCCAGGTCGGTCTTGACCGCCATGAACTCCTCCAGGTCGGGGTGGTCGCAGGATATCGTGAGCATGAGGGCTCCGCGGCGGCCGTGCTGGCCGATGAGGCCTGTGACCATAGAGAACAGGTCCGTGAACGACACGGCTCCGGAAGTCTCGGAAGCGGTGTTGTTGATCCTGGCGCCCCTGGGGGCCAGCTTGGAGATGTCTATGCCGGCTCCGCCTCCGTAGCTGAAGGTCCTGGCGAGCTTCCCGGCGGTCTCGAAGATGGACTCGATGGAGTCCTCGGGAGGCGTCAGCACGTAGCAGTTGGAGTACGTGACCTTGAGCCCGTTGACGTGGAGCCCGCGGTTGGCGAGGATCCTCCCTCCGAAGAGGAACTTCTTCTCCGCCATCATGCGCCTTATGTCCGCGTTCCCGCCGCTTATGCGGTCGAGCCATTGATCGAAGGATTCTCCCCCGTAGCGGTACTTCTTCTCCCAGATATCGATTCCGAGCTGGTTGTCAGCTCCAAGCCACTCTTGGACGTCCAATTGATTCCCCCGTTCAGTTGAATTAACAGTTCCATGAGTATCGGGTCTCCCTATTAATCCGTTTCATGTACCGACAAAATGGTACCTGTTGGAATATACATCCAACTGTTCCGTTCAATCCGCCCGAAGATCCGATGCCGGCGCTTGATTTGTTAAGATGCCTTCTAAACTAAGGCTCTTGTAGACCGTCGGAAAAGAGAGCAAAGCTTGCTTGAGCGGCGATTCTCGGACCGGAAGCAATCAACCAATCTTGATGTTGGATGCGTCACGGCAACAGACCTAGATAATCGGCCTTAAGAGAAGGACGAGAGGAGGACGGACCGTCAGCGGCGCCGTCGCTTATATCCGCTCAAATAATTGCACATTAATGTACATCAAATAACAATAATATCCATTAAATACCAAAAAAGAATCACCCGTTCAGACAACAGGTGAAGCCAATGTACAGCCCGTCGAAAGAAGAGGTGTCGAGATTCTCCGAAGAAGGATACGGCACAGTGCCCGTCGCACGCACGATCCTAGCAGACGTCAGGACCCCTATAGAGGTCCTCAACGCGCTCCTGAGGTTGGACAGCCACTGCTACATCCTCGAGAGCATAGAGGACAGGCAGCGCTGGGGCAGGTACACGTTCCTGGGATTCGACCCGATCCTGGAGTTCGTGTGCTCGGACGGAGCGGTGAGCATCACCGAGAAGGGGGAGACGAAGAGGCTCGAAACCTCCGACCCCTCCGCTATGATCAGAGATATAATTCAGAGGTACAGGAGCCCCAAGGTGGACGGAATGCCGCCGTTCACCGGAGGCTTGGTCGGTTACTTCTCCTACGACTACATCAAGTACGCCGAGCCCAGCCTGAAGATAGAGTCCGAGGACGACGAGGGCTTCAAGGATGCCGACCTGATGCTGTTCGACAAGCTCATCGTCTTCGACAACTTCAAGCAGACGATAACCGTCATCGCTCACACCGTCGCCGGCGACGAGAGCAAGAGCTACGAGAAGATCTGCGCCGAGCTGGACAGGATGGTCACCATCGTGAAGAACGGGGTGCCCAGGAAGCGCATCCCCGCCACGCTCAGCTCCGGATTCAGGCCCATGCATTCGGAAGAGCAGTACTGCGCCATGGTTGAGAAGGCGAAGGAGCACATCCGTGAGGGCGACATCTTCCAAGTGGTGCTCTCCAACCGCCTGGAGGCGGACTTCGAAGGCAGCCTCCTGGACGTCTACAGGGTCCTGAGGACCACCAACCCTTCGCCGTACATGTTCTACTTCTCCGGAAGCGACATCGAGGTCGCCGGAGCATCCCCCGAGACGCTTGTCAAGCTGATCGACGGCACGCTCCACACGTTCCCGCTCGCCGGCACCAGGCCCCGCGGGAGCACCCCCGCCGAGGACAAGAGGCTGGAAGAGGAGCTCCTGTCCGACGAGAAGGAGAGAGCGGAGCACAACATGCTCGTGGACCTGGGGAGGAACGACATCGGGAAGGTGTCGGAGTTCGGGACCGTGGCCGTCGAGAAGTACATGGAGATCGAGAGGTTCTCCCATGTGATGCACATCGGCTCCACCGTCGTGGGAAAGATAGCAGACGGGAAGGACGCCATGGACGCCATCGAAGCCGTGCTCCCCGCAGGGACCCTGTCGGGAGCCCCGAAGCTCAGGGCCTGCCAGATAATCGACGGACTGGAGGACTGCAAGCGCGGCATCTACGGC
>CAVKKO010000042.1:0-14611 GCA_963656905.1 Bacteroidaceae bacterium | reverse complement strand
TCCGCGAGCCGGAGAGGGGGCAGCCGGGCGCCCCCTCGGAGAGCGAGCGGCTGTCCCCTCCGGCGAACAGCCTCCGGGTCCTGCCGCTGTCCGTGCCGGCGGGACCTGCCCCGCAGGGGCAGGGACCGCCCATACGGACGCAGGCAGGACATCGCATCCCACATGATATCATGAGCCAAAAGTATCCCGAGAGCGTCCGGAAGACCATCTACGGCCCTCCGGATGCCCGGTAAAGGCCCGGGGACGGAATTTAACGCACATCCGATCCCCGGAGTTTCCCATACAGTACTCGGATCTCACTTCTTCCTGTACGCCACCAGCACGGCTATCTCCGTCACAGCCACAGCCACAGCCGCCACGATCAGCGCGATCCTCTTCGTGTCCGAGGAACCGTCCGAAGATCCTCCGTCCGAAGGCACGACGGTCGGGTAGTTCCATATCGTGCCGTCGTCATCGGAGTCCCACCATCCCGGCTCATAGGACGATTCCTCCTCCCACACGGCGTACAGGACCTCGCTCTCCTTCACGGTGTAGTACGCGGTCTTTATCATGGTCCTCCCGGCCGTCGCAGATTCCGCACCCAGCGTGGCCGGCGTGTTCTCCGTCACGGACTCGGTGGCCCATCCGACGAACCTGTACCCGGCACGGGACATGTCCAGAGACGTGGGCAGCCATACGGTCTCCCCGACCTCCACGGTCTGCGTCCTCACGTTCCCGTTCCCTTTCTCGGGATCGTAGGTCAAAGTGACCGTCACCGCGCTGTTCGGGATGAAGTACGCTTCCATGTACGTCGTCTGCGTCGGGTCCAGGCTGACGCCGGGCGCGAACACGGCATCGTTCCCGTCCTTGGCCTTCCATCCGGCGAAGGTGTATCCTTCCTTCTTGGCGCCGTCTTCCTTCAGCTTCACGGGACTGCCGTCCAGCTCCTCGTAGGTGGTGCCGGTGACCGACCCTCCGTTCGAATCGACTGTGTATACCAGGACCTTGGAGGCGTCCGCGTAGACAGCCTCCACCTTGACGTTGCCTTCCACTGTGTAGTCGGACCCTATCCCGTACTCGGTCTCGGAGCCGTCCGCATCGGTGGTCTTCCATCCGACCAGGACCTGCTGTGGCTTCGGCGGCTCGACCGTGGTCTCGTCGGGGAGCTTTATTGTGTCCCCAACTTCGACCTCCTCTTCGATAGAGGAGTCGGAGCCTGTCTCAATCTCGACCGTCCCCTTCACCACCTGTCCGTCAGGCCCGATGGTGCGGGTGGAGCCATTCTCGCCTCCCTCATAGTCGATGCCGTTGATGGTGACCTTCTTCCCGGGGGAGATCTTGACAACGGTCTTGCCGTCCACGATGTCGATGACGACGTCTCCGTCGGAGCCACCGATCTTCGCGCCGTTTATGTCGACCCGTCCGCCCTGGGGGACGGTCACGGTGCCCGTGCCTTCGCCGGCGGACGCGACCGTGGAAGCGGGAGATCCTGCTCCTTCGATAGAGACTCCGCCGATGGTCATTCCCTCGCCGCTGTCGAGCAGGACAGAGCCCTCCACCAGATTGTTCCCGGAGCCTGTGACCTCGATCCGCGTGTCGTTCTCGGCAGATGTGTACTCGGTCTCGCCGATCTTCACCGCGCCTCCGGTCGAGGGGATGACGACGATGTCCTTCCCGCCGTCGACCGTGAAGATGACCTTGTCGCCGCTCGGGCTTGCGGGGTTGGTCACCGCCACTCCATCGTCGGTCGTGATCTCCATTCCGTCATCCAAGGAGGCGGAACCGCTTATCAGTCTCACATTGCCACTGTCGTCCACGGAGAACGTCGCTCCGTCGGAGCCTGCGGCATAGGTCTTTCCACCGACCTCGAACTTGTCGCCGACCTTCTCGAGCGTCACGGTGCCCCCGTTTCCGGTCTTCGTCACGATTGTCTTCCCACTGTTTGTGCTGGGGACCACTACTGTAGGATCCGTGCCTTCGTCGCCATCGAGCGTGATGCTCGCGTCTTTCCCGGCAGGGACTTCCGCAGCCTCATCAGCCCTGGAGAGCACGCCCCCGTCCAACGGGAATTTGCTCTTTCCGTCGGAGGTCGTGTACGTGATCCCGTTTATGACGACCGAGCCGCCCTGGGACAGCTCGCCGACGCTCCTGCTCGTTGTGTCTACCTCGCAGGATCCGCCGTTCAGGACCTCGACGTCGACAGTATCCGAGCCTGCACCGGCTCCCTGCACAGATATGCTCCCCGATACCTTCGCGGTACCATCGACCAGTGTGAGCTTCCCGGTGCTCTTCTCGACCTGCACCTTCGCTCCGGCCGAGGCGCTGCTCTCGATCTTGGAATCATCCTTCCCGATGATGCCGGCGCCTTTCGGGACGGCCACGGTCGTGCTGCTGTCTGAAATATTGCTCAGCGTGAACTCCTGACCCTTCACTCCTTGGAGGGATGCCGAACCATCCATCTCCACGGATGCGGGGTTCCCTTCGGTTCCGCTGTTGAGCGTCAGCTTTTTGGTGCTGATGTCGACCGTGTACCTGTTGCCGTTCCCATCGAAGCTCTTCTGCACACTGCCGATTGTGGCAGTCATCTTGCCAGTGGAGGAGCCGCTTCCGGAGACAAGGACGGCATTTCCTTCATCCGTCAGCCCGACCACGGTGCTCGCATCAACAGCGGTGATGGAGTTCCCTCCGCCACAGACCGTCGCTCCGGCGATGCCGTCCACCTTCCCCCCGAGCAGATCGATCTGCTTCGCCATGGTATCGTCAGAAGACATGGCGAAGCTCGTGCCCGTATCGGCCGCGGTGAATGTCGTATTGACGTTCGGATCGCTCGCCAGGGCCACCTTGACTTGAGAATTGTCACCAGAAAGGATGACTTCCGGATTGATGATGGTTCCATAGGCATCCGCACGGCCCTTCAGGACCACATCTTGGCCTATTGCCGTGTAGACATACTTCCCGATCGTTATCGACTTTCCGGCTGCTACCGTCTGCTGGACACCATCAGCGAGTTTCTCGATGATTATGTCCGCATTGCTGCTGCTGGTCCCGTCTTCGGGATTTACTTGGACCTTGATCCTGCTATCGGTCGGGCCTGTATGAGTCGTTTCCCCCACCTTCACCGATCCGCCGATACCGCTGGTGACCTCGAGCTTTCCGTCGGTTCCTATTTCGATCGTTCCGCCTTGATCCAGCTCGATCTCCGCATTTCCGATCTTGACCTTCCCGCCTATCGGGACGGTTATGGTGCCGACGCCTTCGCCGGTGGACTTCACTTCGATCGTCTTGCTTTCTCCGCCTGTGTTTTCCACGGACAACTTCCCGACATCGATCTCCTTTCCGGTGCCGACCTCGACGGTGCCGCCGATGAGCTTGTTCCCCTCTCCGGTTACCTCGATTTGAGTTCCGACTTCTATGGCCTTGTACAATGAACCTTCGGTCCCGCCTATTTTTACAACGCCATCCGCCTTGGAAATGGTCACTATGTCCTTGCCGTTCCCGGTCTCCACAGTGACCTTGTCATTCTCGGAACCCGAAGGGTTGGAGATCTCCTTGCCGCTGCCTCCGCCGATGACGGAGACTCCGTCGCCCAGGACGGCGGACCCGGTCTCGACCGTGACGTTCTTGTCCTCGTTTATCGTGAATACCGAGCCGTCCGAGCCTGCGATATAGGTTTTCTCATCCACAGTGAAGCTGTCTCCGGTCTTCCCGAGGATCACGGTGTTCGGAGAGCCCTTGATTAGCGTGGTGTCGCCTTCGTTGGTTTTCGGGACCGTGACTCCTATCCCAGATTCGCCCTCGCCGAACGTTACCGTTGCATCGGAGTCCGACTCCCCCGAGATGACGGCCTTCTGGCCGTCGGTAATGAGGTTCCCGCCGCTTTCGGGGAAGCTGGTGGTGGATATCACAGTGTACTTGGCACCGCCCACCGTCACGGACTTGCCCTTTTGCAGAGTCTTGACTTCATCAGGGATGCTCCCTGTTCCTATCTTGGCCAGGGAATCGCCGGACACCTCGACCTTGACAGTCTTGGTCACAGACGCACCGTCCTCGAAGACGGTGAACTGCATCTCCACAGACCCATCGCCCGAGAGGCTTCCCTGCCCCTCTACAAGGGTCAGCTTCCCGTCGGATCCGATCTCTACTTCGGCGGTCCCTCCGGCGATGGTTGCGCCGCCCTTCCCGGTGATGCTCGCACCTTCGGGGACGGTGACCACCGTGCTGCCCTCTCCGCTCTCGCTCAGCGAGAAGCTGCCCTCGCCGGTGAATACCACGCCGTTCGGGCCCTGGACCTTTACCCCTTCGGGGACGGTGATGGCTCCCGTCTCGCAATCCACGGTGTAGCTTCCTTCCCCGGAATCCGCAGCCTTGCTGAAGCTGTATGTCTTCCCGCCGATCACGGCATCCATTCGAGACCGAAGGTCCCCATTATACAATATAATAGAGAAGCCCGCAGCCTCAGCCGCGGATCTGGTCGAAAAGGTAATCGTTCCACTCGCGGAGCCCCAGGGCGATCTCCAGCTCAGGAGGCGTCAGCATGGGCTTGGGATACCTTGCGGAATCGTCCATCGCTATCCTCGGACAGGCGGTGTTCACGAAGGCGTCCACCTGATAGGACATCAGCGCCATCGGCGAGATCTCCTCGATGACGACCTTCTGCGCCTTCCTTCCATTGTCCTTCAGCATCTTCACCATGGCATCAGCCTCTTCGGACCTGTTCTGCCCTGTCTTGCTGCACACTATGACCAGGAAGCTCTCCGCCTCCTTGGCGCCCTGTATGGCGGCGAACCTTCTCCTGAGGATCCTGTCCCTGGTCTCGGCCATGTCGCGGACCTCGCAGGTCACGGGGTTCAGCACCAGCACCTGCTTCTGCATGCCGAACGCCGCGGCCAACGGATGGAAGTCCCCCTCGCCGATGAACAGGAAGCCATCGACTTCGTCTGCGACAGCCTCCGCGGCGGTGCAGTTGCATCCCAGCACCTGCCCGGGATGCATTATCCTCTTGTCTCCCTGTCCTACCAGCACCTTCCTTCCTGAAGATTCCAGGATGGACTTCACCTTCGGCATCAGTCCGAGGTACTGCACGGTGGCCAGCAGGCCCACCCTATCGGGCAGGGAAGACAAACCTTCCAAGATCGAATCATCCACATCGGCGTCCGACCTGGACTCTATGTACAGCACGTCCGGGTCGTCGCCCTGAGACGGTATCGGCGAATGGCCGAAATGCACCATGGCGTCCGCCCAGCCGTGATAATCGAAAAGATCGCAGGCCCCGTAGCAAGGGCGGCCGACGATGACGACGGAGACGCCCGTCGTCTTCTCAAGAAATTCAGAGATCTCCGGAGCCCTTATCTTCAGGCCCTCGGGCATCTGGAGGGCGACGGAGGCGTAGCCCCCGTCGCGAATCCAGCGTGATATCGTTTCCAGTTCGAAATCGAACATTTACAGGATGAGCTCCTGGCCCTTCTCCACATCGATGTAGCAGGGGGACGGGAACTTCATGGAGGCCCTCCACAGGGCGTCCTTGGCGATGACCGCCTTCTCGGCGGGCACGCGGACGGTCAGGATGGCCTGGTTGCGCTCGAGCCTCGCCGCGGTCCCGACGGTCTTGCCGAATCCCTGGCGCATTCCGCTCGACACACGGTCCGCTCCTGCTCCGGTCGCCAGCTTGTTCTCCCTGAGGACGACGTGGGGGAAGGCCCTCACGGTCATGTGGTAGTTGGCGACTCCGGCCTGTCCGTTCAGGACCTTGTTGGCGGCGATACGGCCGGCCTCGATGGAGGTGTGCCTGATCTGGACGCGGTTCTTGACCCTCAGGGTGAGGACCACGGGGAAGTCCTCCTTGAGGTTCCCCATCTCGTACTGGGAGACCCTGCTCGCAGGGACTCCTCCCATGTACTCGCGGCGAGTGTACGCCTGTCCTTTGATCTGCCTGTACATTGATGCTGGCTTTCTTACCATTCATACCACCTTGGATTGTGAACGACGCGAGCACCGTGGCTCCGTCTAACTAGAGTGCCGATATCCGACCCCAATATAAGCGTTTCGCCGCGCCCCTAATCTCTATACGGAGCGCGCACGCGTGAGGACAGCATCCCCAAGTGATAAGTACGTTCCCTCTCCATCCAGGTCCCGATGCAGCCCTTCGAGTTCAGGATCGTCCCCAAAGGGGACGCGTCGGAGCATGTGCCCCAGGATATCGCCATGCAGGCGGTGGCAGACGTCCAGAAGCTTCTGGAGGACATCGGCCGGAACATGATCGCAAAGGAGATGAGGCTGCAGGGAGAAGTCCCCGGCAAGCTGCTGAAGAGGTTCGACCTCTCCGGGATCGGCTCCGAACATGATAACGAGGTCGTCGCCGAAGGCGACGACACCCTCGCCCTGGACGCCCTCAACAGGCTCATGGAGGAGCTGGACCACGCCAACATGCCCGAGGTCCGGGAAACGCCCTCCGACCATGTGGAAGCTCTATACCGTAGGTCCGTGTCCAAGGACATACTGGACCTGTGCGACCACTTGGACGGGAACAGCTTCCTCTACGGCTCCGGAAGGGCGTCGAGGAAGCTCAGGGTCAACCGCAGGGAGAGGCTGGAGTCCGATGCGGACAACGGCTTACAGCAGTTCACCGGCGCCATCATAGGGTCCATATCCCGCGACCCTGCCAAGAACGGGCATTGGATCATATCCAACGGGAAGTCCACCGTTCCGATAGCGTTCGGCAGCAGGATTTCTCCCGCAGACATCCCGCTCTTCGTCAAGGCCGGGATCGTCATCGCATCCGGGACCGTGGAGATGGACCCCGAAGGGAACGTCACCGGACTGTCTTCCGCGACGGGCATCTACTCGTTCCCGTCCGTGAAGTTCCACAGGGTGATCACCGCAGACAGGGACATCGTCCTGCTCAATCCCGCAGAGGCTGTCCCGTCGTACAATCAATCCACAGGCATCTGGTCCCTTTCCAACGACGACCTGGGGATCTACATCAGCAAACCCTCCTGGGACGAGTGCGTCATAGCCTTCCACGACTACTTCGCGTTCCTCTGGGAGACCTACAAGGAATCCGAGGGCCCCTTCGAGGGCGAGGAGCAGGAGATACGCGACCTCCTGCTGACCATGGAGTACATCCGCTGACCGCTGCGGCCCCGGGCACCGGGGCCCGCGGCGGTCTGCGGATCCCGTCCAAACACGCTCGCACACTTATTATATACTGGGCGGTAATCGTAGCGTCCGGAGCACACCGTATGAGCAAGAGGCGCATCTCCCAGAAGGCACTCGCCGACATCGGAAGCGAGCGCATCGGGAAGCTGCTGGCCCTGGCCGAGGAGGCCGTCCGTCAGGACAGGCCCGACCGCGCCAGGAGGTATGTGGACCTCGCAAGGCGCATCAGCGCCAAGACGCAGGTCCCGATGCCCCGCGGATACGCCATATGCAAGAGCTGCGGCATCCCCATGCTGCCCGGCGTCAACTGCCGCGTCCGCCTCGGGAGCCACATGGTGTGCGTCACTTGCGGCATGTGCGGAGAGGTCCGTCGCAGGCCGTACCTGAAGGAGCAATCACATGACTGAGAAGGACGCAAGGAAGGAGCTCATGAGAAGGGCCAACGACATAAGCCCGACGGTCCACGTCGGGAAGGACGGCCTGGACCAGGGGGTCTTCGACGAGATCGTCAGCCAGCTGAAGAAGAACCGCCTGATCAAGGTGAAGGTGCTCTCCAACTCCGACGACGACGCCAAGGGTGCGGCCGCCAGCATAGAGGAGTCGACCGGAGCGGTCGCCGTGGACGTCCGCGGCAGCGTCATCGTCCTCACCGACAAGCGCACGTGGTCGTCGCTCAGCCAGAAGAAGTTCCGAGGTGCTTTACGATGCTCGATGTCAACGTCATCAGAAACAACCCTGACATGATCAGGACCATGCTGAAGAACAGGAACAAGGACGATGCCATCCTCGACAGGTTCCTGGCGGCCGACTCCGAATGGAGGACCCTGACCGACGAGAACAACCGCCTCAGGCAGACCAGGAACGAGGTGTCCCTCAGGATCTCCAAGATGCCCAACGGCGACGAGAAGACCAAGAGCATCGCCGAGATGAGGGAAGTCTCCGACAAGATCAAGGCCAACGACGAGCGCATGGCCGAGCTGGAGGGCATCCGCCAGGACTGCGTCCTGAACATCCCCAACATACCCCATGAATCGGTCCCCCTCGGGAAGGACGAGCACGACAACGTCGTCGTGTACGAGAAAGGGGAGAAGAGGAAGTTCGACTTCAAGCCCAAGGAGCACTGGGAGATCGCCGAGGACCTGGACATCATCGACTTCGACAGAGGCGTGAAAGTAGCAGGGAGCGGGTTCTACTGCCTGAAAGGCGACGGAGCGAGGCTCGAGAGGGCCCTCATCAACTACTTCCTGGACACCCACCAGGACCAGGGGTACACCGAGCTGTTCCCCCCGGTGGTCGTGAACAAGAACGCCGTCATCGGAACCGGCCAGTACCCCAACCTGAAGGACGACATGTACTACCTGGAGAAGGACGACCTGTTCCTGAACCCCACTGCGGAAGTGCCGATAACGAACCTCCTGCAGGACGAGATCCTGGACAAGTCGCAGCTCCCGATCTACTACACCGCGTACCTCCCCTCCTTCAGGAGGGAGGTCGGGAAGCACGCCGACACCAGGGGGATCATCAGGGTGCACGAGTTCAACAAGGTGGAGATGGTCAACTTCGTCCTGCCCGAGAACTCCTATGCGAGATTGGAGGAGCTGAGGCAGAACGCCGAGGACCTGATCAACGGCCTGGGGCTCCCCTACAGGGTCCTGCTCCTGTGCACCGGGGACATGAGCTTCTCCTGCTCCAAGTGCTACGACCTGGAGCTGTACGCTCCCGGGAAGGACGCTTGGCTCGAGGCATCCTCGTGCAGCAACTTCACCGACTTCCAGGCGAGGAGGGCCAGGATCAAGTACAGGCCCGAGCCCCACCTGAAGAGCGAGTTCGTCCACACCCTAAACGGGTCCGGACTGGCCCTGCCCAGGACGATGGTCGCCATCCTGGAGAACTACCAGAACAAGGACGGCACCGTCACCATCCCCGAGGTCCTCAGGCCCTACATGCGCGGCCAGGAGATCATCGGCAGGCGCTGAGAACAATGGGCCGCAAGGCCCCTTTTTCCTTCTGTAAATATAACTACAAGACCCGTCCAACGGTTGCTTCTGCCCGGAAGATGCCGTTTCCGAGCATCCTCTTCAAATATGATATCCGGTGCATAGGGCATTCATGGAGACCGATTGGATACCCGTGCTGAACGACCTCGACGTGGATATAGAGGAGCTGCTGTACAGCCTCGACTGCGCCAAAGAGGAATGCTCCCGCGCCACGAGGAAGATAAGGAAGGAGCTGTCGGAAGCCTCGATGCTGAGATCTGTGATGGACTCCGCCGCCATCGAGGGCAACACCCTGAGCTACCGGCAGGTGGCAGCCATATCCAAGGGAGAATACGTCGAGGCGCCATTCGACGAGCTCACCAAGATCGAGGACGCCGTCGATGCCTACAGGCTCATGCCGTCGCTGAGCACGTGGTCGGTAGAGGACTTCCTGAAGGCCCACGACACCATGACCTTCGGCCTCCTGGAGAAGCCGGGCTTCAGGGACGGAACCGTCGGTATCTACAGGGGCAGAGATCTCATCTATAAACCCCCGGAGCACGAGAAGGTGCCTCCGCTGGTGGAGAGGCTGTTCCAATGGGGGTCGGAGACCGACCTCCCTGCGCCCGTGACCGCATCGGTCGCCCACTTCTACATCGAGGCCATCCACCCGTTCTTCGACGGCAACGGGAGGATGGGGCGCCTGTGGAACGCGAAGATCCTGAGGGATGACAATGCCATCTACGGCATCGTCCCCTTCGAGTCCTTCATCCGCAGGAGGCAGCAGGACTACTACCGCGTGCTCCAAGGTTGCCAATCCGTCACCCCGTTCGACTGCACCGGATTCGTGAGGTTCAACCTGGAATGCATCGTGAACGCGTTCGAGCAGCTGTCTGAGATCGATCCTGATGATGTCCGCATATTGCTGGACGCCCTCGTAGACGAGCACCTCACCATCGATGAGCTGATGACGAAGACGGGGTGCTCGGATTGGGACAAGATGGTGAAAGAGTCGATACTGCCCGCGTTGAGCCTCGGACTGATCGACCACGATGACTGGAGATGCTACAGAATCGTCTGACAGTCCCGCTGGCAGGCAATCTTGGAGAAGAACTTCAGAAACGTTAAGGGCAGTGGTCGAATGACCACTAACCCCCCCACTGAGGTACCTTTCGACACCTCTACCCTCCTACTGCCGACGATGAATATAAAGATGTCTGGGCCCCGGGATCCACAGAACTCAAATCTTCATCGCGTCCAATCCGGCGATGAGGGCCCTGGTGTCGATCTTCCCGTGACGGGCCAGCAGCCTGTCGCGGATCCCCAGCTCTCCGTCGGAGAGCGTGGTGGAGGATATCCCGTACCTGCGGGACACCATCGCCTCCATATAGGCGGCGACCATGTCGCAGGTCTTCAGGTCTGTCCCGTTCCTCGGTCCGAACACAGCATCGTCGCAGTCCGAGAACGGGTCGTAGACCATCATCCTGAAGCCGTCCCTCCACTCCTCTTTCAGAAGGGGCATGATGGTGGACTCCACCTGCTCGTGCTCGTACTCCTCCAGGATCAGGGCCAGCCCGTTGACGTTCTCCTTTATGGGGGATATCACGTCCTTGGTCAGCACCTCCGGGAGGTCGTGGAAAAGGCCGCTGTAGAAATCGTTGTAGACCTGCCTGTCCGATGCTCCGGCGTCCAGGTCGGCCAGGTACATCATGTCGGCGACCATCAGGGAATGCCCCAGGACCGTGGTCCTGGGCACCCTGGGGGTCCTGGCCCAGCGCTGCTGGAACCTGAGCTGCCCCACAAGGTCGATGAAGTCGAAGGTGTCCTCGTTGAGCTCCCTCACACCGACCAGGTCCTTGTGGTGGCCGATCTGCTCGTTGATCTCCTGGCGGGTCTGGTCTATCCCGTACAGGGAGCGGTTGGAATCATAGATCAGATTGAACTCCCACCTTGTGGCAAGGTAATGGGCGGCGCGGATGACCGCATCCTCCCTGGAATCGCCGGGAGCTGCAAGGTAGGCTTGGAAGCGGTCCCTGAACCCGGGATCCGCATCGGGGACGAGGCGGTCGAACTCGCTTGAAACATACGAGTTCACCTGCTCCCTCTTCTCCGAGACGATCTTATGGAAGACCTGGGGCTTCAGATCGGTAAGGACCGATCTTTGGATGAACGAGAACATGGTATGCTCGATTAGCCTGGTCCAGTCCATCATGTTGCCTTCGGACTCCTCGTATTTCCCGAGAACCCACGCGATGGCCGCCTTGTGCGCCTGCTTGTCCAGCTCCGTCAGGTCGACGGGGCGCATGTGGTCGTTCCACCTGTGCATGTTCACGGAGTTGAAGAACAGGTAGAGCAGGTCGGCGCACAATGCTGCCATAGGGTCATTCCTCCCTCAGGTCGATGATGGTCGCATCTCCGACGGGCGCGGAATAGCCCTCGTCGAGGATGTAGTAGAACCCTTCTTCGTCCTCCCTGTCGGCCAGGGCCTTGGCCCTGGCGGCGGCCCGGCGGCCGGACAGGTTGAGCATCACGTACCCGATGATGAACAGGACCACACCGACGACGAACACGGCCTGCATCGAGCCCACGGGCTCGAGCACATAGCCTGTTATCCCGATGGCCGCCAGCACCATGCCTGTGACGGTCATGGCGAGCGACATCTTCGGGTCGGGGACCCTGAAGGGGATCGTCATGGAAGCCTCACTGAGAGGCCTGGATCAGCCTGTTCACGACGAACTTCTGGTCCATGGACGCCAGGAACGGCCCGAGCCTGGGGCCGGCGGGCTTCCCGATCAGGATCTTGTACAGGGCCTTGTATCCGCCCTTCGCCCCTATCGGAGATGCCTTGGCGATGTCCGATACCACGCCTGTGATCGTGTCGGCGTCCCAGACGCAGTCGTTCATCCTCTTGACCAGTGCCTGGAAGAAGACCTTCTCGTTCATCGAGAGCTCCATGTCCGAGGGCAGGGACTGCAGGACGGAGAACTTGACCATGTCGGGGGCGAACCCGTTCAGCCAGTACCTCACGCAGGAGACCCTCCTCTTGAGCCTCTCGATATCCTCCGGCGTTGCGGCAGACATGTCGATGGTGCGCGACAGCACCTCCATCACGCCGTCGAAGTCGGGCGCCATCTGCGCCACGTTCACGAGGTGGCGGTAGGGGATTTGCAAAGGCAGCTGCGCAGGCACGTGGTTGTGCTGCGCGATGACATACGCCCTCACGGAGTTCTCCTCGGACTCCGCCCATTCTCCGGCGAAGTACTGCCTCTCCATCCTGTCGTACTCGTCGGCCATGTCAAGGGTCCCGATGCCGGAATCGTAGTCGATGGCCCTCGAGGGGTTCACCCTCAGGAACAGGTAGTTCAGGACCTCCGGAGGGGTCATGTTGATTGCGTCCAGTCCCGTCACGGAGCATCCGAGGGACTTGTGCATCTGCCCGACTCCCTTCAGCTGGACGAACTCGTAGGGTATGGGGTAAGGGGCCTTGCCGCCGTAGATCTCGGCGATGATCCTCTTCCCGGAATCGTATGACCCTCCGGCCGCGGCGTGGTCCTTCCCGAAGGGCTCGGCGGATGTGCCGAAGACCATCCACTTGGCGGGCCACTCCAGGCGCCAGGTGAGCTTTCCCTCTCCCTTCCTTATGTCCGCCTTGCCGTGGTGGCCGCAGACGCAGTCGTACTCCACGTAGGGGAACTCGTAGGACTCGAAGATGGGCTTGGTGAAGCGCCCGCACTTCTCACAGACGGGGTTGTAAGGGGCGTAGTCGTCCTTGGCCTCCTTTCCGGTGACCTCGTGGAGGATCTGGATGATCTCGTGCCTCTTCTTGAACGTCTTGTCGATGCACTCGGCGAACACGCCCTGGTCGTAGAGCTCGTGGGTCCAGATGATCTCGCACTTGACCCCGAGCGAATCGACTGCGTCCAGGAAAGGCTGGACGAAGTGGTGGGCATAGTTCCTGTGCTTGCCGCAGGGGCACGGGATGCGGGATATGGGCATCCCGACGTACTTCTCGAACTCCTCGGGCAGGAAGTCGTAGCGTTTGCGCAGGGGGTCGAAGGAGTCGATGAGATAGATCAGACGGACCTCTTTGCCCATCGCCTCGACGGCGCTGCGGACCGACTCGCCTGTGATTGCTTCCCTCAAACTGCCGACGTGGATGATCCCCGTCGGGCTGATCCCTGTGGCTATCAGGGGATGGTCGCAGGTGTTGGCGACCTCCTCTGCTATGACATCTGCCCAATGCATGCTAATCGGGCGGACTATCGGCCTATGCTTAAAGACGCTTTCGGTACGCGCATATAGGGAGCATGCGCGCGCATACGCCCGGACCGAGCCGTAGCCCACTATGTTTTTATATGGACCCGAGCTAACCCCGACCCATGGCAAAGAAGAACGACAGTGGATTCCAGTCCTCCGCAGGTCTCATGAGGTACTTCGACACGGAGAACGAGAAGGGAGTCAGGGTCAGCCCCCGCACCGTCATCGGCATCGCTATCGGACTGATCGTCGTCGTGCTGCTCCTCAACACGTTCGTCCCCCTCAACTGAGAGGGCTGTCGGGAAGCATCCAGATTATATGCTCCAGCTGAGGCTCTGGAGCGTTGCCATCCATTTTTCTGTCCCTCCGTATGACCGATATATCAGCTTCCTGTTTGCCTTAAGGCATATTCCAGAGCTCTGTTTCACTGATATGACCGGCCTCAGGAACTTGTAGACATCAGACCGAGAACGTTCGAGAGCCCTACAGACTACCGAGCTTAAACGAGCACAGCTCGTTTATATACCCAGAACACGAAACAGCGATCACCAGGGAGGGAGTCTGGATGCAGACTTCCTATCTGCGTCCAGGCAAAGACCCTGAGATTTCTTGGAGGTGAGAAAGATCGCCAAAAAGGAGAACCAGGGCCCAGACGCGTGGAAGCTAACGGCCCTGGTTATTGGAATGGCTCAACTTATCGTTGAGCTGTTCCAGCTGGCGTATCGGTGATACGCCGGCCGGGCCAGTGCATCGCTGATGCACCAGCACCCGGTACGCCGCGAGGCGTACCAACAAACCCTTTACCTGCCCGTTCGGGCAGGGCTCTCAGGTTCTGTTCCTATTACAGGCATCGTGGTATAAAAAGCCCGCTTTCCGCTCGCCGAACGATCCGATTCGAGAACTCTATTCGGACAGGGGTCAAGTCACCATGCATCTGGAGTGGCGCAAATCTACAACAGGATATGGCTTGAACACCCTTCGAACTACCGAGCTTAAACGAGCACAGCTCGTTTATATACCCAGAACACGAAACAGCGATCACCAGGGAGGGAGTCTAGACACAGACTTCCAATCTGCGTCCAGGCAAAGTCCCTGAGATTCGTCGGAGGTGAGAAAGATCGCCAAAGAAGAGAACCAGGGCCCCGACGCCTGGCAGCTGACGGCCCTGGTTATTGGAATGGCTCAACTCATCGTTGAGCTGTTCCAGCTGGTGTATCGGTGATACGCCGGCCGGGCCAGTGCAT
>CAVKKO010000041.1:0-14626 GCA_963656905.1 Bacteroidaceae bacterium | reverse complement strand
CGTCTGGCTTAGAAGGCCAGCGCTATATCCTGGCTAAGCCACGAGCCCACTCTTCCCCTCCATTTACTCATCCCATTTAAATGTTATCTACGAAGCCGACCGGGATCGCGCCGAGACCGCTGGACACACTGCCAGATGGCCCAAATCAGGCATGGGTTCCATCAGAAATCGGGCATGAGATACCATCCGTAGCCAGCTCCCGGGATCCCGTCTCACTTCTTCAACGTGGCCCCGCAGACCCTGCAGAACTCGTCGCCGGCAGAGATGGCGCCGCCGCATTCGGGGCAATGGCTCCCGTCGACATGGCGAGGGCGCTTCTCGGTCTTGGTGAAGCCTCCCCCGATCAGCCCCAACGGGATGAACAGGAAGAAGAACGGCAGACCGAAGCCCGGACGCACCAGCAGCGCCACGAGGATTATCGCGGCGAACAGGACGACCACGAGCACGATGAACGTGCGGCGGTCCATCAGAGCTTCCTCCCGCATGCAGAGCAGAAGCTCTGGCCCTCGTCCACGGGCATGCCGCAGGATGGACAGTACCCGGTGTAAGCGTGCTGAGCACCGTCATCCATCGCTTCCTCCTCTTTAGGACCCTTGACCGGCCTGATCGCCAGGTAGATGTTCCTGGCAGCCACTCCGATCAACAGCACCCCTATCAGCGAGAACAGGACGTTGACGGGGAACATCGGCATCGAATACGAGATCGACATCCATATGAGGGCGAATATCAGAAGGAACGCTCCCGAGATAATCCCGTTGGCACCCGACGGCGATGCGACCATGAACGAGCGATGTGGAACAGCGTCATAACCATGTCGGTGGATGTGTCAGGAAGATGCGTCGTCTCGATGACGGAACACGTGCAAAATGGAAAGAGGGGGGCATCCCCCTCGGTTTTCAGGCCGTCGAATCTACGAGATACAGCCCGTAGCCGCCGGTCGCGTAAGCCCTGTCCTGGTAGTAGACCACCCCGTTCTTGATGGCATAATCCGTGGAGATGTACCCGACCCCGTACTCGTTGGATTCGAGCGTGGTCTCGCAGCCGTAGTATGTCTTCCCGCCCTTCGCGAGGCTGAACACGGCCACCTTCGCCTTGTATGCCGAGCTGACGGCGTGCGCACTGCTATCGTAATCGTCCAAGGCGACTGCAGCGATCGCGTGCCCGGGAATCAGGAACACCCCTGCATCGTATCCCGCAGCTGTGAACAGCGCGGCGCACAGGATGGACGTGTCCTCGCAGTCCCCTTTGCCGTTGTAGATCGTCTCCATCGGGAACGCGTAGTACTCCGATTGCCCGTATAGGGTCTGGTCATAGGTGTACGTGAAGCATTCCTGCACGAAGGCCAATATGAACTCCGCATACCCCTGCCCGGTCGTATCCGAGCCGAAATACTGTACGTACAGGCCCTCGAGGCTCTCCTCAATCTCCGTCACCGTGGAGTTCACCACGATGAAGTCCGGGATAACGTCATACGAGCCGTCGTTGTTTCCGGCCCTCTTCAGCAGGGTCGCCCCGTTCGTTCCCGCGTACTCGTCGTATTCCGAGTAGGCGTAGGAAATCGTGAACGTCAGATCCGTGTCCAGGTATTCCCAGGAATAGGTCTTGGAAACCGTGCCGTTGACCGTGAACGTCAGCGTGTATTCGGTCTGGTTCCACGGGTTCCACATGCCAGAGCCGGAGGAGCTCTGGCAGATTACACCGAAGATGTAGGTCCCGTACGTGCTGTCCGAAAGCGTCCAGGTGGCCGTCGCATCGGCCTTCGTGACCGAGTTCTGATACTTGTCGTAGAAGCTGCCACCGTACTTGTACACATACCAGGTGAATTTCGAGTACTTGCTCGCCTCGGAATCGATCATCGTGACCTTCACGGTGGTCTGACCGCTGTCATTGGTTCCGTATTCGACGGTGAACAGGTCGGAATACTTCGATGTATAAGGGATCGAATCTGTCACGACCGTCGGATCCGAGTCCGAGGAGTCGTCTGAGTCATCGGTGCCATCCGAGTCATCGGGCGTGGTCGGAACGACGGGGTCCGTATCGTCCGGACCCTCCGAACTGTGCTCCGAATCATTCCCCATAGCGTTAACGGCGATGATGGCAGCCACGACCAGGACGATCGCGACAAGCGCGGCGACCGCAACGGTCCGGGATCTCGGACCTTTTCCGGCCTCGTGGGACGTGGCCATGCTGGTCCCGCACCACGGACATACGCGGGCGCCATCCTCGCTGTACTTTCCGCAGTTGCTACAGCGCATGTTCCGGATGTTCGAACCGCCCTAGATAAGGGTTGTGAGAGGATGCTTCGGAACGACAGGAACCAGACGCCCGCGCCCCCGTTTGCGCGCCCCCGTCGTGATGCCCGTAGCCGTCCCGGAGACCGACCTCTTCCGGGTGCGAAGCGGCCCGATGACGGAATGCAATGATGAAAAAAACAGAACGGTCCCCGACCGGGATCCCTTCCCGGACAGGGCCGTTCAGGCTCCTGACGACAGGATCAAGCGTTGATGTAATCGCCGATGGACCCGTTCCCGGTCAGCATCAGCACGGCCTCGGCTATGCATATCAGGCTCAGGACCAGCAGGAGAGGCCACCAGTTCAGCAGCTTCCCGGCCATCTTCACCAGGGCCTCGCCGAAGTTAAGCACCATGTAGACCACGGCGCCACCGAGGAACGACACGATCACACGGGGCCATCCCTCCGAGAGGAACGTCAGATCGAAGCTGTCGGCCAGGACATACCCGTTGAGCCCGGCCAGAGCGACGTATATCACGCACATCACAAGCGCGGAGATGATCACTGCGAAGTGCACGTCCCTGAACGGGCGGATTATCAGCGCGAACGCCGCGACCAGGATGATCACGGCGGTGGACGTCCTCCAGTCTCCGTAGGCCGAGACGGCCTCGTAGGCCATCACGATCCCGAATACCAGGCCGAGGAAGACCATGAACTTGTACTTCTTGGAGTCCTTGTCCTTCACGTAGGTCATCACGATCAGCAGCGCCACGATCCCCCCTACTAGCAGGAGGGTCTCGGGCATATGGTCGCCGACCCATGCGGATATCTCCGATGTGTCCATGGCAGGACGATTGGCAGAAGCCGATATAAAAGGCGCGCCGCCCCGTCAGGGGGCAGCGCAGGTAAGGGGCGTTTCAAGCGAGCTTTGTGCCGGCCTTGGGGCTGGCGCCCTGGTCGTAGACCTCTGCGACGTCGAACATCCAGAGGGCTCCAGCCTTCAGGTGGATGGCGGCGAGCTTCTCGTTCATCTGGTCCAGCCCGGGCCCCTCGGTGATGCGGACGGGGTTGGCGAGGACGATCTCGTATGCGGCCATTCCGGCGGAGACGAGGATCGCGGCCTTCTTGTTGGCGGCGAGGTTCTTCGAGGACTTCTTCATCAGGACCTCTCCGACGATGACCTTGTCGGGGGAAGGCGCCACGATGGACCCGCACACGATGGCGTGGGGCTGTCCGGCAGCATCGGATGTCACGAGGGCCTTCACTATCGTGGGCTCTCCCATTACTTTCATTACTTCTTCAGGAATGCAGACCATGCTGTTCACCGAGAATAGTAATCGTCGGGACAGTATAAGCATGGTTGCTATCACGCGTGATGCTTAGACTCTCAGACCTGCGTTATGGGCGGCGGCAGCGGAGGAGGCTCGGGACGCTCGTACATCGAATCCATGAAGGCCGCGGCGAACAGCGGATAATGCTCCACTCCGCCCTCGTCCACGCGGATGTTACCGTTCTCGAGCTTGATGAACCTCTTCACGGGATAGATCGTGTACTTCGGGTCGGTACGGAGCTTCTTGAGGGAGCCGGCCCTGCGGTTCTTGCCGGACTTCACCTCTATCGCCGACAGCTCTCCGCCGAGATCGACTACGAAGTCCACCTCGATGCGGTCCCGCTTGGTCGGTTCGTCATCCGGCATCGGTCTGTTCCTCTCGAAGTAATGGAGCTGGAATCCGCATTTCTCCATCATGTTGGCGACCGCATTCTCGACTATGGCTCCGGAATTGACCTCTGTGTCCCCGCGCAGGACCCTCAGGCGCAGCCCGTCGTTAGGCCTGGACCCCTGGAAAGCGCTGATGAGCACCCCTGTGTCGTAGCAGTACATCTTCAGCGAGCTGTCATGCCTCGGCCTCAGAGGCAGCACGGGCTCCGCGACATTGCGGCAGACGCTGGCCATCCCCGCCCCTTCGATCCAGAGAATCGGATTCCGATATTCCCTCAGGCCGGGGTTCTCGACACCCCCTTCCATGACCTTCTCCGCGTCTGTGTACATGAACTTCCTGTTGTCCTTCCCGAGCTGGTCCGGCATGGAATCTATGCATGCCTGCACCCTCATGCGAATCGGGTCGGGTGCGAAACGGGAGACGTCATAGGCATAGTCCATGCGTATGCGCTCGCATTCGTCATCGACGAGCGTCCAATCGACATCTTCTCCTAGCGATGCCTTGACGACATCCGGCATCCCTCCGATCGCCAGATATCTCGTGAAATGCCTGTTCAGGGCATCCAGGGTCGCTTCCTCCAAAGGTGCCTTCGCCTTAATGCGGTCGCGGATGCGTTCCGTCACATCTTCCGTGATCCCCAGAGCCCACAGGTACTCTTCGAAATCCAGGGCGTACATCCTCTTGACACTCCTGTAGCCCATCGGGGACATGTGCTCGTTGTTCGTCAAGATGGAGTTGACCACGTCCCATCCGCTCTGCGACGGGCTGTCAGACCTGAATCCTTCAGCCGCAAGAGAGCAGGAAGCGATGATGTCGCACCTTCCGTCGGCTACGAGGGGCTTGATCGCGGACATGGCCTCGGGACAGAGCTGGATCTCGTCCAGGAAGAGGATGGAGTCGCCGTCTCCCGGATTGAAGCCGGGGAAGTCCAGCTTCAACTGGTAGTAAATCGTGCCTGCATCGATATCGCCCTTGAAGATGTCCTTGAGATACGGCTTCGATCTGAAGTCTATGCGAAGGTACTGCGCATAGTTTGCCTTTGCGAACTCGTCGATGATGTAGGTCTTCCCGATCCGCCTGCTCCCGGTGACGACCAGCCCTTTCTTGTCCAGGCCCTCCTTCCACCTGATGAGCTCGGACATCATCTTGCGCTTCATGCCATGGCATGGACTAGGCCCTATACTGAGTTTTGTATTGTGAAAACTAGCATCTTCACTAGGAATTGCAATGTAAAAACTAGTGATTCTTCTAGTTTTTAGCATTCATCCAAGGACAACAAACGAGAGTGCTGGAATCTGACGGAATGCGAAGAACGGAACGAAGCGACAAAACAGCCTCGAATCAGCAGTGAATCAAAATGGTGGACAGGGCGAGATTCGAACTCGCGGCCTCTACCATGCCAAGGTAACGATCTTCCAACTGATCTACCTGCCCAACAAAATCCTTGAGTTATTCATCATACTTAAACATTTCTGACCGCTCCGACCCGGTCCGCACCGCTGACCTCCGATCGGCAGGGAGGATCGGGGCCTGATCCCGAGGCATCGCGCAGTTCCAGGCACGTCTCCAGTGGAAACAGGGGTCGTCGAAGATGCTGGCTAAATTCCCGGTATCGGGCACGGACCCCTCGGATCGATATGAAAATGATGAAAACACCCTGAATCGAGCATTATACGACCGTCTCGAAGATGTTCTTGAACGACCGCCGCATCCCGCTTTAAAGCAGAACGCGAACCGACTGCCATGAGAGAGTTGGACACCAAGGGGAGCATGCCGTTCGCGATAGTGGCAGTGGCGCTCCTGCTGGCCTCCGCGGCCCTGTGCGGAGTCGTCTGCAGATACGACGAGACCGCCAGCAGGCAGGACACCGTCGAAAACGAGATCACGGCGATCGACGAGGCCCTGGCAGATATCACCGACTATGTGAACAGGGGCCTGGGAGAGATAGTCATGCGGCTGTCCACCGCCACGGCCGAGGGCGTCAAGAGCACGGACACCGTCGAGCAGCGCGCAGAGAGCTTCAAAGACATGGCATCGGAATGGATCTCGTTCCAGTTCCCCATGCGCAGCGGAGGGGCCGTGGCAGAAGTGAAAAGCTACAGCCTGGAGCTCTCGTCCCTTCCGGCGCAGATATCGTCAGAGACCTACCCGGACGGATACCTGAGGACGTACCTGTGCGGGAAGGGCAGCATAGACGTCCATGTCTCCTCCGAGAAAGGGTCCTCCGACACATCCATCGACGTCTCCACCGACGGGAGCTACACCCTGCCCCTTACCGCCGAGCGCCTGGAGATGTTCAGGAGCATGTCCTCGGACGGCGGGATCTCTATCTCGCAGATGATGTCCTATCAGCTGACCTGCCTGGCGCAGTACAGGGTCATGAACGGATACGGCGGGACTTCGCAGTACGGTCCCATGGGCACGTCGGCGATTATCACCGAATCCGACGTTATCACCGCTTACAACCGCTCTGTACAAGCAGCGGAGCGCATGGCGTTCCACTCCGGGGACATGTCGGGAGGAACCATGGACCTGGCCGACCTCCTGGCCGAGGACGGGAGGCTGACGTTGGACCTCTCCGCCGTATACTCCCAGGCCCTCCTGGCAGTGATGGACGACATCGTACTGAGGTGGATGGACTACTTCTACGGATTCGAGATACTGGAGGCGCTGGAGAAGAAGCTGAACCCCTGGCGCACCGCCACGGACTCCCTGAAGGCGTTCATATTCGGGGAGGAGAAGGTGTACAGCGCCGTCCCGTACATAGAAGGGAACATGAGCGCATCGGAGTTAGAGAAGAGCAGGCGCCCGGGATCGGGAACCACCGTCCTTGAGTACGGAGGGATCTCCGTCACCGTCCAGAACCCCACGGGGGACGTGCTCTCATCGTCATGGCTGAAGAATTTCGGCAAGAGATACGCCGCCAACGACGATTATGTGAAAGAATACATCCTGGACGTCCTCCGCAATGCGGCCGTGAGGATCTACGAGGACAAGTCCCTCGGAACGGTGTCCGTCGAAGTCGACCCGGCCGATGAGGAGGGCTTCGCTTCCGCTCTCGCCGAGCTCTACACCAAGGCGCTGTACGGGATGCCGGACGGCATCGGGCCCACCTTGTCCGAATCGCTGTCGTCCACGGACATCTATGACCCCTACTGCGGAGCCATAGCGGACGAGATCGATTCGCATGCGTCCGAGTTCGTGCTGTCCGAGAGCCTCAGGTCGTCTCTGACGGCCGCGTTCGCGGCTGCCATCCCGGAGGGCTCCGAGGTCACGGTGCAATCGATGATCGAGTCCGGCGCTCTCGACAGGGCGGTCAGGAGCTACGAGCAGAAGATCCGCTCGGACCTTGACGGCTTCGACGCCCTCAGGAACGTTCCGTCCGAGCAGAGCCTCCCAAAGAAGGTCCTGTCTGAGATACTCGCGTTCGGCATCCCGCTCACCGGTATCGCGGACAAGGTGCCCGAGATGGCCTCCCGGATGTGCAGCGAGATGGTGTCGTGCATCTCGATGAACCCCGAGTCCGGGCCGATAGAGCTTCCGGAGCAGTCCGGGTTCGCCTTCGATGACGGATCCGGGATGGAGACCTTCGAGAAGATCTCCGCCGAGCTGACGTCCACGGCGATCGTGTCATCGATAACCATCGACGAGGAGCGCTGCGTCCACACGGTCGGGTTCAGGGAGGATATCAGCGCCGCATACTCCACGTTGTTCGTGATAAAGATGGACGACTCCCTGACCGTTGACCTGATCGGGACCGGAGCGTTCTCCGAGGCCATGGGAGGGATCTCGTCCCACATCACAGACACTATCCAATCCGCTTACACCATAGAAGTCACGGTCTCCAGCGGGTGGGCGCTGTCCGGCATAGACTACAAGCCCAGCACCACCATCCTCCAGGACGTCTGGAAAGCCCTGCTCAAGGTGCTGGAGCCCATCATCGAGCCCCTGAGGAAGATCATGGAGACCGTCAGGAACGCCATGACCGCCATCTCCGAAGCGCTGATCGAGGCCCTCTCCTACGTCGCCGACGCCATGGCCCGCATCTACGAGGTCCTGATGGACCCCATAGGGGCGTTGAAGGAATGGTTCGAGACAACCGTCGAGGACATATTCTCCCAAGCCACCCTGGACATCCTGGTGAGCATAGGCCTGGGCACCCAGAAGATCGCCTTCGAGTTCTTCGGATGCGTGCTGGAGTTCAGCACCAAGGCCATCACCTGGTCGGCCAACACCAAGACCCTGCTCTCGGCCACCCTCACCATGCCCGTCGCCGGGCTGACCGTGACCGCGGGCATCACCGCCAAGGTCCGCGGCGAGGTCAAGAAGGAGAACCTCCTCCTGACAGGTTTCGGCAAGGTCGAAGGGGACGACTGGAGCCTGAAGGTCACCCTGGACCCTCTGATGAAGGCCACCAGCCATCTGATCGTCGTGGACGGCGACGTCCACGGAACCGACTTCTCCATCATCGCCCCCAAGCTGGAGAACTACCAGGAGATGGGGATCAAGCTCAGCGACGTGCCCGGGATCGGGGAGATGGTCAGCAACATCCCGGTGATGGGAGCGAACGTGGGCCTGGACGCCGGGTTCACGCTGAGATACGCCGACCCCCAGAAGACCGGCCTGATAATCAACGAGTTCGAGACCAACCCTCCCGGCACCGACAAGGGCGCGGAGTACGTGGAGCTCTACAACAACAGCACATCCAGCATAGACCTGGAAGGCTACACCCTTCTGGCCGCGTCGGACCGCAAGACCAAGAGCATGGAGCTGTCCGGGACCATAAATCCGGGCGAGCATCTGCTGATCTACCCCACGTTCACTCTGGTGAACTCCTCCGGGAAGTACACCAAGAACGGAGAAGCCGTGATACTCAAGGACCCGGACGGCAACGAGGTGGACAAGACCCCCACGAAGAAGGACGGCTCCGACGACGAGCGCAGCTGGCAGCGGTCGTACGACGGCTCCACGGAGTGGGTGTTCGAGAAGGGCACCCCCGGCAGGACCAACAACGTGTATCCCCTGAGCAACGTGGTGTCCGCCTCCGAGCTCAAGGACGTGGTCTGGTCCGCAGTGGAGAAGTCCTTCGACCAAGTGGAGACCATCACCGACCTGGAGACGCTGCAGACGTTCCTCCAGTACCTGACAAGGTACACTCTGGAAGGGCTCATCAACAAGGTCTCCGGCCAGCTGATAGAAGCGTCGGTGTTCGCCAGCCTGGACATCAAGGACCCTTCGTCATCGCTGTCGACCGGGATCAGGATCGCCCTCCGCACAGACGGAGAGCTCGTGAAAGACGTGATGAAGTACATCGTGGGGAAGATCATGGAAGTGGTCCTCAACGCCAAGAACCCTTACCGGATAGACCCTGTCGAGATGTTTGCCGAGAACATCGACCTGGAGATCGTCCTCCATTCCCGCATCGGATTCCCGGAGGTCCTGTCCAAGGGCGCAGACCTCCCGGAGGCGGACATCGGCGCCGTGTTCCGCACCAACCTGTCTGCCATCACGAGCCTGGCGGGAGTCGACACGGGAAGGCCGGAAGTGATGTTCGGAATAAGGATAGCGGACTGCCCGAAGGAGCTCATCCCGTCCAAGATGTCCCCCCGGAAGAACATGGACCACGACCTGTGGCTGATGATGGCCACGGTGAAGTTCGCGAGCCCGTGACGGCCCCTCGATGAAGATAATATAGAAGGACGCGATGGAGAGAGCCATGGCCGGAATGGACTTCAAGATTCCCACGGTGATGACCTCGGAGGAGCTGATGGAGAAAGCCTTCCACAGGGCATCCAAGATCCGCAAGAACGGGACCAACGCCCTCGACTCGAAGAAGAAGACAGCCCTGGCCAAGATCACCGCTTCGGGCGACATCGTCGTCACGGCGCTGAACGGCTATGTGGCCAGGTTCCCGCGCCTCGACAAGGAGGACGACTTCTTCCCCGAGCTGGTGGACATCGTCATAGGCATCGACAGGTACAAGAAGGCCCTGGGAGCGGTCAACTGGTGCGCCACGAAGGCGGACAAGCTGAAGAACGACACCCTCAGGGACATCCGCCGCACCAAGGACCCCGAGATCGTCGAGGCCACCAGGCGCAGCTTCTACGGAAGGCTCAACTCCTACGTGGACAGGATCTCCGACGACCTCCTCTTCCTGCAGGATGCCAAGAACAAGTTCAGGAGGCTCCCCGCGGTGGACCCCAACGTTCCCACCGTGGTGGTCGCAGGGTTCCCCAACGTCGGGAAGAGCAACCTCGTCACCGTGCTGTCGTCCGCGACCCCCGAGATCGCCCCATACCCGTTCACCACGAAAGGAGTGATCGTGGGCCACATCGAGGACGACTGGCGCAAATACCAGATCATCGACACCCCCGGGCTCCTGGACAGGCAGTTCGAGGACAGGAACGACATCGAGAAGCAGGCCGTCCTCGCCCTGAGGTACCTGACCGATGTCATGCTGTTCGTCATCGACCCGTCCGAGACCTGCGGGTTCTCCAGGGAAGTCCAGGAGAAGCTCCTGAAGACCGTGGAGGAGGGATTCGCCGGAGTCCCGATCATCGTCGCCGAGAGCAAGTGCGATGTCATGAAGACCGGGGACGGAAGGCTCTTCTTCTCCGCCCAGTCCGGCGAGAACATGGACGTCCTCACCGAGACCGTCATGACAGAGCTCAGGGCGGTCTTCAGGCGCAAGGCCGCGGAGTCGGAAGAATGACCGACGGCCCCGCCGCCAGCCCCGAGATGGCAGCGTACTTCTCGGAGCTGTCCGCCAAGAAGGACGAGTGCTACGCCATCGCGGAGAAGGCCCGTTCCATGGGCTTCGACCCCGAGACCGTCGTGGAGATCCCTCAGGCAGAGGACCTGGCGTCCCGTGTGGAGAAACTGCTGATGGACTACCATGTCGAAGGCGTGGCAGAGGACATCCGCAGGCTCACAGCCGAGTTCGGGAACCGCGAGCTGGTCGCCCTGATGGTGGCCAAGGAGATGGCCAAGAGGCCCGCCGAGAGCATCGAGAAGGCCCTGGACAGAGCCGTAAGGGTCGGGCTGGCAGTGCTCACAGAAGGGATCCTCGTCGCTCCCCTGGAGGGGATAGCGGACACCAAGATCAGGAAGAACGCCGACGGCACCAACTACGTGGACCTCGTGTTCGCAGGGCCCATCCGTGCCGCCGGAGGAACAGGGCAAGCCATGAGCGTCCTCATCGCAGACGTGGTCAGGACCGAACTGGGGATAGGGAAGTACCTGCCCACCGAGGGAGAGGTCGCCAGGTTCGATGAGGAGATCCCTCTCTACAAGCAATGCCAGCACCTGCAGTACACGCCCACGCCCGAGGAGATCAGCCTCATCGTGAGCAACTGCCCCGTCTGCGTGGACGGAGAAGGCACGGAGCAGATCGAGATCTCCGGTTTCAGGGACCTTCCCCGTATCGACACCAACCGCGTCAGGGGAGGAGCGTGCCTGGTCATCGCGGAAGGGATGTGCCAAAAGGCGTCCAAGCTCAAGAAGCACGTCGACAAGCTGAAGCTGCCCGGATGGGAGTTCATCGGACAGTTCCTGGACGCGCACAAGACCGTCAAGGAAGAGAAGAAGGAAGGAGACGTCCCCAAGAAGCCCACCGTCGAGCCCAAGGAGAAGTACCTCATGGACATCGTCGCGGGGCGCCCCATCTTCGGCCATCCCTGCAAGGTCGGAGGCTTCAGATTGAGGTACGGCAGGGCCAGGACTTCCGGCCTCGCCGCATTGGCATACAACACCGGCAGCATGTACGCCATGGACGAGTTCATGGCCCTCGGCACCCAAGTGAAGATCGAGCGCCCAGGGAAGGCGTGCGTGGTCACCCCCTGCGACCTGCTGGAAGGTCCCACGCTACTGCTGAAGAACGGCGACCTCGTGTACTGCCACACCAAGGACGATGTCCTCGCCGTCAGGGACCGGGTCTCCGAGATCGTGGACAACGGGGAGATCCTGGTCCCGTTCGGGGAGTTCTGCGAGAACAACCACGTCCTTGTGCCCTGCGGGTACCCCGTAGAGTGGCACAAGCTGGAGCTCAGGGAGAAGGGAGACCTTCCGGAGGACTGGAGGGACCCGACCTACGAGCGCGCCAAGGAGATGAGCGCTCAGCTGGGCGTCCCGCTCCATCCGAAGTTCAACCTGTTCTGGTCCGACTGGCCCCTGGACAGGATCAAGGCCCTGAGGGCAACCATGTTGGAGACCGGGAGGTACGACGGGAAGAACATCATCCTTCCCAGGGAGCCCGTGTCCAAGAGGATGCTGGAGGACCTCTGCGCCCTCCACCGCGTCGTCGACGGGAACGTGGTCATCGACGAGAAGTACTCCCTGCCCATGCTGGACTGCCTGGGGATCAAAGCAGAGAACGGATCCCTCGTCGCAGGCCCCGAGCTGGAAGGCGAGGACACCCTGGAGGCCATATCCAAAGCGGCGGGCTACGAGGTCCGCGCCAGGGCCATGACCCGTATCGGGACCAGGATGGCCCGTCCGGAGAAGGCCAAGGAGAGGGAGATGACTCCGAAGGTGTACTCCCTGTTCCCCGTGAGCAAGGATGCCGACGCCAAAGCCGAGATCGTCGCCATGATCAAGGTCGTCAGGTCCAACATGAACAAGAGCCGCGACTCCAAGCCGACGGTGACCGTCGAGGTGGGGAACAGGTTCTGCCCCACATGCAGGACGTACACTTACCGCAACTGGTGCAGGAACTGCGGCAGCCACACCAACTACACCCCCAGGCAGAACGCCTTCGGGGACATGGGGCCGGCTCCGATAGAGATCAACCTGGAGGACGAGCTCAAAGCGGCATGCGACTCCATCGGCGAGAGGATGCCCTCGGACCTGAAGTGCCTGGAGACGCTCTCCTCCAAGACCAAGACCTGCGAGGCCCTGGAGAAGGGCCTGCTCAGGCAGAAGAACGGCGTCAGCACGTTCAAGGACGGGACGGTCAGGTTCGACATGACCGACATCCCCCTCACCCATTTCAAGCCCCGCGAGATCGGCCTGTCCATAGAGAAGGCACACGAGCTGGGCTACACCCATGACTGGAACGGAGATCCTCTGACGGATCCCGACCAGATCTGCGAGCTCAAGGTCCAGGACATCGTCCCCGCCAAGGACTGCGGGACATACCTGGTCAACGTGGCCAACTTCGTGGACGATGAGCTGGAGAAGTTCTACCACCTCCCGAGGTACTACAACGTCAAGGACCGCAGCGACCTCATAGGGCACATCACGTTCGCCCTGGCGCCCCACACCTCCGGATGCATCCTGAGCAGGATCATCGGCTACGCCGACCTCCGCGGATGCTACGGCCACCCGTTCTTCCACGCGGCCAAGAGGAGGAACTGCGACGGCGACGAGGACTGCGTCATCCTCGCGATGGACGCCCTGCTGAACTTCTCCAGAACCTTCCTGCCGGACAAGAGGGGAGGCCTCATGGACGCTCCTCTGGTCCTGACCACCAGGCTGGACCCCAACGAGATCGACAAGGAGGCCCACAACGTGGACTGCCTCAGAGAGTATCCGCTGGACCTCTATCATGCGGCCATGGAGATGAAGGACCCCAAAGAGATAGAGAAGAAGATGGACCTGATCGCAGGCAGGATCGGCACGCCCGACCAGTACGAGCACCTCGGGTTCACCCATGACACCTACGACATCTCGGAGGGCCCGAAGTACTCGGCGTACACCACCCTGGAGACCATGATGGACAAGATGGACGCCCAGCTCATGCTGGGGAAGAAGATCCGCGCGGTCGACGAGCAGGACGTGGCCAGAAGGGTCCTGAACAAGCACTTCCTGCCCGACATGATCGGGAACCTGAGGAGCTTCTCGACGCAGACCGTCAGGTGCACCAAATGCGGGGAAAAGTACCGCAGGATGCCCCTGGCCGGGAAGTGCACCAAATGCGGCAACGCGCTCACGCTGACCGTTCACGAGGCCAGCGTGAAGAAGTACCTTGAGATCTCCAAGGTGATCGGAGAGAAGTACGGGCTCGACACCTACACCCGCGAAAGGGTGGAGATCCTCGAGATGAGCATGGACTCCATCTTCAACAACGACAAGGTGAAGAAGTGCAAGCTCTCCGACTTCTTCTGACTCACTGCTTCGGCGCGGTGTAGTACTTCTTGAAAGCGTCGAGCTGAGCGTCCCTGGCTTTCGTGACTATCTTGGAGGACAGCTTGCCGGCGGCCATGAGCTGTATGTTCATGTTCGCTGCCGCTATGAGCCCTTCGGCCAGGTTCTTGGAGGACTTCTCCGACCAGTAGTCGGACAGGAACTCCCTGCGCTCGGGCGTGCATTCGGCGATCATGGAGTCGATCCTTCCCTCTACGAGAGAGAAGAACTCGGAGTACCTCCTGAGGTACATGTCCGGGCTGTACTTGAGCTGAGCCGGCTCCAATGACGGGGCGCGGTCGGCCATGGAGTCCATGAAGGCCTTGGCCTGCATGCAGATCTTCTTGAAGTCGTCAAGATCGGTGTACACCGTGAACCCCTCGACGGCGATGAACAGATACTCGGAAGAGGCGTTGAGCAGCTCCAGCTGGAACCCGATCCGGGCGGCCCTCTCCTCCATCCGGGCCATAAGGTCGGGAATGAGGTCGTGGTCCCCTGTGATGATCGCTAGATCGCCGATCCGGCTGCGTGTGCGGAGGCCGGGCTTCGAG
>CAVKKO010000040.1:0-15173 GCA_963656905.1 Bacteroidaceae bacterium | reverse complement strand
GTCTCCCGAAGACCCCCAAGTTCTGCCCGTACTGCTCCGAGCAGCTGTACTGAACCCCTTTACCCGGCCTTCGGGCCGGGATCTGTTTTCAATTCTCTGCCGGAATGGATTTCCGGAGATCCGCAGATGAGCATTCCTGAAACTCAGAAAATTTGCAAACCGATGTCTTTAGAACCTCAGAAAATTTGCATTCGACCCCTTTGAAAACCTCAGAAAATTTGTTAAGCATGCCGGCCCATACTGAAACGTGCGTCGCAAGATCACAGAAGCCATCAGAGGATGGGACCAATCCGGACGTAAAACGGCCTTCCTCCTCATGGGGTCCAGGCAGGTCGGGAAGACGTACTCCGTCGTGGAATACGGCAAGAACGCCTATGGAGACGGCTTCCTTCACATAGATTTCTCCATCGACCACGAGAGCAGGAAGGCCTTCGAAGGCGACCTGGACGTCGACAGCGTCATCGAGAGGCTGTCTGTGATCCACAGAGAGTTCCGCTTCGTCCCCGGCCGCACGATGCTGTTCTTCGACGAGATACAAGAATGCCCGGAGGCCAGGACCGCTCTGAAACCCTTCGCCATCGACGGCCGCTTCAGGGTCATCGCATCCGGCTCGCTCCTCGGCATCAGGATGAAAGAGGTCGGCCTCAATCCGATCGGATACGTGGAGCGGATGGAGCTCCGCCCCATGGACTTCGAGGAGTTCCTATGGGCCTTGGACATGCCCGAAAAAGCGATAAGCAGGATCCGCAGGAACATCTCTGACATGGCTCCCATCGACGAGACCGTGTTCAAGGCAGTCTCGGACCTGTTCACGAGATACGTCGTGGTCGGCGGGATGCCCCAAGCGGTCAAGGCCTACTCGGAGACGCGCGTGCTCACAGACCTCCGCAGGATCCACAACGAGATATTCAACCAGTACCTGGACGACATCAGGAAGTACGCCGACGGGGACGTGAAGCTCAGAACGGAATCCTGCCTGAGGTCGCTGCCGTCGATGCTGTCCTCCGAGAACAAGAAGTTCGTCTACAGCAGGATCGAGGCCCCGGAAGGAGAAGAGAAGCCCCGCGCGGCCGGATTCAGGTACTATGCCCCGACACTGGACTGGCTGTCGATGGCTTGCACCACGTTGACCTGCTGCAACATCACGGAGCCTAAGAGCCCTCTGGAGGAGCGCGTAATGCCCAACTCGTTCAAGCTGTACATGAGCGATACAGGGCTTCTGCTGTCCAGATACGACGAGTCCGTCTTCAAGGAGGTTTTCTTCGGGAACCAGGACATCAACGCAGGCGCGATCGCAGAGAACGCTGTCGCACAGGCCTTCTCCGCGCAAGACAGGCAGCTGATGTACCTCAGCAAGGATGACCCCCGCATGGAGATAGACTTCGTGACCATCGTCGGTGGAGAAGTATGCTGCATCGAAGTGAGATCCGGAAGCAACAGGAGCACCCGCACGCTCTGCAGGGTCATGAGGGATTGGGGCACGAAGGGCATCATGTTCGAGACCAGGAACCTGTTCGTCGATGACAAGGGTGTCCGCCACTATCCTCTGTTCGCTGCCTCGTTCATGGACGCCATAGACTCCAGGACGTCCGAGGTTGACGACATCTCGGGAATGAAGAAGGTCCTGGAAGGATATGGCCAGAATCCATCGTCCTAAAATGGAAAATTATTTTCTCAAAAATATTTCGGGAAAATTATTTTCCCAAACGATACGGATATATCGGATGAAGCCGTCCTGCGATCATGGTCTTCGTCGGCAGAGAACATGAATTGGAGTTGCTGGACTCCCTATGGCAGAGAGAAGGCGTCAAGACCTGCCTCATCTACGGCAGGAGGCGCATCGGCAAGTCCGAGCTCATCAGGCAGTTCTGCAAAGGCAAGCGCTCCATCAGGTTCGAGTTCTCGGTCGGGTCCGTTCCGAGCCAGCTCGAATACATGGCCGACGTCCTGGGAGAGTTCACAGGCTCGAAGCCCGAACCGTTCGGCACCATGTACTCCTGCCTGAAATCCATAGCCGGATGCTGCAGGGAAGCGGAGACCGTCATCGTCTTCGACGAGTTCCAATACCTGGCGTCCGACGATCCGGACAATGCGATGTCGTCCGAGGTCCAGAGGCTCGTGGACACCCTCCTGGAAGGCACCGAGACGATGGTGATCCTCTGCGGATCCCATTCATCCATGATGGTCGAGCTCACGTCCGACCCCGTCCGGCCGCTCTACGGCAGGTTCCCCAACAGCATAGATCTGAAGCCGCTGTCCCTCAGGGAATGTGCGGAGATGCATCCCGGCATGCCGGACCTGGACATCCTGAAGCTGTACCTGACGCTCGGCGGCATGCCTGCATTCCACAAAGAGGCGACAGGCGCATCTTACGAGGACTGCCTCTGGAGCACCTTCCTCAGGGAACAGGCTCCTCTGCAGAAGGAGGTCCAGCTCCTGATAGGCGCAGGCTCTCCGCAGGCGGACCATTACCGCAAGGTGATAAGGGCGATTGCAGAAGGATCCGTCACCGCCAAGACCGTCTCGGAAAGGACGGGCATCGAGAAGAGGACCTGCGGCAACTACCTGGCCAAGCTGGTGGACCTCGGCATCCTAGGGATCCGCAACCCCATGTTCGGAGCGCCGAAGCGCCCTTCGTATCTCATCCTGGACGATGCCGTCGCATTCTACTACGGGGTGTACGAGGCCAATAAGGCGAGGATCGACACCGAAAGGCGCGATGAAACAATGAAGAGCCTGGCCCACAGCATATCGACATTTCTGGGCATGAGGTTCGAGGAGGCCTGCGCAAAGTACGTGAAATCGAGCTATTACTGCCTGGAGGTCGGGCGCTGGTGGGGCCCTTCCGGAGAGAAAGAGGATTCCGGAAGGCCTGTCATCGTCGACATCGATGTCACGGCGAGGATCGAGCAGGGCGGTTCGGTATACGACCTGTTCGCCGAGTGCAAGATGCGCAACCGCAAGACCGGGTTCCACGAGCTCAACGAGCTCATGAAGAGGGTGGAGATGACGAGGTCCAATGTCAATCCGAGGTACATGATGTTCTCCACCGGCGGATTCGACGGCGATCTGGAAGAATATGCGGAAGAGCACGGAGACGTCATCCTCGCGGACCTGGACTCGATCATGGGCCGCAAGCCCGTGAAGCCCCTGTGACAGCGCCGGCGGGCACATCTGACGGCCGCATCGAACCAACCGGGCAACAATCATTATAATACATGTCAATCCCCGGAGCATGGCCGGCAAAAGACGTCTCAGAATGCGCGGAGTGAAGCACACATCCAAGAAGCTGGAAGAGGAGCTCCTGGACAAGTCCAGGAAGCTCGCCGACGATCCCGGGATCCTGAGGCCCCAATGCGCAGGAGGATGCCGCAAGTGCGTCTTCGACAAGACGTTCAAGAGCATCGACTCGCTGGACAAGATCAAGGACAAGCAGGACGCCCTGATCAAGGAGGCCTCCAGGTTCGGAGGCGATGAGATCGTCAAGGCCTATGCCGGAACCATATCGCTCGCCGCAGAGGGCAACATCCCTCTTCTGGCCAGTGGCAACCTGGGCGGGGAGAAGGTCTCCTACGCCGTCCGCGGAACGGTCGCCGCCCCGTTCCTCATCGGATGCCAGTACTACGACGACCCCCGCAGGAGGCTCCTCCTGTACAGCAGCGTCGTCAAGAAGCACAAGCTCCACCTGTACTCCTTCGGAGACGACCTGGTCTGCTCCGACGACCCCAACATGCCGGAGGACTACCTCTACGACACCTTCTGGGAGACGCCCTACGAGTTCCCGGAGGACGGACTGGAATGCGGGCACAGCACCTCGGCGATGCTGGAGATCTCCGTGAAATCCCTGGGACAGAAGATATCCATATGCGACAGCTGCGCCAAGGACATCTCAACCCTGATGTACGTCGTATCCAGGCTGGCGGCCGTCGACCCCATGGACGACATCACCGTAGGCGTGAGGCACAAGTACCACGCCGAAGGCGAATCCGACTTGGAGGAGATCAAGGGCGACCGCCTGAAGGACTACATGGTCGGCAAGGTCACCGATGCGGGCCTGCTGTCTTCCATCAAAAGGTCCAAGCTCGGAGATCTGAAAGGAGGGTCCTCGTCCACCTACATCATCGGGGCGAAGAACTACGGGTCGTCCCTTGAGGACTTCATCAAGGACATCGCCGGAGAGGAGAGGGAGAAGGCCACCCTCAAGAAGTTCCTGTCCGAGAACAACAGGGCCGTCGTCATAAAGACGGGGAAGATCTCCGAGGCCCTGGGGGCCCTGTGGGAAGCCGACTGGAAAGGCATCATCACAACGCACACCGACGCCAAGACCGCCGATGTCATGGGCGACATGTCCAAGAACCAGCCTCTGACCGTCCTGTCCAACGCATACAACATCTTCAGGTCCGCGGACGTGGTCGCGGCTCTGCCCGAGTTCAAGAAGCCGGGCCCGATGACCTCGCTGGCGGACAGGCTCGCCAAGGCAGGGAAGGTCGGCGGAGGCCAGATGGTCGGAGAGGTCATCGCCAAGGCCACAGTCAAGGACAGCAAGTCCAAGTCGCTGGCCTGCTCGTTCGCCATGCTGTACGGGATCGAGGTCCCGCTGAAGCTGTCCAAGGACGAGGAGGACTTCGCCAAGTACCTGATGCCCTTCGCCAAGAAGGTAGTCGAAGCCGAAGGCGAAGGCTACCGTTCGGCGATGAACACCCTTCTCACGGCCAGCAGCGCCAACGAGAAGGTCTGAACCTTTTTCCGTTCTCACGGCCGGGAGCGATCCCGGCCTTTATTCTGCTCCGCTATTGACGCACATGTGTCTCCCTACTTTTTGCAGTTAAAAAGTAGGGATTTCACTACTTTCTTGGAGGAAAAAGTAGGGATTTCACTACTTTCTTGAAAGATGAACCGGGAGCTCCAGCATGTTTTTGAGAGGAAGAATATATCTGCCAAGTGAGAGACAGCCATGGAACGCAAGATTATGGACACTCTGAAAAAATGGAGAGATACCCCGGACAAGAAAGCACTCCTCGTGATAGGGGCCAGGCAGGTCGGAAAAACGTACATCATCGACCAGTTCGGCAAGTCGCAGTACAAGAACTACCTGAAGCTCGACATGAGGAAGGATCCGTCGCTGCGCGAGATCTTCGCCTCACAGGATATCGATTCCATCATCTCCGAACTGTCATCCAGGTTCCCCGGATACCGTGTGGAGAAAGGAGAGTCCCTGCTGTTCGTCGACGAGATCCACGACTGCCCCGACGCGACCTTGGCGATGAGGTCGATAGTGCTCGACGGCCGCATCGACATCATCGGCGCCTCGACCCCCATCGAATATTCTCAGACTGTTCCCAGGTCGTACCCGATCGGACAGGTGCATGAAGTCGAGATGCATGGCCTCGATTTCGAAGAGTACCTGTGGGCCACGGGCATGACGCGTGCGGAGACGCAAGAGATCAGAAGACACGTTTCTACAAGGGCTATGTTCAGGATGCGCGACGCAGATGCGGTAGCTGAGATAGAAGAGCGGTTCCGCCAGTACCTGATCGTCGGCGGCATGCCCGACATGGTCCGCAGATTCCTCACTGGCAACGGCCTCGACCCGGTCATCAAAGCCCAGGAGAAGATGATCGGCAATTGGCGGCGGAACATGGAATCCACAGGGGATTGCAGGATAAGGCGCATATTCGACCTCATCCCGGAGACGCTGTCCAAGAAGAGCAAGAAGCTCCGGTACAAGGACATAGAGGGGAAGGACCGCACCAGTGCTTCGGATTACGATGCCCCCATACACTGGCTGAAGGAGTCGCAATACGTCAGCACCTGCTACAAGCTGGACAGCATCGAACGTCCTCTGCTTTCATCCCGCAACCGCTCCAGCCTCAAGATGCACCTCATGGATACCGGATTGCTGGTGAACATGCTCGGAATCCAGGCCCGTAAAGCCATAAGGAACGAAGAACTGGACTTCAGCGAATGGGCCGTTGCAGAGAATGTGGTCGGCGAGGCGCTCGCCAAATGCGGGATCACCGCATACTATTATGACAAGACGGGCGAGGGAAAGGCCGCTTTCATTGCAGAGATAGGCCGCGACCTGTGCGCCATCTCATTCGGTCACAGCGGCGCCAGAGCCCTGTTGAAGCTCAGAGAGACAGAATCCGGAAAGAACATCACCAGATGGATCGTGTTCTTAGAGTCTGGCAACTTGGTGACCTATAATGATGGCGTCGAGCACTACCCTCTGTTCTGCGCCGCATTCGCGGACTCGCTGTCCGAGGTCCCGGAGATGAAGCTGTTGAGAGCCGACCCGAACATGGTCATATCTCCGGATCGCGGATCCTGACATCTGCCACGTAATGAGACACCGATGGTGCGAAGGACTTCACTTCGCGGATGTTCAGAATCTCGTAATCGGAGCAGTTCCTGGAGAAGATCTCCTCGATCCTCTCCCTGTACTCGTTCACATAGAACGTGTCGTGATAGTGGATGATCCCGCCTGGCCTGATCATCCTCATGGCCGCTGGCATGAACTCGGATGTGGTCTGCACATAGCCCATGAGAATCCTGTCGGCGAACCCTCTTCCCAGGAGATCCCTGTTGTCCGCAAGTATGGGAATGACCACGTCAGAGACCTCATTGTCGATGATGTTCCTGCACAAGAACCTGTATGAATCGGGGTTCTTCTCGCAAGCGAACACTCTCCTGGCACCGGAGAACTTGGCCAGCGGCAGGGTGAAGTACCCTATGCCGGCGAACATGTCCACCACGGTCTCCCCAGTGCAGTCCAGCTTCCTCATGCGCATGCGCTCGTCGGTGTTGCCAGAAGCATACATCACCTTGGTCACATCGAACCCGTAGCGGATCCCGTTCTCCAGGCGGACGGACATGGTGTCCGTTCCGTAGATCACATCCATGCTGGGCCTGCGGAACTCCCCGGAGACGCCCCTGACATCGGCGCAGACTGTCTTTGCTCCAAGCACCTCCGCGTAAGTCTTCCCGATGATGCCGGAATACGGGGCGCAGCGCGGGTCCATCTTCACTATGACTATGTCCCCGACGAACTCCCAGCGGTCGGGTATGATGTCAGAGAGGCCGGGATGCTGAGAAAGGGCCTCGCGGATCCTCTCCTGAGGGCTCCTGCGGTCCAGGGTATGGGCCTCGCCCTCGACTGTCTCGTATCCTTCGGATGCCACGGCATCCACGAACTCCGGCAATACGGGAACGTAACGGAACGAGTCGTCCTTGGAGATCTTGGCATGGATATCGACCATCCCCGAGTCCATGAGCCTCCTGATGACCGGTCCGGCGGTGTCGCTCGGCAGCTTGACGAAGGTCACTCTCTTCATAGCAGGCACCTCATCGCAAGCGGGAAAGCGGCCAATGCGGCACCGGGATGGCGCATCATCTGCCCCACGACAGCCGACGGGCGGTCGATCTCAAGGTCGTCCAGGACAGAGCGGACGTCTTCTCTGGAAGCGTACCTACCGGCGGCGTCCAGATCGGCATCGTCCATGCGGAGGAGCATCTTCCTGAGCCTGTATCCTCTGCGCAGCTCCTTCCCGAACCTCTGGTCGAACATCTTCTGATACCTCATCAGGCTCTTGGCCGACAGGTCATCGGATTCCAGAGCATCGCCGGCGACCTCCGCCAGCATGCCTGCGGCGGACAGTCCCGGATACAGACCGCCTCCGGACACGGGCTTGACCTGTGCGGCGGCATCGCCGAGAATCATGCAACGGTCCCCTGCCATCTTCGGCCTGGGGCCCAAGGGAATCTTCCCGCACTGCATCGATACCACCCTGTCCTCGGCGCCCATGCTCTTCAGCAGCTTCTTCAGATACGGCATCGGAGGCCCGGCGGACCATGACGAGCACAGTCCCGCACGGACGAAGTCTCCGCAGGGGATCTCCCATGTGAAGAACCCCGGGGCCCATTCCAGCCCCAGATGCGCCTTGAAAAGGTCGTCATGCTCCGGCCTCATCGCGACCTCGGCCTGGATTCCCCTGAGGTACTCGACGGGAGCGTTGCTCCTAAGGGAATCCGCTATGCCCGAAGTGTGCCCCTCGGCCCCGATCAGGAGCCTTGCCTCGATCTCTCCCGAAGAAGCCGAGACCTTCACCGAGCCGCCGACCGTATGCGAGAGGTACTTCGTGCCGAAAGCGTACTCCGCGCCGGCGTCCATGGCGGCCTCGGCCATGAGGGAATCCAGCTGATGCCTGTCTATCGTCCTCGCCTTCGGAGCGCGTGAACGGACGGTCACGGAGCTCCCGTTCGGGAAAAAGACTTCCGCGCCGTGGATGGTCGAAAGGATGTCCGGCTTCACGCCGGACAGTTTGATGACATCGTCGGAGACCAGGCCGGCGCATTGCACCGGGGCCCCCGGCTCGGGATGGTCCTCCAGCACCAGGACGTCATGGTCCGGTGCCAAGAGGGCCGCGGCGCGGCTGCCTGCGGGACCTCCGCCCGCGATGACCGCGTCGCGCATCCGCTCAGCTCTTCTTGGACTTCTCGTAGTCCGCGATGAACTTCTGGATCCCCTCGTCGGTCTTGGGGTGCTTGACCATGAGCTTGAGGGTGTCGTAGGGGATGGTGGCGATGTCGCATCCGGTCAGGGCCGCGTCCAGGACGTGGGCGGGACCGCGGATGGAAGCCGCGATGACCTCGGTCTCGATTCCGTAGTTGGCGAAGATAGTCATGATCTCGGCGACCAGGTCGGACCCGTACTGCCCGATATCGTCCAGGCGCCCGATGAAGGGCGAGACGAAGGACGCTCCGGCCTTGGCTGCCAGGAGGGCCTGCAGGGGCGAGAAGATCAGGGTGACGTTGACCCTTATGCCCTCGGAGGACAGGATCTTGGTCGCTTTCAGGGTCTCAACGCACATGGGCAGCTTGACGTTGATGTTGGGGTGGATGGAAGCGAGCTCGCGTCCCTCCTTCACCATCTCGTCGCAGGTCATGGACATGGCCTCGGCGGAGATGGGGCCGTCGACGACCTCCGCGATCTCCCTGACGCGGGTCCTGACGTCGGTGCCCTCTTTGGCGATCAGGCTGGGGTTGGTGGTGACCCCGTCCAGGATCCCCCAGCTGTTGATCTCCTTGATCATGTCCAGGTTGGCTGTGTCTATGAAAATCTTCATTGTCATTTCCTCCTTGAAATCGATTTCTTCGCCGCTTCGGCGATGTGCTCGGCCGTGAGGCCGTACTTCTTCATGAGCTCGTCCGGCTTGCCGGACTCCCCGAAGGTGTCGTTGGTCCCGACCCTCTCGAGAGGCGCGACCGCATTCGAGCAGAGCACCTCCGCGACAGCGGACCCGAGGCCGCCGATGATGCTGTGCTCCTCTGCGGTGACGCAGCATCCGGTCTTGGACACGGAAGCGATGACGGCCCCCTCGTCCAGAGGCTTGATGGTGGCCATGTTGATGACCTCTGCGGATATGCCCTCTGATGCGAGCATCTCGGCCGCGTCGAGGCAGAAGGAGACCATCTGGCCGCACCCGATCAGGGTGACGTCGGTGCCTTCCCTCATGACCTTGGCCTTGCCGATCTGGAAGGGCGCGCCCTCCTCGGTTATGGTGGGGAACTCCGCACGGCCCATCCTCATGTAGACCGGCCCCTTGTAATCCGCGATGGCTATGGTGGCCGCGTATGCCTCGTAGGCATCGGCGGGCGAGATGACCGTCATGTTGGGCAGGGCCCTCATTATGGCCATGTCCTCCAGCGCCTGGTGGGACGCTCCGTCCTCCCCGACGCTGATCCCGCAGTGGGTGGCGACGATCTTCACGTTGAGCTTCGGGTAGGCGACTGCGAGCCTGATCTGCTCCCAGCACCTTCCGGTGGCGAACACCCCGAAGGTGGACGCGAAGGCTGTCTTCCCGGAAGCCGCCAGGCCGGCCGCGATGCCGACCATGTTCTGCTCGGCGATGCCCACTTCGATGAACCTCTCGGGGCACGCCTTCTTGAAATCCGATGTCTTGGTGGAGCCTGCCAGGTCCGCGTCCAGGACGACCACGTCCTCCCTCTCTGCGGCCAGGGCAGCAAGCGCCTTCCCGTAATAGTTGCGCTGCGCCAGCTTCTCGCTCATTCCGACTCCCCCTTCAGCTCCTTCATGGCCTGCTCGAACTCCTCGGGGCTGCAGGCCTTGCCGTGGAACCCTGCGTTGTTCTCCATGAAGGACACTCCCTTGCCCTTGACGGTGTTCATTATGATGACCGTGGGCTTCCTGCGGGACTCCTCGGCCTTGTCCAGCGCCTCCTCTATCTGGCGGATGCTGTGGCCGTTGATGATGATCACGTTCCAGCCGAACGCCTTCCACTTCTCGGGCAGGGGCTCCAGCCCCACGGCGTCCTCGGTGTTCCCTGTGATCTGCAGCCTGTTCCTGTCGACGGCTGCGATGAGATTGCTCAGGCCGTTCTGGCTGGCGAACATGGCCGCCTCCCAGTTCTGCCCGCTCTGCAGCTCCCCGTCTCCGAGGAGGCAGTACGTGTGATACGGTTTCCCGTCGATCTTCCCCGCCATCGCGATGCCGCATGCCATGCTGAGCCCCTGGCCCAGCGATCCCGTGGACATCTCGACCCCGGGCACCTTCCCGCGGACGGGATGGCCCTGGAGCTTGGACCCCATCTTCCTGAGGGTCAGGAGGTCCTCCGCCGGGAAGTACCCGGACTCCGCCAGAGCGGCGTACAGCACGGGCGCCACGTGGCCCTTGGACAGCACGAAGCGGTCCCTGTCCTCCCAAGAGGGGTTGGAGGGGTCGTGGTTCAGGTTGCGGAAATAGAGCACTGCCATGAAGTCGGCTGCCGACAGGGACCCCCCGGGATGCCCGGAGCCTGCGGCGGTGGTCATCTCGACCACGTGGATCCTCAGCTTGTTGGCAATCTGCTCGAGCTCTGCGATGCTGATGTCCTTCATCTCACTCGCTCTCGATCCTGGGCGCAAGCAGGTAGTTCACCCTGACGTTGCCGTCTGCGAGCGCGAACACGAGCTTGACCGGGTAGTCATTGTCCAGCTCCACTCCGACGATGGTCCCCGCGGGAATCGCCTTGGTGATGTTGGCGAAATAGTCCAGAGGGAACATGCTGCGGACGTCGACATCGGTGTCGATCTTCACGGAGCCGCCCTCGAGGTGGAGGCTCACCGAATCGGTGTCGCCTTCGCAGGACAGCTCGAAGCATCCGGGCGCGGCCCTGAGCGTGATGTGGTCCGAGATTGTGTCCGCGGCGCGGATCCCTTTCTGCAGCTCATCCACCGGAAGGCTGATCTTGGCGATGAGCGAGAGCTGAGGGACCTTGGTGTCGCCCATAGTGGAGGTGTCCACCAGGTTCATGCGCCTGGTGATGTTCCCGATCTTGAAGACGAGCCTCCCCATGGAGTCGTCCTGCTTCATCGTGATGACATCGCCGGAGGACGCGAGCTTGAGGACGCTCTTCACCTTGTCGAGGTCGAGCCCGATCTCGCAGGCCTCCGCCTCGTAGCTCTCGAAGGCGCACTTCTCGATCTCCATCTCGATCATGGCGACATGCGCCGCATCCACTGCCTTGAGGGTCATGCCCTCGGGAGTGATCGTGAATTTGACTTCGTCTATGAGCGTGGAGATGATGTTGACGATTCCTTTCAGAGTGTCGGCCTTCAGTTCCGCACTGAACATCAGTACTCCCTCCAGGAGTGGTTGCACTTGCAGCAGCGGTAGATCCTCGTCTCGGGCTCATCCGCTGCGCGGGTCTGCCTGATGACGAAATAAGCCTCTGTGTGTCCGCACTCCGGGCAGGTAATGCGCGTCTTGGGAAGGGTCGCGACATCCTCTTCGATGACCTTCATGACCCTGTCTCTCGAATCCGTCACAATGACCTCCGCCTTGCCTGCGATGTCCTTGGTGGCGCCGCAGTTGCAGACGTACTTGCCGTCCTTAGGGAACATCATCGATCCGCATGATGGACAAAACATTCTATCAGCCTCTGTCCGAGGGGATTGACTGAGCGTATATAATAATAATCTGAGCGCGTGTGTTGCGCGCGGGAAAAGGGTTGCGGAGAGGCGGTCGGGCCGCCTCTCCTGAATCACTTCTTCGGCTTCTTGGCCTTCTTGGAGCTGGCTTTGGCCACGCGGATGTTGGACTTGACGGCGGAGGCGATCTCCTCCCCCTGGTCCTTGCCGTCTGTGACCTGCGCGAAGCTGTACCTCAGGACGGTCCATCCGTCAGCAACGAGCTCGTCGTCGACGGCCTCCTTCTCTCCGGTCTCGGTGACGTACACGGCGACCTTGCCGTTGACGAAAGCCACGGGGATCTCGTGGGGGCCGTATCCGCGCCTGCACCTCAGCCCCTTGTTGTGGGCCGCCCTGCGGACCAGCGCCTCGGGGGAGTTGTCGGTGTAGATGTCCTCGCCAACCTCCTCTGCGGGCTCGGCCGCGGCCGGCTCCTCGGGGACCGCCTGGGACGCATCGTGGCTGACTGCGGACCAGTCCGGCTCGGTGAACGCGGGCTCTTCGGCTGCGGGCGCCTCGGTCACGGGCTCTGCCACGGGCTCTTCGGGGAGAGCGCATGCGCAGACCCTGGGCTCCTCTGCGGGCTCTGCAGAAGCCTCTTCGGCTGCAGGCTCGGGCTCTGTAACGGATTCCTCGATGGTGGGCTCCTCGGCCACGGGCTCTGCCGCGGGCTCTTCGGGTACTGCCTCGACGACGGGAGCTTCCTCGACGGTCTCCTCGGCGAGGGGCTCATAGATTGCAGGAGCCGCTTCGATCGCAGGCTCTGCGACGGGCTCTTCGGCGGCGGGCGCTTCCTCGGCTGCAAGCTCCTCGGCCACGGGCTCTGCCGCAGGCTCTTCGGGTACTGCCTCGACGACGGGAGCTTCCTCGGCCACGAGGGCCGCTTCGGCCGCAGGCTCTGCGACGGGCTCCTCTGCGGGGACCTCTTCAGCTGCGGGCTCTTCGGGTACTGCCTTGACAGTTTCCTCGGCGAGGGCCTCGACGGGCTTCTTCTCCTCGACGGCAGCCTCGGACTCAGCCTCGGCTTTGGGCTCATGGGCCTTCGCGACCGAGTTGGCATCCTTAGAGCTCTTGAGCCTGCTCATGAAATCGTTGACAGGCTTCGCCTCGGCCTTCTTGGGCTCGACGGGCTTCTTCTCCTCGACGGTAGCCTCGGCCTTCTTGGGCTCAGCCTTCGGTTCCGGCTTCTTCTCCTCGGCAGGCTTGGCCTCTTTCTTGAGCTCGACGGGCTTGGCTTTGACGGGCTTCGCCTCAGCCTTCTTGGGCTCAGGCTTCTTCTCCTCGACGACTGGCTCGGCCTTCTTGGGCTCGGGCTTCTTGGCCTTCTTCGTGGCCTTGGTGTTCTTGGCCATCGGCTTGTCGACCTTCTTCTTCGAGACGCTGTCCTCCTTGATCTCGCGGGTGCGGACCGCGTTCTCGACCTTCACATATCCGGTGATGTACGCGGACAGGGCAAGCCAGACAGCGAACACGACAAAGGTGACGACATGGTACCCGGTCCTGGCATCGTTGATGAAGTGCAGGATCCCCATGGCGAGGACCAGCGCGGCCAGGACGGCCGTGACGTACATGGCCCCGTAGACACGGGAAACCCAGAGCGCCAGCATGTCGGCGATGATGGCTGCTGCGGCGATGACCGATGCGACAGCCAGGACTGTCCCTGCGCTTCCGCCTGCGAAAGCGGCAGTGAGGAACGCTATGCCGGCGACGGCGGTCAATACGCCGCTGACAGTGCGGACGAAGCTGGAACGGTCCATGATCAGGCAGACCGAATAGATGACGGCCAGTACTCCGGCCGCCGTTGCGATGTACAATGCAGTGTCGTTGGAATCAGAGCTTACGTCGCCCCCGTTCGTCAAGAGCAGAACAGCTGATACGACGAAGAGCAGTGCGGACAGAATAGCCACACCGCTGAAGAATCTCTTGTCGAGTGCTCCCATGCCCTAAGGTATGAAGATTCGGGATATAAGAGTTGCCACAACCATCCAGCGATGTCTGGCTCATGCCCCCGCACATGCTGGATGACCGTCTGGACGGCCTAAAGGGGCGTGCATCGTAACGACCTATGCATCCCACGCAGAGGTTTAAATATACAATCCAAGTATCCCTTTTTATCCTTATAATATGGGACGCCAGGTCCTGTATCATCATCACAGTCAAAGCGGGATTTTTCCGCCCGCTTTCACAAGCCCTCTTTGAGGCATTCGAAAAGGAGATTGCGAAAATGAAAATGAAATGCAAGTTTCTCGGCGGCGCTGACATGGTCGGCCGCATGGGAATGACGATGGAAGGGGACGGGATGACCATCCTGATAGAGTACGGTCTCAGCCCCACCAAGCCCCCAGAGTTCCCCATACCCGCACCGAAGATCGACCACATGTTCCTGACCCACTCCCACCTGGACCACTGCGGGATGGTCCCCCAGGTCGTCGGAAGGGACCGTTGCGAGCTCTTCACGACCCCCCTCACCGCGGAGATCTCGGAGCTCATGATGAAGGACACCCTCAAGATCGCCAAGGCGGAGGACTACGTCCAGCCCTACACCATGGAGGACATCGAGAGGACCATGCAGTGCGTCGTGCCCATGACCTACGGCGACGACATCACGATCAACCACCTGGACGTCAGCATGCTCGACGCCGGCCACATCCCCGGAGCCGCCATGTTCGAGTTCAGCCGCGACGTCAGCACGATCTACTCGGGAGACATCCACACGGAGACTCAGAGGCTCGTCGGCGGCGCCAAGCCCAAGGACTGCACCAACCTCTTCATAGAGGGGACCTACGGCGGGCGCAACCACCCTCCGAGAGAGAAGACCGAGCGCGAGTTCCTCGCCAAGATCGAGGAGGTCATCGACCGCGGCGGAACCGTCCTCATCCCCTGCTTCGCAGTCGGAAGGACCCAGGAGATCATGCTGCTGCTGAAGGACCTGGACTACGAGATGTGGGTCGACGGCATGGGAAGGGCGGTCACGCGCCTGTTCCTCGACTACCCCGAGTACGTCCGCGACGCCAGGCAGCTCAAGAACGCCAGGAAGAAGTTCAACGAGGTCAGGAGGCCCTCCAACAGGGACGCCGCCGTCAGAGGGCAGATCATCGTCACCACCGGCGGGATGCTGGACGGAGGCCCTGTGCTCAGGTACCTCAACCAGCTCAAGAACGACCCCAAGAGCGCCATCCTCCTGGTCGGTTACCAGGCGGAGGACA
>CAVKKO010000039.1:0-15380 GCA_963656905.1 Bacteroidaceae bacterium | reverse complement strand
GATGGAATGGAACGGGATGTTGTCCTTCCCGATGAAGTAGTAGTGCTTGACCTCGGGGTCCAGCCAGTAGTCCTTCCAGAGGTCGGGCTTCCCGACCATCCTGGAGTACTCCACGGACGCGCTCAGGTAGCCGATGACGGCCTCGAACCAGACGTAGATGACCTTGTCGTCCCATCCCTCCATGGGTATGGGCACTCCCCAGGCCATGTCCCTGGTGATTGCCCTGTCGTAGAGGCCCTCCTCCAGCCAGTTCTTGGTGAAGGCCTTGACGTTGGCTCTCCAGTAGTCCTTGGAGGACACGTACTCCAGGAGCTGGTCCCTGAAGGCGCTGAGCTTGAGGAAGAAGTGCTCGGTGGGCCTGATCTCGGGAGCGTTGCCGCACAGGGTGCAGTACGGTTTCAGGAGGTCCCCGGGCTCGAAGGTGGTTCCGCAGGCATCGCACTGGTCGCTGCGGGTCTTCTCCGCCCCGCATTTGGGGCATACGCCCTCCACGTACCTGTCGGGGAGGAACCTGGCGCACTTGGGGCAGTAGTACTGGTCAGTCTCCTTCGTGTAGATGTAGCCCTTAGCCAAGAGGTCGTTGAAGATCTTCTGTACCACCTCGAAGTGGGTGGGGCAGTGAGTCTTGTTGAAGAGGCTGTACTCGATGGAAAGGTCCTCGATGGTCTTCTTGTTGATCTCGTGATACTTCTCCGCATACGCCTCCGGCGTCATCCCGCACTTCTCCGCGGACACGGTGATGGGGGTGCCGTGCTGGTCGGAGCCTCCGACCATGAGCACCTCGTTGCCGATGAGGCGGTTGTACCTGCTGAATATGTCAGGGGGGAGGAGCGAGCCGGCCACATGGCCCAGGTGGATCGTCCCGTTGGCGTAGGGCCAAGCGATGTTTATGCAGACTTTTGCCATTGTACCGTCCCGTCCATCGCGCGCGGGTTATTAATATAATCGTTCAGCAGGCTCTCCGCCCCTGGATTGCTGCGGTATGCCCTTCGCAAAGACCCGAAGGCCTGACAGGAGGCCATATAAAGCGGACTGGATTGTGCCTGCCGTGCAAGGAGGCGATGATGCATGATTTTCTACTTCTCAGCGACAGGGAACACGGAGCACGTGGCACGCCGCGTGGCGGAAGCCACCGGGGACGAGGCCGTCTCGATAGCGGACCGCCCGGCCGGGCCGTTCGACGGGTCCGGCGCTGTGGGCATCGTCACTCCGACCTACTTCTGGGGCCTTCCGGCCAACGTCCGCGATTTCATCGCGGAGCTGGCATTCGACTGCCGGCCGGAGTACCTGTGGTTCGCTGCCACCTACGGCACCACGCCCGGGAGGACGGCCGAGCAGGCTGAGGAGATCCTCGGGAAGAACGGACTGTCCTTGTCCGCAAGGGCCTGCGTGAAGATGCCGGACACCTGGACGCCCATCTTCGACCTGAGCGACAAGGAGAAGGTGGCCCGCATCAACGAGAAGGCGGAAGAACAGATCGACGACCTCGTCTCGATGGTCCGCGACCGCCGCTGCGGAGACTTCATGAGAAGGAGGACCCCCGCATGTCTGACCAGGCGCTTCAACGGCAAGTACGAAACGGCCAGGCTGACCGAGAACTTCCATGTCGAGGATTCTTGCATAGGGTGCGGCCTCTGCGCCAAGCGCTGCCCGGCATCGGTCATCGAGATCCGCGACAAGAGGCCCGTCTGGACCGAAGATAGGTGCATCATGTGCCTGTCCTGTCTTCACCGCTGCCCCAGGTTCGCCATCCAGTACGGGAAGAAGACGGAGAAGCACGGGCAGTACGTTCATCCGTGACGCCCTGGCCCCGCCGCCTTGGCAGGCCCCACAGGACACTTGAACCTCAGCACGGTGAGCGCATGGGCGGCCATCATGAGACCGCCGGTGACCTCTCCGACGGCCAGAGCCAGCCAGAGGGAGTCAAGGGTCCCGGCAAGGGCCGTGGCGGCGGCGAAGAGCGCCACCAGAAGGAGGTTCCTCCCGAGGCTGTTGAACATCGCGCCCTTGGCGCTGTCGAGGGCCTGCATCAAAGACGATCCCGTGTAGACCATGGACATCACCGGCAGGAACACCGCCATCACGCGGAGCAGCTTTGCCATCTCCCCCTGCAGATGCCACATGTCGTCGGCATGGGTGAACACCGTCGCTATCGGGCCGGCCGCCACGATCAGGATGACCGCCAGGCAGGCCATGGTCAGTATGGAGACCTTCAGCGAGAAGCGGAAGGCGTCCCGGACCATGTCGTTGCGGCCCATGGCGTACTCGCTGGAGCATGCGGCCACCATCGCCCCGCCCACAGCCTGAGCGGGGACCATCAGGACGTAGGCGACCCTCCACGATGTGGCGTAGATGGACAGCGCCTCGGTGCCTCCGCACGTGGTGACGAACGTGTACAGGACCAGGTTGAAGAAGTTCATGACAGACAGCTCGATGGCCTCGGGCGTGCCCACGGCGAGGATCATCCTCTGCAGCCTGCGGTCGGGCCTGAAGTCCTTCCTGCCCAGGCGCACGAACATGCCCTTGCCGGTGACGTACCAGTACAGGCCCATGGAACAGGACACGGCGAACGCTATGCAGGTGGCCCACGCGGCTCCGGCGACGCCCATGTCCAGGCCGTAGATCAGAATCGGATCCAGGATGATGTTGGTCACCGCCCCAGCCACCTGTATGGCCATGGAGCGCTTGGCGTTGCCCTCTCCGCGGAGCATCCCTGACAGGACCCCGCTCAGGATGATAAGAAACGAGCACAGGTAGATCGGATGGGCGTATGCCAGGCAGTCCCCTTTCACGTCGCCGGCGCCGATGGCCTCCGCCAGAGGCCCCGCTGTGGGCATCAGGATTATGGTGGCGGCTATCGAGACGACCGCCGCGATGATGAGCGCCTGGGCGGCAGACCCCACCGCGTCCTCCTTCTTCCCGAACCCGATGCTCTTGGCTATGGCCGCGGAAGCCCCGACCCCGAGGCCGTTCCCTATGCCTATCAGGACGCAGTAAACCGGATATATCGCCCCGATCGCCGCCAGAGGCCCCGCCCCCAGCCCGCTGACCCACAGGCTGTCGACGATGTTGTTCGCCTGTTGGACCAGGAGGGCCACGGCTATGGGGCCGGCCAGGGCCAGCACAGCCTTCCTCTGGTCCCCTCTGAGCAGCTTGGTCCCTGCGGTCCCTCCGTCCATGGCGCGTTCAGCCTCCTTGTCGCAGGGCATATCCCGTCCGCACTCTTTAAATCAAAGTACCGGATGCGAACCGACCATGCGGATCGCGGCAGTGCTGAACGACAGATGCCAGAACAAGAAATGCAACCAGGAGTGCGCCAAGTTCTGTCCCCTCAACAGGACAGGAGTGGAGTGCGTCACCTTCGGGGAGAGGGGCAAGCCCATCATCTCCGAGACCCTCTGCCAGGGGTGCGGCATCTGCGTCAACAAATGCCAGTTCGAGGCCGTGAAGATCATCGGCCTGGCCGACGAGCTGAAGGAGGAGATGATCCACCAGTACGGCGAGAACTCCTTCCGCCTGTACAGGCTGCCCGTCCCCAAGAAGGGGCTTGTCACCGGTATCCTCGGACCGAACGGTATCGGAAAGACCACCGCGATCAAGATCCTGTCCGGCACCGAGGTCCCCAACCTGGGGCATTACGACGACCCTCCGTCCAAGGAGGATGTCCTCAAGCACTTCGCTGGGACCGAGCTCCACGACTACCTGGAGAACGTCTACGCCGGGAAGGTCAGGACCGCCATCAAGCCGCAGTACGTCGACAAGCTCCCCATGAGCGTCAAGGGGGTCGTGAGGGACCTCCTGTCCAAGGTCCAGGACCGCATGACCGTGGACGAGGCCGCGGAGCTCTTCGACCTCCAGGAGGTCCTGGACAGGGAGCTGTCCAAGCTGTCCGGGGGAGAGCTGCAGCGCCTGGCCATGGCCGCGACCATGATGAAGGACGCCGACGTGTACTTCTTCGACGAGCCCACATCCTACCTGGACATCTACCAGAGGGTCAAGATGGCCCGCCTCATCAAGCAGCTCAGCGAGGAGAAGCAGGTCATGGTCATCGAGCACGACCTCGCCATACTGGACTTCCTCGCGGACAACGTCAACGTCGTCTACGGTACCGAGGGGGCGTACGGAGTCTTCACCCTGGCCAGACAGGTCAGGACCGCCATCAACGTCTACCTAGACGGGTACCTGCCCGAGGAGAACATAAGGTTCAGGGACAGGCCCATCGAGTTCGAGGCGTCCCCTCCCAGGGGCGACTGGCAGACCGCCGACCTGATCTCGTTCTCCAGCCTGACCAAGGACTTCGGCGAGTTCAAGCTGGACATCTCCGGCGGAGCGGTGAAGATCGGGGAGTCCGTCGGTATCGTGGGGCCGAACGCCACCGGTAAGACCACCTTCGTGAAGATCCTCGCCGGCGTGATCGAAGCGGATTCCGGAGAGATGGACGGCAAGGTCAAGGTGTCCTACAAGCCCCAGTACATCACCGGGGACTACGACGGCACCGTCCAGGACCTGCTGTACGCCAAGGCATACGAGACCGTGACGTCCGGGTTCTTCAACGGAGAGGTCATCGAGCCCCTGGGGATCAAGTACCTGATGGACAAGAAGGTCGGGAACCTGTCCGGAGGAGAGCTCCAGCGCGTGGCGATAACGCTGTGCCTCGCGACGGAAGCCGACATCTACCTGTTCGACGAGCCCTCCGCGTACCTGGACTCCAACCAGAGAATGAACGCGGCCAAGACGATCAGGCGCATGATGGAGAAGACCGGCCGCAGCGCCATGATAGTCGACCACGACATCTACTTCCTCGACATGGTCTCCGACTCCATGATGGTGTTCGGAGGAGACCCCGGCCACCACGGTGTGGGAGACGGGCCCTTCGACATGAGGGACGGGATGAACAAGTTCCTCTCGGCTGTGGACATCACCTTCCGCAGGGATGCCGACACACACAGGCCCAGGATCAACAAGACCGGGTCCAGGCTGGACCGCGAGCAGAAGTCCAAGGGCGAATACTATTACGCATGAGCAGGGCGCAGGGGACCCCCTGCCCCCGCTCCTATTTTCCCCTGTCATGCGGGATGGAACGCGATTTGCGAGCCCCGGACCGCCACATTTATCAAAGCCGTTCTGCGGTCCTGCTCATATGAAGTACTCTATCACGGGCGACAACCTGCAGATGCTCAACGTCGAAATCGAGCAGGGGGAGATCCTGAACTCCGTGGCCGGCGCCATGTCCTACATGACCGGCAACGTCACCATGGAAGCGAAAGCAAAGCAGGGCGTCTGGGGCAGCATCAAGAGGTCCCTGACCGGAGCGTCGTTGTTCCTCATCCAGTACAGGTCCGAGGGCCGCGGAGTGGTCGGCCTCGCCCATCCTGCACCCGGGAAGATCATGGACATCGACACGTCGAAAGGGTCCTGGTTCCTCCAGAAGACCGGCTACCTGGCATCCGACGACAACGTGGAGCTGGAACTGGCGATGCAGAAGAAGCTCTCCTCCGCCCTGTTCGGCGGCGAGGGTCTGATCCTCCAGAAGGTCTCCGGAACGGGGATCGTGTTCATCTGCGGATGCGGGGACTTCGTGGTGAAGGACCTGGCGCCCGGAGAGGTGCTCAAGGTCTCCACGTCCCATGCGGTAGCATGGCAGGACACCGTGAGCTACGACATAACCTCGGTAGGCGGCCTGAAGAACGCGCTGTTCAGCGGCGAGGGGCTGTTCGTCACCACCCTGACCGGGCCCGGGAGGGTGGTGCTGCAGTCCATGACCCTGGGAGACCTGGCCATGTCGCTGTACCCGTACATGCCGCAGAGCTCCAGCTGAGAGGTGGCAACAATGGAAGACAAGGGAATGCACACTGAGAAGAAGGGCACCGGGAAGTCCGCGGCAGGCCTGCTGGCCATCGCCGTGCTGGCGGTCGCTATCATCGCGACGCTGGGATGGGCCTTCACGCAGCCGGGCTTCCTCGAGGAAGCGGTGAACGTCATAGCGATCGTGGCGGTCGTGCTGGTGCTCGTATGCATCATAGCGTATGTAGCGTATGCCTTCCTCGCGGTCGCATACTATGCGGCGAAAGGCGAAGTGGTCCAGAAAGGAGTGGACCACAGCATCGACGATGTCCGCGGAGTCGAAGGCAGGACCCTCGACGACGACGGCAACGACCTTGACCGGAAGGACAGGGAATGAAACCAAGGGGGATCCATCCCCCTATTCACCCATTATGAATCGTTAGGGATTCCGTAACCTTCAATAACCTAATCGCTGAATGACCCGGCATGGGAAGAGCAGACACCCATGTCCACACCGAGTACTCGGGATTCAACAAGCTCGGCGCGATGAAGTTCCCGGAGTCCGTGGCCCTGCCTGCGACGCAGGTGGACAAGGCCAGGGCGAACGGCATGGACGTGCTCTGCATAACCGACCATGACGAGACCGCCGGCGCGTTCATCGCCGAGAAGTACGCCAGGCAGTTCGACGACATCGAAGTGGTCGTCGGAGAGGAGGTCACCACCATGGACGGCGAGATCATCGGGCTTTTCCTCACAGAGAGGGTCCCCGACATGCTGTCCGTGGAGGAGACCGTTGACATAATCCGCGAGCAGGGCGGCCTAACCATCGCCCCACATCCGTTCAGCTTCCACGTCCCGGGGCTCCAGGAGAAGGTCCTGGAGATCGACCTGGACGGGTTCGAGACCATCAACGGAGGGCATCCGGACGCCTACAGCAACATGTTCGCCAGGCTCGTCATGGACCGCTATCCGGGAAGGTGGGCCGACATCTCAGGGAGCGATGCGCACTCGATATACACCACGGGATACAACTGGACCGAGTTCCCCGGGACCACTGCCGAGGACTTCAGGAAGGCAGTGCTGTCCAAGACCACCAAGGCCTGCGGGAAGCCCGCCCCTGTGTTCGGGCAGGTCCAATGGAGCGTGGACGTCGTATTGGGAGGGCAGAAGCTCCTCTACAAATCGCTTCTCGGGAAGCTCAAGAACGTCCCCAACGACCATCTCATAGAGAAGATCAACAGCATCAACGACCTGAAGAAGGCCACAGGGATCTTCGCAGGGATGCTCTACGTTGTCCCTCCGATATCGTTCATCGCCACCATCGCCAGCGTCTCGTTCCTCAAGAAGGGTGCGGCAGAGATGACCGCCAACATCCCCGAGCGCATAGCAGGGATCGACAGGATAATATCCGAGGTCGATGCCCGCGGAGGCCCCGGAAATGGAAGCAAGGGCCTATAAGGTCGCCACATCCGTCCCGAGGGAGTTCCTCGAGGAGATGATGGACCGTATCACTGAGCGCATAGAGCCGCTCTATCCCGGATACGACCGCGTGTTCTCATATTGGCCGATCACGGGCACGTGGAGGCCTCTGGAGGAATCGGATCCGTTCCTAGGCGCGCCCGGAAGGATAGAGACTGCCGAGGAGTACAGACTGGAGTTCGCCGTGGCCGAGAAGGACCTGGCCGCGGCGGTGGGGGCCATCAGGGACGTCCACCCTTACGAAGAGCCGGCGATAGACGTGATCCCGATGGTCCCATGGAAAGACGTCATTGCTTCGGACAGTAGTTGAAGACGTTGTCGAAGGTCTTCTGCATCCTGTGGATCTTGATGCTCTGCATCCTGTACGCCTTCTCCTCCTCGTCCAGGAGCCCCAGATCCACGAACGCAGAGAGGATCTCGTCGGCGGAGTCGTACTGAGATTCCACACCGATGGCGATGTCCACCAGCCTGTTGCGGCAGGACACCAGCTTAGGCAGCTCTCCACCGTTGTCGGCTATGAACCTGTCCTTCACCGCAGGGTACAGGTCCAGGTTCTCGCAGCATGCCTCCTTGGCCTCGTCGAAGCGCTCGGCGCCGAAAAGGCCCTCGATGTACGCCTCGTTCACAAGGAACCTGCTGTAATCGTCCAGGTCGGTCTGCCTGGCGAAGCTCCCGACTGACACGGAGAGCTTGTAGTTATGGTCCTCGGTGCACCTGCGCATGAGCTCGGTGACGAAGGCCTGGACCGACGACGTGTCGATGCCCTGTAGATACCTGCGGACCTTGACCTTGTCCGGATCGTTCAGGGCCTGGAACCAATCGGAGACGCCTGCGTCGGCGACCTCCTTGGGAACTTCAATCTGAGCCATCGTGCCGTAATCCACGGCATGGATAATAGTAGTATCTGACAGGCTCAGCTGTCCTCGTCGATCTTCACCAGCTCCCCGCAGCAATGGGGCTTGCCGTAGCAGAGCATCCTGGAGTTCCAGTCCATCAGGGACACGAACTCGGCTCCCCTCTCGAAGCAGTTCCTCTCGCAGTGGGCGCAGTCGAAGTCCCTGCAGGGCACGGCCGTGATGGACATCTCAACGTTGTCTCCGAACTTGGCCCTGACGGCCTCGTTGACCTCGCGGAGCTCCATGTCCTCCTGCTCGATGGTCATGGACCTGGGCAGGACGATCTTCATGTCGATGTAGATCTTGGGGCCGTACTTGATCAGACGGAGGTTGAACACGTCGATCCAGTCATCGTGCCTGTACTCGCATATAAGGGCGGACACGTCTCCGAGGAGCGATTCGTCCGCGTGGTCCATGGTGTCCTCGGCAGACTTCTTGAGCACGCCTACCCCCGTGACCATGATTATGATGCCGAACACAACGGCGATGCTGGAGTCCAGCCATCTCATGTCGTGGCCCATGGACTGCGCCACATAGACGACCAGCAGCCCGATGAGGATCCCGATGGAAGAATAGGTGTCCGAGCACAGGTGCTTCCCGCTCGCTTCCAGCGCAGGAGAGCGGTTCTTGCGGCCCTTCCTTATGGCCATCCTGCCGACAACGTAGTTGGCGACGGCCGCCAGCGCCACCAGGACCAGACCGATGTCCAGCTGCTGGATCTCGCCGGGGTTGAGGAACGAGTTGATGGATTCGAGGATGATCAGTCCGCCGGCGATGATGATCATCGTCCCTTCGATGGCCGACGATATAATCTCGATCTTCCCGTGCCCGAAAGGGTGGGAACGGTCCGGGGGCTGCGCAGAAAGGTACAGCGCGTACATCCCTATGCATGCGGCAACGACATTGACGATCGATTCCGTGGCATCCGTCAGGATGGCGACCGACCCTGTGAGCCCGTAGGCGACGAACTTTATCGCCATCAGTGAGAAGCCCAGGACGACGATGACCTTCTGGAACTCGAAGTTGTCGTCAGCCGTTTTCGACATGCATCACGGGATTCCGTCGTTGTTTATATGAATTACCGGACATGATTGCCCGGTGCGTCCCCGGACCCTCTCATGACGGACATGCATGCCCCGGCAAGGCACATGGCGATGCACAGGATGAACGACCACCTCATGACCTCCAGGAAGGAGTCGTAGGTCTCAGGGGACAGGTTGTCCATGCTCCCCATGATCACCGATATGAACAGCATGGCAACCCCCATGCTAACCATCATCCCGGTCTGCCTCATGACCGCCACCATGGCGGATGCCTCCCCTGTCTCGGTGCGGTCCACGGAGCCCATGATTATTGATGTGTTCGGTGCGGCGAACATGGAGAACCCGAGCCCCACGACGACCATCGTCGCTATTATAAGCGTGAAGTCGGCGGTCTTGCCGTAAAACAGGATCATCGCTATCCCGCATGCGGAGATGAGCATCCCCAGCGTGGGGAGCAGCCTCTTCTCCGATATCTTGTCGGACATCCTGCCGAAGTACGGCGTGCCGACAGCCTGGATCCCGGGCTGGATGAGCATCAGCATCCCGGCCTCAGTGGCCGTCAGCTCTCCTATGCTCTGCAGGTACAGGGCCATGAAGAACGAGATGGAGTACGACGAGGCATAGTTCAGGAACGCGGTTATGCAGGATCCGGCGAACACCCTGTGCCTGAACAGGCTCACCTTCAGCAAAGGGTCCTCCTTCCCCGACTGGGAGCGGATGAACATGACCAGCAGCACCAGCCCCACGGCTACCATGGCGAACGCCCAGGCCTGGGGCATGTTGATGACCCCGCCCATGGTGAGCGCGATGGCCATCCCGTACAGCACCGAGCATTTCCAGTCCATTGCCGCCCCGGGATCCGCGACTATCTCGTGCTTGAAGCGGGACATCAGGAACATGGCAAGGACTGCGATCGGGATTATCACGAAGAACAGGCTGTGCCATCCGAAGGCATCGTTCAGAAGCCCTCCGAGAGGAGGTCCTGCTGCCAATCCTATGTAGACGCACATAGTCTGGAACCCTATGGCCCCTCCCCTCTCGCTGGACGGGAAGACGTCCGTTATCATCGCTATGCTGGTGGTCACCAGCGAGGCGGAGCCGAAGCCCATGGCGATCCTGCAGATGATCAAGAACGGGAACGACGGCGAGAACGGCGCTATCAGGCACACCGTCGCCAAGACGATGTTTCCCAACAGGAACACCCTCTTCTTCCCGTAGATGTCCCCGACCTTCGCCATGGGGACCATGAAGACCACGGACGACAGCAGGAACGCGGTGTTCACGTAGGCCTGCTGATGGGACCCGACACCGAACTCGTTGCCGATGTTCAGAAGCGACAGGTTCATCATCGTGCTTATCAGAGGCGTTATGAAGCCCGCGATGCAGCATGCCAACAGAACGATCCTGCACTCCTTCTCCGTGAACTCGTCCATGCCGGTCCCTCCGATGCAGGATGAAAGCATGCACGTAGATAAGCATGACACGGGCGCGCGCGTGGAAACGGATAAATCCCCGGCTAGAATCACAGATACCATGGACCCCCGCATCCCAGAGATTGCAGAGAGGATCCGCGCTCTCCGTGAGATCTGCGGATTCGAGACGGCCGAGATGGCAGAAAGCACCGGCGTGACCGAAGAAGAGTACATCGCGCTGGAATCCGGCGAGCAGGACTTCGGATTCACGTTCCTGTTCAAATGCGCCGAGAAGCTGGGGGTCGACATGATCGAGATCGTCACGGGCAGCAACCCGCATCTCACGGATTTCACGATCACCAAGGCGGGCACCGGCCTGCCGATAAAGAGGAGGGCCGGGTTCAACTACTACCATCTGGCCGCCACTTTCAAGGGGAAGATGGCCGAGCCCTTCCTTGTCAACGCGCCTTACATCGAGGAGGAGCAGGGCAAGGAGATCCACCTGTCCCATCACGAGGGCCAGGAGTTCGACTACATCCTGTCCGGGACGCTGAAGTTCTCCCACGAGGGGAGGACCGTGGACGTGGGCCCGGGGGACACCCTGTACTACGATTCCGGGAAGGGGCACGGGATGATTGCCACGTCTCCCGAGGGATGCACGTTCCTGGCGATCGTCCTGAAGAAGGAGGGTTCCGATTGATAGGGTTGTACAAGGACTACCTCAGAGAGGTCAAGAACGACAAGGGCATCGTCACCCGCGCCCATCTCGACGTCCCGTCCGATTTCAACTTCGCATACGATGTCGTGGACAGGATCGCGATGGCGGAGCCCGACAGGAGGGCGTTGCAGTGGTGCAGCATCACCGGCGCCGAGAGGACGTTCACATTCGGCGACATCAAGCGCCTGTCCGACAAGACGGCCAACTTCCTGTCGTCCCAGGGCATCTCCAAAGGAGATTATGTCCTGGTGGTGGTGAAGCACAGCTTCCAGTTCTGGTATCTCTCCATCGCCCTCCACAAGATCGGAGCGGTCATGGTCCCGGCCACCTTCATGCTGAGGAAGCACGACATCGAGTACAGGGTCGCCGCCGCAGGGATCAAAGCGTGCATATGCACCACGACATGCGACATCGCCGATCAGGTGGACATCTCGGAGAACATCCCCACGCTGGAGAAGAAGTTCATCCTGAACGGGAAGAGGGACGGATGGATAGATTTCGACGCTGGAGTGGAATCCGCTCCCGAAGAATGGACAAGGGTGCCCAACAGGTCCGACGAGATCATGCTGATGTACTTCACATCGGGGACCGCAGGCAACCCCAAGATGGTCCAGCACGACTTCTCCTATCCTCTGGCGCACATCGTCACCGCCAAGAACTGGTACTGCGTGAACCCCGACGGGCTGCACTTCACCATCGCGGACACCGGATGGATCAAATGCGCCTGGGGGAAGCTGTACGCCCCTTGGATGATGGAGGGCGGGATATTCGTCTACGAGTTCGAGAAGTTCGAACCCTCCGACATCATGGACATGATCGAGAAGCACCGCATCACCACGCTCTGCAGCCCGCCGACCATGTTCAGGATGTTCCTGAACGCGGGAGTCGAAGGGCATGACCTGTCCTCGCTGACCCACACCGGCATCGCCGGAGAGGCCCTGAGCCCGGACACATTCAAGAAATGGTACGAGGCCACCGGCCTGAAGCTCATGGAGGCCTTCGGACAGACCGAGACGCCTCCGATCGTGGGGACATGGGACGGAATGGAGCCCAAGCCCGGTTCCATGGGAGTGCCCTCTCCGCTGTTCGACGTCGATCTGGTGGATCCCGAAGGCAACAGCGTCCCGCCCGGAGTGGACGGGGAGATAATCGTACGCCTTTGGCACAGGGAGCCCGGGATCACCGTCGGATACCTTGCCAACGACGAGGGCAACCGTATCCTGAAGGAGGAGATGGTCCATCACACCGGCGATGTCGCATGGAAAGACGAGGACGGATACTTCTGGTACGTCGGGAGGAACGACGACATCATCAAGTCCTCCGGATACAGGATCAGCCCCTTCGAGATCGAGAGCGTGCTGATGCATCATCCGGCCGTGCTGGAGTGCGCCATCACCGGCGTGCCCGACCCGGTAAGGGGGCAGCTGGTCAAGGCCACCATCGTCCTCAGGCAGGGGTTCGAGGGCACGGACGAGCTGAAGTCCGAGCTCCAGAACTACGTCAAGAAGGAGACCGCCCCGTACAAGTACCCCAGGACCATCGAGTTCGTAGATGCTCTTCCCAAATCCACATCCGGGAAGATCATGCGCCGGAAGATCAGGTCCGACGATTCCAAATCATGATCTCCCATGGGGCCCGGATGTCCCGGGCCCCATGGCTTTGCAGTTTCAGAACAACTTCAGACAGAGTACTTCGACACTATCGCGTCGAACTCCCCGCCTTCGGACAGCCATGCATCGAATGTCTTCCCGCTCTTCTGCACCGCCCTTCCGATATCAACGGCCATCTCAGGGACCCTGTCCTCGGGAATAGACCCGACCTCATCTCCGAACCTCTCGCTCCCCTGGAGCCCGCATCCGTTGACGGTCATCTTGAACACCGGGACGCTCTTGCCGTCCACCGCTTCGGACGCTCCCTGAAGGCCTATGGAACCGACCTGATGGCAGCCGCAGGACGAAGTGCACCCAGAGATGCGGAACCTCGGAAGGCACCCGTCGGGGATGCCTGCTTCCTTCACAGCCGAGATCATCCTCTTCAGCAGGCCGTTGGAATCCCTGAGGCCCAGCTGGCAGACGGTGCCGCCGATGCAGGACACGGAAGTCTCGAACAGGGTCGAGGCGCCATCCGACGTGACGTCCCTGACCTTCTCGGCCTCGGGCCCGCTCAGATTGATTATGTATATGGTCGAATCCGGCGAGATGCGGAGCTCCGCCCCGTCCATTCCGCGGATCGTCTCGGATATCCTCTCCAGAGCCTCGGGAGAGACGTCCCCTCCGACCGGATGGTAGGCGACGTAGTACAGGCCCTTCTGCTTCTGCGGGAATATGCGCTCTCCGGACTCGGGGATGTCCTCTTTCACAGGGAACACGGGCATGCTGAGATGCATCTCCAGCCCGCCGGCCTTCTTGAGGCGCTCGTAGTTGGACAGGAACGCCTGCCTGTAGGCCTCCTCGCCCATGTCGTCCTTCATGTACCTGGTGCGTGCGCGCTTCCTGTCCTCGTAGTTCCCGTGCTGGACGAAGGTGTCCACCATGGCGCTGACATAGTACAGCACATCAGACGGGTCGGTCCCGGACGCTATCAGGCACCCCATCCTCGGGTTGTTCCCGAGGCCTCCGGCGCTCCAGACGTCGAACTTCCCCTCAGGAGTGGCGGCGAACCCCAGGTCCCTGAACGTGGCATGGGTCTCGTTGGACGGGGAGCTCGAGAACGTGACCTTCAGCTTCCTCGGGAGCTTCACGGTGCCCATCATGCCGAGCAGATGCTCCTCGGCGGCCTTGGCGTAAGGGTACACATCGAAGTACTCCTCCAGATCCACTCCCGACAGGGACGTCGCGGACACGTTGCGCGGGTTGTCCCCGCCTCCGCCCTGAGTGATGATCCCATGGTCCAATGCCGCATCCATGATGTCGGCGATCTCGTCGCCGGTCAGGTCGTGGAGCTGGACGGTCTCGCAGGTGGTGGTGTGGATCCTGCGGACCCCGTGCTCCTTCACCGTCCTCACGATGAAGTCCAGCTTGTCCTTGTCCATGTGGCCGCCGCACATGCGGAGCCTGATCATGCCGCGCTCGCCGCCTTTCTGGGCATAGCTGCCGAACCTGCCGGATATCCCCTTGTAGTCCTTCGCGGACATCTCTCCGGAGAAGAATCTCCTCTCCGCTTCCCTGAACTCGGGTATGTTCCTGCGGAACCCCTCGACCTTGTCGGAATCCATTCTATCGCTGGACATGAATCTCGCTTAGGAGGTATATACGTCCACTCAGCAGAACCTTATCATGGGCGAAGCATGGAAGCGCCGAGCGTGCGGCCGCAGCGGATAAGTAGCCGCGGATGCAGGCACCTCCATGAGGTTCTGGAAGAAGAGATATAACGACGATCCGGCCGATGAAGCGGCAACTGGGGATGCTGCCCGATACGAGTATGATCTCGTCAGCAGGATGATTGCAGAAGGTCGTGATCCCGACACCGATCCGGAGTTCCTCAGCTATATGGCCGAAAAGAGCACCGAACCTATGGAGGACAGTCTGAGCGGCAATCCGAAGTACCGCCTGGTGGAGATGCCCGAGTACCTCGAAGGCAGGATGAAAATGACCCGGGCTAGGTGAGCAGAAAGTTGGTGACCTTTGATCGGCTGCCGGGCAGGCCGCGAGTGGAACTCTCCGCACAACCTTTATAGCCTGAGAGCGCGCAACTACTACTGATGTCCTGCATAACCGTGACGCTGAGGCTCCGCCCGAACAAGAAGCAGCAGCGCAGGCTATGCGAGACCCTCGACGTATGCATGATGCTCTGGAACCTGCTCTTGGAAGAGGGAACCAGCATATTCCTTGAGACGGGCAAGGTCCCGTCCGTGTTCGACCTGAACAAGCGCATCACTATGCTGAAGAACGAGCATCCGGAGCTCAGGAGCGTCCATTCCGATGTGCTGCAGGAAGTATCGCGCAGGGTGAACGCGGCATTCGTCCGCTCCACCAAGATGAAGGACAAAGACGGGAACTCGGTCCTTCCGAAGGAGCGCACCCCGTACAGGTACCGCTCGTTCGAGTAC
>CAVKKO010000038.1:0-15392 GCA_963656905.1 Bacteroidaceae bacterium | reverse complement strand
ACGCCGGTTCCATATGGTCCAACGGTCCGAGGGTCGTCCGCGGTCTGATGAAGTCGTTCTTCAAGCGCCGCTGAGAAACGGTAAAGGGATCGGGCAGGGCCGTGACGGCCCCGTCCGATCGTTTCGATCAGTTCACGACGTAGACGTACGCCGTGTCGCGTCCGTCGGGGATCTGGCCGATCGACCAGCTGGAGTTCGTGGTCTCGCAGTAGTAGTAATTGACGCCGTTCTTCTCGTAGTATGTACCGCTGCCATTGGTCAGATGGACCCCTGTGGCGACATGGTCGTCGTAGATTATGATCGCGACCTTGTACCCCATGGCCTTCATTATCGCGGCATACAGGATGGCGGTATCCTCGCAATCCCCCTTGCCGTCGTACAGGGTCTCGATCGGATACTTCCAGTACTCGCTCGCGCCCTTGGTGTCCTCATCATATGCGTACGGGATGCAGATCTGTACGAATTTGAGGACGCAATTGGCTTTGTCCTTCTCGCTCAGACCAGACAGGTTCTTATTCAGGAACTTAGCCAGATCGACGATGAACCCATCCTCGTAGGTGACGAAGTGCGTGTTCCACGTGCCATCCCCCGACTTCTGGTGGCGCTGACCCTCGTCAGTATGCTTGTACTCCTGGTACGCCAGAAGGCTACCTCTCGATTCGAAGGAATACGGGGTTCCGTTGTATGTCCACTTGTACGTCTTGGAGTAATACGATCCGGTCAGGATGTCGGTCTCATAGGAGTACGACTTCCCGTTCGAGTCCGTCCCGGTGACGGTCGCGGTGCAGGATCTGTCGGCGGTGAGCTTGACGACGCAGGGGTTTCTGTTGCTCTCCGCCAGGATGCTCATGTTTGCATCATCCCTGACGACCCACGAGACGTTGGAGATCTCCGCGGGAGCCGATAGTCCGTATTCGTTATCGCAGAGTGCGTAGAAGGTGCGGTCCCCGCAGACCGCCACCGTCAGAGTGCGGCTCTCCGTGAACACGGAGACGCCGTCGTAGGATATGCCTCTGTAAGACCCTGAGATCCCTCCGACGGATATGGTCGCGGTATCTCCGACCTTGTACGTTCCGGCTCCGGACACCGAAGAGACCCCGGAACCGGTGATGATCCTGATTGTGGCGGTATCGTCCGTATCGACCTTTTTCGTCTTGCTGAGAGTGAATGATATCTCCATCCCATTTTCCATCATTTCTATGAGGTACGGGGTGCCGGCGCTGTCGGTGTAGACCGTGGACGTTCCATCATCCGACTTGTAGATGCTCAGAGTCTTGGAACCGTCTATCGTACTAACAGTCTTCGTCCCTAGGTATTCACAATCGTCGATGATGTCATCCTCCCAATCGGATTCGTACCCCGATAGGGCGTCGGGTCCGGCGAGACCGTGGGTGCTCAGATACATCTTGCTCTCTATGAGGTACTTCTCACCGTCGTACGAATGGAGGGTGAAGGTCGCATCGCCGAATACGGATACGACCCCTGCTAATTCCAGGTCGTATTCGAAACTCTTGCCGGCGAGATCGTTCCATCCGGCGTACAGGGTGATGTCGCCCCTGATTCCGTTGAGGGTCTTCACCGCGGAACTCTCGGAGAGGTCCTCGGACGTGTACCAGGATCTGAACTCGTAGAAGGGATACGCGGCGGGCTCGAGCGTGATCTTGCTCTCAGCGTTCCCTGTTGCCGGGTTGGTGTTCCCGCAGCCGTTGAGCTGTAGGACATAAGAGATGTTGTACGTTATGGGCGTCCACTTCGCATACAGGGTGATTTTCTCGGAACTCTTGTTCACGACGGTCACCTTGTTGATGAAGTTGGATTCGAGATACCAGCCGTCGAAGGTGTAGGCTTCCCTCGTAGGATCCGCCAACGTCACTCCCGTATCGGAGTAGCTCGAAGGGTTGGATGGGGAGTTCGTTCCTCCGTTCAGTTCGTATCTGATATCGGAATCGTTTCCTTCGGACATCAGGAAGAACGCGGCACCGCCGATGGCGACGACCGCCACTATGATGACTGCCAGCAATACTTTGTTGTTCGCTATGTTATCAAGACCTCCTTTCTATCTTGAAATTACTATGTTTTTAGAGTGAGTGTGGTTGAAAGCCGCCGTTTGATCAGATGATGCAGTGAGATGTCAGATGAGCCATCCGGAGACCATCATGCCGATCTCCGTGGGGACGACCCTGACGCTCTTGTTCCCGTCCTCTTTCACGACGACGACCATTTTGTTCTCTTTGAAGTACCGGACGAACTGGTTGGCGTTCTGTTTGCTCTTGAACTCCGTGGCCAGTTCGCCGAACATGACTCCGTTGCCGTTCGGTTCCTCGCAGATTCTCTTCAGGAACTCGCGGCGTTTGGGGGTCATCTCCATGACGTCGGGGATGTTGGGCGTGGGAATCGTGGTGATGAGGTCGTCCAGCGGAGCGTTCTTAGTGGATTCGTCCCGCTCTTTGAAGTAGTATAGTTCCGCGCCCAGAATCAGGGATGCCGTGCACAGCGCCCCGGAGACCAGTCTCGTTCCATGGGTGATATTCATATGGAACTCGACCTTCACCCCATCCTCTTCGGCCGATTTCTTCTCTAACCCTGCGATGCGCATCACGGTCTCGAGGATGGCCTTGTAGTCGAACACATCAATCTCATGCTCGCAAAGCGCCCCTTCTTCTGACAGAGAGCTTTTCAGAGTTTCGATGACCTCATCTTTGGACCTCTTGATGCTCTTCTCCTTGCTGGGATCGTCCCCGTCATCGTTCCACAGGAGATGGAGGCGGTCGCACGCCAACCCGGATCTCATCACTTTGATGATCGGGTTCGGATCGTATCCGACTCCAGTTATGTGCACGTGTCTGGTTCCCATGCGTATTCCGCTCCATAGACGAGTGACTGGCTATTAAAACGCGTTTTTTTACCGTAAATAGTGGTGAATTTACAACAGTTCGAGCGTCTATTTGGCCAACGCACAACATGTTTCGATGACGTACCGGGGCGGAGGTTGTGATATAAAGAGCGGTAAGGGGAGTTTGTTCCCAAAGAATGACGTAGAGTTGACGATGGGATGGATGCGGGGTTGCCCCGCATCCTGGACTGGATTTCAATCAGTCCTGCTGCTGATCGACTATCAGCCAATTTGATGCCATCTTTCCAAGTTCCGTGGCTCTGATTCTGACGCATCTCCCCTCATGGACGCGTTCAACCATGTTGTTGCCTTCGAAGTATTTCACGAACTGGTTGACATTCTGTTTGGTGCCGAATTTTTCAGCCAGTTCGCTGACCATAGGTCCCTCGGTGTTATCGCAGACCATTTTCAGGAATTCGCGTCTCTTGGTGGTCATCCTGTCTATGTCTGGAATCTTCGGGATGGGGATTCTGATAATCCGTTCGTCCAGGCAAAGGTTGTTCGTATTCTCGTCCTGTACTCTGAGATAGTACATCTGGGCCCCTATCATCATCGCGGCAGTGCATAGCGCACCCGACACCAGGCGCGTTCCGTGAGTGATATTGATGAAGAATTGAACCTTGGTACCCTCTTTGACGGCGCGATTCTTCTCTATTTGCGATATGAGCATGACATGGTTGAGGATCTTTTGAAAATCATACGCGTCGACCTCTTCGGCGATGATATCTTCCTCGCTGAATCCGTTGAGGACGAATGTCTCGATTATTTTGTTCTTAGATGAGGCAATTTCGTCGTTATCGTTCCATAGAAGATGCACTCTGTCGCAGGGAAGACTGGATCTGAGGATGTTGATAATTGGTTGGGGGTCAAACCCGACGCCGATTATATGTACGTTGACGGTCGCCATGCTACACGAATCCTTGAATATGCATTTCTTTAATTAAATATAAACATATTTATGATAAATGATTTTCAATATATTCATACGCGTTGTATGTGGTGATGGTGAGAAAAACGACAGCCATCACCCAGAACAGGAATGAGAAAATCGAGGTCTTCATAGACCTCATGAACGTGGAGTCTGCGGTCGGGCGCGACGTTGTGGACTACAGTTGCTTGGTCAAGTGTTTAGCGAAGGGACGTCAGACCACGGTGATCCGCGCCTATGACCAGATCAAGGAGAGCAATCCCGAACAGAAGAAGTTGCATGCCGACCTCAAGCGCGAGAAGGTACGGATCATCATTCCCAGAGGAAGTTGCAAGGATTCTACCAAGCAGATCGGAGTGGATGTGCAGCTCGCCACGGATGTGGTGACTTCCGCAATCAGGAGCAGTTGCGATACGATTGTGATCGTAAGCGGCGACGGCGACTTCATCCCGGTGATCGATTCCGTCAAGGCTTCCGGTAAGAAAATCGAGTTCGCCGCATTCTCCGATTTCGCTAACATGAGCCTCATCGAGGAGACGGACCACTTCACCTATCTCGACGACCTTCCGATCTGTAGGGAGATGGTGGCATGAGCACCATCGGGGACATCGTCGGCTTCAACTCCGGAGAAGAGGAAGCCATCGTGACATTCAATGAGGTGGGCAAGAAGGGAGGTCCGATGGGCAAGTATCATGGTCTGGTGGTATTCCACGACAAATACGGCCCTACTCCAGAGCTCGGCAGGTCATACTACTGCTATTTGACAAGGGATCCGAAGTCGAATGTGTACTGGGCGCTGATTAAGACAGAGGTGACTCTGGAGGGCATCATCAGCCTCAATCCCGGATTGAAGAAGGAATTGGTGGACACGATAATGAAGGAGTATCCCGAGGCGTTCAAGTCCGAAATATCGGCCGCTCGGATCAAGGATTACGAGAACGAGGTCAAGGAGAAGTACAAGGCGGAGAACGCCGCCCTGCGCGCAAAGGTCGAACATCTGGAGGAGGAGCTGTCCAAGTTGTCCGAGCTGGGGCGCAAGGAGCTGGAGCTCGTGAAGGTGGAGCAGGATACGGGGATCGACGACAATCTCCTCCACGACGAGCGTCTCGAGGACGGAGAATACACTGTGAGGATCGACCGCAGGAAGACCAAGGCACTGTTCTTCAGATGCGATGGAGGGGAATACTACTGCACGAGCGGTTACATCGACATCTCTCCTTTCCTCAAGAGGAACAATCTGAAGAAGGTCGTGTGCAAGCACTGCGAAGAACTCGATGGGGCACTGGTGAGTTTCTGAAGAGCGAGTGCACGCATTAATCGAGCAAGGGCTCTCCTATGAGGGGGAGTCCTTACTCGACCTATGCCTATTCGAAGCTTTTGGAATCTGTCCTCGGAACGTACTTCCGTTCGTCAGGAAACCGTCTCCATCCACATCTACTTCAACGAAATACCGGCGGGAGTCCGTGAACCAGCCCAAATCCTGGGCATATCTTCCTGATATGTCCAGAATCCGCTGATTGCGTGACCCTATGAGAGTCCGCTCAAGGTCCGCATCCTCACGGACATACCTGCCGTCTATGATCAGATCGACGGCGGAGATCAGGTCTCCCGGGAGGTCTTCGATATTCCTTCCGGTGAATAGTATGGTCCCCAGCCCGCATCCTCTCAGGCGCATGGCCAGCTCCTTCAATCCCTCCTGCATCGTCGGTTCCCCGCCGATGAACGTGACTCCCTCGACACCGTTCGTATCCCTGGAGTGCTCCGCGGCGGAGATCAGCTCCTTCAACGATATGATGTTCCGCCGGACGATCGGCCGGAGTTCGGGGTTGCAACAACCGGGGCATCCGATGTCGCATCCCTGGAACCATATCGCCATCCTCCTGAATGGGCCCAGGGCCTCGGTGCATAGCTTCACCGAGGCGATGTTGAAGATCGGTTCAGTCGAACTTGAATCTGAGGCCATCGTCCTCCACAGTCGCATAGAGCACGGAATCGCGCATCGAACGGATGTCGTCGTAGTTCTCGAACAGGAAGATGGCCAGTGGGGTCAGCAGGCGCGAATCCAGCGCGTTGAGGATATCCCTCCCGCCCTTGGAGACGTCCGCGGCTCCGAGGACGTAGTCCTGGAAGCTGCGTTCGTTCCTGATCCTCAGATCTATGCCGTATTTCTCCCTGATGCCTGCCTGGACCGGGGCGATCTTGGACTTCAGGATGTTGCGGGCGAAGTCCGGATCGTCGATGAAGTTGAAGGGCACGATGTTCTCGTAACCGATCCTCCCCAGGATCTCCGGTCTCTTCAGCTCGTTGTCGAAGTAATCCTTTACGATTCTGACGAACTCCTCCGCCACGGCCTCGCGGTCGCCACTGTTGCGGACCTCCGCGGCTCCGAGGTTGGACGTGAATATTATCACGGTGTCGGAGAAGTATGTGGTCTCCCCGCGGTTGTCGGTGAGCCTGCCGTCCTCCAGTATCTGCAGGAATATGTCGAGGATGCGGGGATTGGGCTTGGCGGCCTTTTCGATCTCGTCGAACAGCACGACGCTGAACGGTTTCTCGCGGATCGCGTTGGTGAGCTGTCCGCCCTCTTCGAATCCAACGTAGCCGGGCGGAGCGCCGATGAGCTTCTGATCGCTGTTCTCCTGAGAGTATTCGCTCATATCGAACCTGATGCAGGCGGAATCGTCCCCGAACAGGAACTTCGCCAATGCCTTGGACAGCTCAGTCTTCCCGACTCCTGTGGGGCCCACGAAGAAGAAGACCCCCTTGGGCATGGATCTGCTGGATGATTTGTGCATCCCGGTGAGTCCCATGAATGCCTTGACTATCGTGTCGTACACATGGTCGACCGTCTGGTCCTGACCTATGACCCTTTCCTTCAGCGTCCTCTTCATCCGTCTGACCTTGTTGGGGTCCAGCTTCTCCCAGGGGTTCTCCTTCTCCCCGTACCTGAAGAGGTAGAATAGTTTGTCGAAGGTCAGACCGTTCTCCTCGCGGGACATATTGGCCAGTTGGATGATCTCCCTGTCCGTGAAATCGTTCAGCATGTCGACGTAGTCCTCGAACCTCTTGCTGGAGATGATGTCATCCTCATCGGACAGCCGGAATCCCGGCGAGACCTTCTTCAACATGGATCTGCGCTCGTCCATATCCGGCTTGGACAGCGTGATGATGGACACCTCCGGGTTGTTGGAGTAGAACGGCAGAGGCACCATCGAGGCCTTCGATGCCACGATCACCACGACGGACTGTCTGTGCTGGGCGTTGTAGCGGGGAACGGTATCCCTGAGGGACTCCCCGATCAGAGTGAGACATTTCCTGTCTGAATCATCGAGTTGGCCGGACCCGTTGAACAGGTATTCCGACCAATCGAGGATGAACGCGGTCTGCCTGGATGTGTCGGACATCGTGCGATGCACGAGCGCGAACATGTCGGCGGGCTCCCTGCAGGATCCCGATGCATCCGTCTTCGGGATGTCGATATCCCCCAGGTCGTAATCATCCCCCTCGGACGTGTCCGGATCGTCCACGAGCTTGAGCCTTCCGGTATCGCCTTGGAGGCCCGATATGCGATCCCAGACAACTATGTCCGTGTATCCCGCATCGGACAGGATCTTCCGGAGGGCGTCTTTGATACCGAACAGTTGCGTGCCCATGAGATACACGTCGCCCACGTTGCCCTCGACGATTATCCCGCGCTTAATCCCGGCCTCGCGGGATATCCTGTTGAATGCATTGGTTATGGACATTCTCGATTCCTCCTGACCTTCATCTCGTTGTGATGCCGCGTCCCCTCTCTGTCGGGATTCGACCATATCGTCTTCTTGTCAGTGAGCCTGATTCCGTAGATCTTCTCCAGATCCTCCTCCATTGGACCGATGTCCTTCTCGCAGGCCAAACCTTCGTAGCCCTGGAAATGGTAGATGAACTTCCCATGAAGATCGATGGAGAACTCCGCTTTCTGTCCGCCGGGTTTCATGGCCGTAATCTTGACGGTGTCGTTCTCCCTGATGTGCCGGATGTCCTCCCTTCTGACAACGAATCCCTTGGACGTTATGCATCCGACTATGGCCTTCACAGCGGACCTGCGGAGCTTCTCATCCATTATCTCCGATGTGGCTGCATCCATAAGTTCTAACGGACTGACTTCCGGCGATGTGCCGACCACGGTGTCGATAGTGTCCTCGGCCACCTTCTCGGTGGCCATCTCCCGACGTACAACCGAGACGGTATCGGTGACAAGATGCCTCTTCACCTTCTTCGAGGGATCCAACCTGCATTCGGCCAAGGATCTCAATTCGTCGAACCCCAGGTCTGAATGGGCCGGGTTGCGGGAAAGGAGTGTCATCATGCGACGCAGGTCGTTGTCAGAGACGCTAGATATCTTCGATTCGAGCTCTGGATCCCTCCCCGATTCAATGGCGCGTTCGTACGCCTCCGAAACGGCGGAGCTCAGAGCATTGGCCCTCAGTACGACGCTGTTCACGACCGTGAGGAATTCGCGCGTTGTCCTTATTTCGGAAGCGTAGGCCGCGTAGCCGAACTTGGACCTCTCCTCCCCGATCTGCTTCTTGACGTTGTTGGCCGTCTCGATGAGGGACCGCATCATTTCGCGGATGCCGTCGTCGACGATGTTCGACGAGCCATCCATCAATGCGGACATCGTCTCTATTGTGGCGTCTATGCGTTTCGTGGCATGATCGAGCATTACTCTGCATGCATCCGCGTACTCTATTCTGCCCTCTTCCTGATGACTCATGGGCTGACCCCTTTGAGTTCGTTCTCCATGCGTCCGATCATCGAAGTCCAAGTTTTCAGGCTCTTCTTGCTAGCAGGCTCGAATTCGACCTGGTGTGCGCAGGCGTTCCTGTACTGTCTTAGGGAATCCAGTTGCCCGTAATCGTTCTCCGATATCTTCTCGGAATTCCGGGCCTCCTTGAGCATCTCGTCCATGGTGCCTTCCAATCCCATTGACCGGAGTAGTTCCTCGAGTCTCACTCCTAGTTCTATTCCTGAGGAGCGGTCTCCTTTTCTCTCGGAGAAGAACCCGCCGACGCCCTGGAAGAACTCTTTGTATCCGGATATTTCCCGATATCCTTCGGTCCTGCCGATGACTGGCTTCAGTTTGTCTATGTCCGAACCGAATGTGGAGATATCTCTTGAGATCGTTCCATGGTCTTCCGTGCTGTAGGATTCGAGGTCGAAGCTGTAGTCGGAGAGCGATACCATCCCAAACAGGTCTTTGAGTTTCTGGAGCAATTTCGCCGCATTGGAGGCCGAGGCCAGGATTCCGGACTTGTAATCGCGGGTCCTGCCCGCCAGGATGGATTCGGAGATGTACTCATTCAGGCCTAGCTCTGTTATCGCTGACTCCGGAGTCTTCAATACAGCGGATAGGAGATCCGCAGTGACGACGTCGTCCTCCACGGACCCCGTCTTCAGGCGTTGGATGATCACGTGGCCGGGAAGTTTGACACCGACCCCCTGCATCTCCGCGAGGATCCCCCTGGCATCAAGGCTTTTCTCGTTCAGAACTTCCTCCAGGATGTCGGGGATCTTCCTGAACCAGGACTTTTTGGAATGCTTTTCGAGATTCCTCATCGCGATGCGTACGGGGATCTTCAAGAGATGCTTCCTGGCGATGTCCTGCGCCATGCCGTCGTTCTTCACGATCTCTGATATGCGAATGGCTTTGTCCAGACCGTTCGCATCTGAGACGTCGATCCCTTCGACCAGCGGATCCACCAACCGGTCGATCTCCTCCTTGCCGATGGTGCGACGCACTGCGACGCGGCACTCTTCCTGACCGTCGTGTCCGGTGACCGTCGTGGGCCTCCTGACGAAACAATACTCGTACCCGAGCCCGCTCGACTTGATGACAGCCATGTCGCATCCCTCCAACGTGCTGTACGTGACATCCCTCTCGGATCTGCACGAGTTCCCATCGAGTATCGCCAGATCCTTATCTTCCAGTTTGACATCGTACGGGATGTAGAACGTCATACTGTCCCAGTCGGGATCCGAATCCCTCCATCTCATGACCTCCATTCCTTTCTTGGGTTCAAATACCGAATCTGGCAATGATTGAATCAATGTCCCGGATTCGAAGTTGTTCTTGAGGAAGGCGTCGTCCAGGTCATTGCTGAGGACTTCGAATTCCCCAGTCCTTTCGTTAAGAGAGAGCTTCAAACTCGCGGGTATCGACCCGAAGCGACAGCTGCCCTCGAACCTTATATCGAACACCTCCGCTTCCTTGTCCGTGACCCCATAGAGATGCTTCTCGGTCTCCACATGAGCCTGCATCCCAAGAAGATCCACAGACATGTCCGCGAACTTAGCGGAGAGCCCCTTGGATGGATCGGATATCTTCGACGTTGATTTTGCGAATTTCTTGCTCGATCTCCAGGGCGTGAAAGCCACGTTTCCTTTGAAGTTCTCGACTTGCTGAGCGATGACACCCTTGTCGAAGGCTTGCCTCCCTACGGGGGTGAAATCCATGCTACCGATCTCCGAGTCGATGTCCGTCCCTCCGCTGATCTCTATGACTTTGGACGAGGCCATTTCCTCCAGATCTTTTTCAAATATCTTCTCGTATACTTCTTCCGGAATTCTTAGAACTTCCATCACGTCTCTCCAGGATTTGCTCCGGAATGGCCGGGTCCCGATGATTTTCAACAGCAGGTACTGGACTCCCGACAGCTTTTCTACACGGCTGCATGATGCGGAGAAGGGCCGCTCGAACACGGGCATATCGATTTTGATTTCGAACGTGGACAAATCACTCACCTCCGATTATGTCTGTCTCGACCCTCATCCCGTCCTTTCTTTCGATGGATCTGAGGATTTCACTGTAGACCCTCCGAGTCTTTCCATCCATGTTCACTCTCATGCGTTCCAGCACCGTCTTGTTACCGACGATGATGAGGAGGCGTCTCGCCCTGCTAATTGCCACGTTTATGCGACGGTAATCAGACAGGAACTGCGAATCTCTGGACCTTACGAGGGACAGGATAATTATGTCGCGCTCATCACCTTGGAAATCATCTACGGTCTTGACCATGAATGGGCTGTCGGGACTGCGGTTGAAGTTCTTGTATTCCCCCTTATGCTTCCTGATCTCCTTGGCCTGATCCGCATATGCGCAGATGACGCCGACGCTGAGGCGGGGGTCATTCCTTCCCCTGTACGAGGATTGTAACTTCTTGCCCTCGCCATCGTATCTCATGTTCCTGTCGATGAGTCTGAGGAGCTCCCGCACTACCTCCGCCTCATCGGGATTGGTGTAAGATGTGCTGCCTGATTCCTTCTTCTCCCTCCCGTGGACATCGATGAACAGGACGTGGTTGTCCTCTCCTATGACCTTCCTGCCAGATGCACCGGTTATCTCCAAGTAGTGCCTCTTCTGTTCCACATTCCCTCCGAATTCAAGCCCGCTTTCGGAGCCGAAACGGTAGAATGTATTGTCGATCTCCATGATGTCGGGGTGCATGCGATACTGGATGCTGAGCTGGACCTTCATGTTCGATGGTGCTTCGTCGAATAGCTTGGCGAAGAACGACTCCTCGTACATCTTCCTGTACAGTGTCTCATCGTATTCGTTGATGTACTGCGGATCGTAACTGTTCTCCTCATCCTTATCCAAGCGCCGGTCGAACATAGGCGGTAGCTGTCTATGGTCGCCGACCAGGATGACGGTCTTTCCGAAGAGGATAGGCTGAAGGATCTCGACGAATGGGACCTTGCTGACCTCGTCCACGATGACCACGTCAATATTCCTCTCGTTGAGGAAGACGTTCGATCCCTCATCTTTATAGCTGGCCTTGGCGGAGCAGGTCATACCGAAGACGTTGACAGTGTCTAGCAGTTGTTTGTTGTACAAGTCCTTGTCTTGTTCAATGATGGTTTCGTCCGAGATATACTTCGAGATGTCTCTGTATGTACGGATGAATTCTTCAGCCTCGATTTTCTCGGACTTCGTCAACGTGAATCTGCTCTTTTCAGCCTCCAATCTGGACAGGACCTGGACACGGTTACTGGGCATGGGGATGCGGAGGTTGGTGTAAATCTCGTTCGCCTTGATATCGAAACTGGTCTCGGCGTCCTTGAGTCTCGCATAAGCCGGATCTTTCTTAAGATTCTCGATATCCTTTCTTAACTGGCGTATCTCATTGTCAATCTCATGGCTGCTGCCTAAACCCGATTTCAGAGATTCCTCCGACCTCTTCAGATTGGTCAATTTCTTGTCGATGAACTCGCTCACATTGTTCTTGGCATTCAGTACGACATCCATCTTCGGAACTTCGCCCAGGGTGCTCAGGAATGGAGCTGATTCACGAGGATTGAAATCGAAGTTCTCCTCATATTCGTTAATCAGCTTGTTCAAGTTGGCCTTCTCGTTGAGATCCTCGGTTTCCTCCTTTGCTCTGAGGTATTCGAAATACACGCCGTGCTCTTCTATCGATGCGTACTCCTCTATAATGGACCCGCGTTCGACGGAGCGGAGCGCCTTCAGGATCACCCTTGCATCGTTACGATCGGCTAGTGCTAATCCCGCTCCTTCGACTATCGACAGAACCATCTTGAACGTCCCCTCGTCGGACAGGTCTTCGACGGAGCGAATGGCTTCCTGCTTCTGTTCAATCTTCTCCTCTATCGTTCTGTTCGAATCTTCCAGCTCATCTTTGCGCTTGTATACAATGTTGAGACTGTCCTCTTTCTCGGCTATCGCATCGTCCGTAGCCCTCGCATCATCCCGGCAAGCCTCTATTCTCTTGTACATGATAGACAGGTTTTCGATGGACGATTTCAACTCCTCCACATGCCCTGTCCAATTCTCTACATTTCTTCTTTCATTGTTCATGGACTCCGACAGATTCCTGTAGAAGTTGCTGACGAGTTCGTCGATGGTGTAACCGTTCCCCCGTCTGGCCGCCTTCTCGGAGAGGACGCGTAGCAGGCGCACCGAAGGGATTTTGGGCATCCTATCGAACGCGTTGTCGACGGCTTTGTTGTTCTGACTGGCTATGAGGACCTTTCTGTTGCTCCTGGCGAGCTGTGCGGATATTTCAGCGATGACCTGGGTTTTCCCGGTACCTGGAGGGCCCTGAATGAGGAACAGCCCGTTGGAGGACATTGCCATCTTGACGGCTTCCTTCTGCGAATCGTTTAAGGATTTGTCTATGAAATCCTCGTCATCCATCCGGACTGACGATCCCATACCTCCGGACCGGGGGCTGAATAGGAACGTTGCCAGGAACGGATTGAGGACATACCCCTCCTCCAGATTCTCCAATGCTTTCTTTTGGCGATCCAGGATGAGTCTATCGCCTGTGAAATCTCTGCTGAGTTTTAAGCCGGTCCTTTCGAACTGAGATAGTGACCTGATTTTCCGGTCGATTGTTTCTTCATCAGTTATCTCGACTTCGAAGAACAGATGGAATCTGGCGATATTCCATTCATTCTTCGCTTCGTCTTTAGCATCTTCGGCATCGAATCTGAGACCGGCCATTTCGTTGTTTAAACGCTGATCAAATTCGGGTTTCAGGTCGAATTCGATCGTTTCCCTCTCCTCAGTGATTCTTTCCGAACGGAATGTGTTGCAGGCATCCTTCACAGCCTTTTCGATCGTGTCCGTCGGATCGTACTCGTCATCCAGACCCTCGATCTTAGCTATGAGGGTCTGGATGACATCTTCTGTCTCCGACAGGGAGGATTCGAGTTCCTTCAGTGAGCTGCCAACAGCCCCCTTTCCCTGATCCTTCGTTTTGTCATTCCCTTCAGGGCCTTCTTTCAAAGCTTCGACCCTCGCCCTGATTTCCGACGACTTCTTCCTGTATGCATCGAGTTCTTTCGTTAGATGGGCGTGGGCGACCTTCTTCTTCGACGCGAAATCGGCGCTTATGCGGTTTGCGATGGGGACGCGCTGCTCTGAAGCATAATTCTCCAGAATCGATGGAAGGCGGTCGTTTTCGAACGACTGTAGTTTCGCATTCGCCTCCGCCATAAACTCTGTCTTGTTCCTTTTCTTCGCTGATTCGATATTCTTCGTGCATTCGGCCTCTATCGATTCGATTAACTCGGTCGGCTCGACCGTCTCGACCGTAGATGTGTATAGCCTCCTGTCGGCGATGCGAAGTCCTCTCTGTCTCTGCTCCTCTCCTTTCTTCCCCGTATCTCCGTATCCGAGGAGGATGGGATCACGGGTGAACCTGTCCAATTTGGATTTAAGGTCGTCGCGGGTTCCTTTGGTTGATTTGTAATCCTTCTCCGGCACATCGATGTAGATGTGCATGAGAATAGCCTCCCGACTTTCCGCATTGACTCTCTCCAGGGTCCATCTTCCGGCCTTAGGATCCAGATACTCGATTCCCTCGTAATCGGATGTCTTGAAGTCTTCACTGGTGTTGTAAGCCTTTATGAACACAGGCCGGCACGAATTCAGTTCGTACCCGTTTCTGGCGTCCGCTTCGATGATGTATTCCCTGGATTCGATGTATCTCTTCCAGTCGTTCAACTCGGTTTTGACCTTCTCGGGCGATTGAACGACGTATTTCTTATTCAGCTCCAACAGGAAATCGTTGGAGAGTATGTTGGATTTGAGAATCTCATCCGATGGCCATTTGCCAGCCCATGCCTCGGACTCCCAGAGGAATTCCTTTTCACGCAGATTGACGATGACATCGCAGGTCCTTTCGATTTCACCGAAATGGGTGATGTTAGGATCCATTAGCAGGATGGATTTCACCTGAAACCGGCGAAAGATCGGCCTTTCCGGATATCTAGGATCTGGATCCTTCTCGAAGATATCGCACATGAGGACCACGTCGCGACCCTCATCTTCCATATTCGGGAAACGCAATGCGATGTTGCGATAGTTCTTTCCGTTTTTCGACTCTTCGAGTTTCCTTTTGAAGTTCGGGTATGAAATCAGAACTTTGCAATCGTTCCGAATGAATTTGGTCCGGATGAAGTCCTCGTAATCATCACCGAGAGGAAGATTTTTGAATTGATCTTCGAGAGAATTGGAGAACACGCGCTTATTCTGCACGGTTCTATTAGCTCCGAAGTCCAGTATGATCGTAGTATTTGACATATTTCAACCTTGTATTGATTTATTTTTAATATGTTAGTTCTTTTAGTTTAACTCATCAGTGCTGCAATCCCAATTCGGTATATCCCGCGCAAATGCAGATTTTCATTTCCTCGTTTCTGACATCTTTGTTTTTTCCATTCTTGTTCATGATGGTCCATGCCAGAGCGTGCAACATCATGCGTTACTGTAGAATATATTATATCTCATTTACAGTAAATAATATTATATTTACAAATAATCGAGATTCGAAGGTCTAGATAGAATGGCAATCTCTGATGAGCACATGAATGAAGGGTGCCTACGGGCGAAACAAGTTCTAATAATATCAAGAAGGGTGGAAGGGACGGTAATCGTCCCCTCCTTCGTTTACATGCGCCTGGATTTCTCGACCGCCGCATCCACGGCGGCGATCATCGCAGCCCTGAGTCCCATCTCCTCCGCGGCGCGCACCCCTTCGATGGTGGTGCCGGACGGCGAGCAGA
>CAVKKO010000037.1:0-15511 GCA_963656905.1 Bacteroidaceae bacterium | reverse complement strand
ACCTGCGCGGCACATGTTCGACCCCACCGGCAGCAGGCTCTACTGCTACCGCTGCGGATACTACTGGAAGACCCGCTCCGCCGAGCTTCCCAAGACATGCCCCCGCTGCGGGTCCTCCAGATGGAACGATCCGGTCAGGAGGGAAGCATCCTGCAGGTTCTGCGGCACGTACTGGACCATGAGGTCCATCGACGAGCCCTGCCCCGGATGCGGGCACACCATATTCGAGGCTCCAGACCAGTCGCTCCATCATTGCAACCGCTGCGACCACGAATGGCGCCCCAGGACCGACTCTCGGCCGCAGCGCTGCCCGTTGTGCAAGAGCACCAAATGGGACGCCCCCCGTCCGGTCAGGCGCACCTGCCGCGCATGCGGAAACGTGTGGGTCGGAGGAGAGAAGCGCCCTCAGAGGTGCCCCGCATGCAAGAGCACCGTGTGGGACAAGGATCCCGCCCTCGCCCAATGCAAGGCCTGCGGCCACACATGGACGGTCAAGGGCGGAAAGTCCCCTGACGGGGTGAAGAGGTGCCCTTCTTGCAGGTCATCCGTTTGGAAGGTGCCTCCGGTTCTCGTGCGCTGCCAATCGTGCGGCCTCTTCCATGTGTCCCGCCGCGGGTCCCGTTCGGCATGCCCCAGGTGCGGCGATATCCCCGAGACTGTCCCCTCCGTCTGCGGGTTCTGCGGCGCGGACACGGGGCTGGAAGGCGCAGCGTCATGCCCCGGATGCGGCCGTCCGGCCGGGCCCGGAACGGACAGCTGCATGGAGCTCTGGTCCGATGGTGTCCAGACGCTCAGGTACGCCTTCATCGACGGGTTCGCCTTCGTGTACCTGTGGGAGAAGGGGAGGCCCATAGCCGCCGCCTACTTCCATGATGTCTGTTCCAGGCTCTGCACCACCCCGCAGAAGCTGGCGGACGCTCTGAACGCGGATTCACTCCGCGCAGAGCTCAGGAGCCTTGCCAGGGACATGAAGGCGCACCGCTTCGACTGCCTGGACAGGGTGGACTACTTCACCAAGCGCCTGGGCCTGTCCAAGGAGGATGCCATAATCCTGGCTGTGCATTTCACGGGCATGTGCCCGGAAGCCATCGCCCTGGACCTCAACCGCCCGTACGCCGACATACGCCTGGCGTTCGACAGGATCATGTCCGCCTATTCCGACTCAGGCATCGCCGTGGACGACAGCGTCTTCACCGACGATCCGTTCAGGTTCTATTGAGATGCTCATCCTGTCCCCTCTCATCCCCTTATAAATACGACCTGTCCATCCTTCCCGTAATGTTCGAGATCGTCAGAAGGGACGGGATGGCGAGGATTGGGAAGTTCGCCACCAGGTCGGGTACCATCGAGACTCCGGCCCTGCTCCCTGTGGTCAACCCCAAGATATGCACCGTCCCTCCGAGGGAGCTCTATGACACCTTCGGATTCAGGGCGCTCATCACGAATTCATACATAATCCGGAACAGCCCGGCCCTCAAGGAGAAGGCGCAGGCCGTCGGGCTCCACGAGATGCTCGACTTCCCCGGCGTCATCATGACAGATTCCGGGACCTTCCAGAGCCACATGTACGGCGAGGTCGAGGTCACCAACCCAGAAATCATAGAGTTCCAGAAGTCCATCGGCACCGACATCGGGACAGTCCTGGACATCTTCACCGAGCCCGACTGGACCTACGCCAAGACCAAATGGTCCCTGGAGACCACCCTCGAGCGCACCAAGGAGGCCTGCGACATGAAGGGCGACATGATGATCAACGGCGTCGTCCAAGGGTCCATATACACCGACCTGAGGGAGTACAGCGCCGCCGGCATGGCGGACATGGACGTCGATGTCCATCCAATCGGAGGGATCGTCCCCCTGATGGAGCAGTACCGCTACTCCGAGCTGGTGGACGTTGTCATGTCCTCCAAGAAGGGGCTGAACCCCAACCGCCCGGTCCACGCCTTCGGAGCGGGCCACCCCATGGTCCTCGCCCTTCTGACGCTCATGGGATGCGACCTGTTCGACTCCGCCTCGTATGCCAAGTTCGCAAGGGACGACAGGATGATGTTCCTCGACGGGACGTTCAGGCTCCAGGACATGCAGACCTTGGACTGCAACTGCCCCGCATGCAGGGGGCAGACCCTGGAGAGCCTCAGGCGCATGGACAAGAACAAGCGCACCAAGCTCATCGCGGAGCACAACCTCTACCAGATCACCCAGGAGCTGGCCCTCGTCAAGAGGTACCTCAAGGAGGGCAGGCTCTGGGAGCTGGCCGAGAACAGGTGCAGGGCCCACCCCGCTCTGCTGGACGGCCTCAGGAGGCTGAGGGGGTATCAGGGCCAGATGGAATTATACGATCCGATCAGCAGGGACGGGGCGGTGTTCTACACCGGCCCCGAGAGCAGGTCCAGGCCCGTGTACAAGCGCTACCTCGACAGGCTCGGCGACAGATACGTTCCGCCGACCGACAAGGCCGTGCTCTTCCCGGACTGCGCCGGGAAGCCCTACAGCAGGCCCTACGCCGAGGCGTTCGACAAGGCCCGCAAGGCGGGATACACCCCGATCGTGGTGACACCGTGGGGCCCAGTCCCTGCGGAGCTCGACGAGATGTACCCTCTGGCGCAGTCCTTGTTCCCTTCGATACAGGACGCCGAGACCGAGACGGAATCGGAGAGGCTCACATTCCAGTTCCTCACCGCCAAGGGATTCACGAAAGCCATCGAGCCCGAGCAGGTCCCCGACGACGGAAGCGAGGAGTACAACGCCGACCTCATAAGGGCCAAGGCGGTCGCCAGGTACCAGTTCGGCATTGAAGCCGCCGACGCATTGTTCAGGGAGCCCATCGAGCTGGTCACCAGCAAGAAGACCGGCAAGATCAGGAACGTCATCTCCGACGGGGAGCATGTGCTCTCCATGCGCGCCGGCGACGGGCTGTACACCCTGAGGATGGAAGGGGCCAAGAGGATCGTCTCCGCAGTGCCCGCTCCCCACATGAGGGTTTCCGTCACCGACGACGCCGTCCCGTTCGTCTCCGACGGAAGGAACGTGTTCTGCCAGTTCGTCACGTCCTGCGACCCCGAGCTCCGTCCGATGGAGGAAGTGATCGTCACCGACTCCGCCGACAGGCCCGTGGCCACCGGAAGGGCGTTCCTCGTGGCGTCCGAGATGAAGAGGATGAAGAAGGGAATGGCCGTCAAGGTCAGGTCCGGATCCGACGAAGAATGAATTTCTCTGCGGGGCCCTCGGGCCCCGCCCCTGAACCAACGAAGAAGATAGGATGAGCGAGCTCGGCTATGCGATGAGGAAGGCGTTCCCGTACACCATCCCCATCCTGACAGGATATCTGTTCATAGGCCTGGCCTTCGGCGTCATGTTCGCCGACATGGGCTACAACGTGTTCTGGGCCGCTCTCATGAGCATCGTGGTCTACGCCGGATCGGGGCAGTACCTGGCGGTGAACTTCTTCGTTCCGGGGTATTCATTCGTGCAGGCCATCTTCCTCACCCTGATGGTCAACATCAGGCACGTCTTCTACGGGCTGTCCCTTGTGGACCGCTACAACCGCTTCGGCCGCAGGAGATGGTACATGATCTTCGGGATGACCGACGAGACCTACTCTGTGGTGTGCACCACCAAGGTCCCCGATGACGTGGACGAGGAGGACTTCGTGTTCTCCATCACCCTGCTGAACCAGATCTACTGGGTGGCCGGCGCGGTCATAGGGTCCCTCGCAGCAACGGCGATACCTTTCGACTCCACAGGCATAGAGTTCGCTATGACCGCCCTGTTCCTGGTGCTGTTCATAGAGATGTGGATGTCCCGCGGCAACAGGATGTCCGAGATCCTGGGGCTGTCCGCGGCGCTGGTGTGCCTGATCGTGTTCGGCGCGGACAACTTCGTCCTGCCCACGATGCTGCTGATCGTCGCTGTGATCATGGTCTGCAGGAAGAGGTTCGAGCCCGAGGCTGGAGGGGGTGCGAAGGATGCTTGACCCGATCACATCATTGGCGATGATCCTAGTGGTGGCCGTCGCCACCTTCGCAACCCGTGCCGCATCGTTCCTGGCGTTCCCCAAGGGGAAGGAGGTCCCGCCCACAGTCGTGTACATCGGCAAGGTCCTGCCTCCCGCCATCATCGGGATGCTTGTGGTGTACTGCCTCAAGTCCACCTCCGTCCTGGCGTACCCTTACGGGCTTCCCGAGCTCATAGCCTGCGTCACCGTCATCGCGCTCCATGTCTGGAAGCGCAACATCCTCCTGAGCATAGGCGCCGGGACCATCCTCTACATGCTCCTCGTTCAGACGGTCTTCGTCTGAGCATCTTCACTGCGGGCCGGAGCCTCTGACAATAATGACATATACCCTCAGGCCATGGCAACATCGATGACCTCAGCAGACCAGATCCTGTCGTACACCAACGTCATCTCGGACCTGGTCATGGTCATCGTCGTGGCGGACGTGATCGCCCTTTTCATCATGTTCCTGCTGGAGAAGTACGACCCCCGCGTGTTCCTGACCTGGCTGATCATACTTGTCCTGCTGCCGCCTGTGGGGTTCATCCTGTACATGTACATGGGCTCGACCATCTACAACCGCAGGAAGTTCATGCCCAAGAACATCACCGATACCCAGCTCATGAAAGGGGCCGAGGTCCAGTCCAACATACTCGAGCAGGACCTGGGCGGCAACCCCGCATTGTCGGAGGAGTATGCCATGGCGAAGCTCATGGAGCGCGCCGGGGCGTGGTCCTATACCCGCGGCAACGAGATGACATTGTACACCGAGGGCAACGACAAGATCACCGCCCTGATGGAGGACCTCCGTGCCGCGAAGAAGACCATTCTGATAGAATATTACATCATACGCAACGACCGCGTGGGGAACACCTTCATGGACATCCTGATCAACAAGGTCAAGGAGGGAGTGGAGGTCAGGCTCCTCACTGACGGGTTTGGCATAGGGAAGGGGCCGAAGGAGGGGATCTTCAGGTTCATCAACGCCGGAGGGCACTACGCGATGTTCCATTCCTCCATCAACCTGATGCTGAGCCCCAAGAAGAACAACAGGAACCACAGGAAGATCGCCGTCATCGATGGGAAGATCGGGTACTGCGGCGGGTTCAACATCGGGGACGAATACCTCGGAGAGGGCCCGCTGGGCCATTGGAGGGATGCCACAGTCAGGGTCGTGGGCCCGGGGGTGGTCCCGATGATGGTCAGGTTCTGCGCCGACTGGCAGTACAGCGCCAAGCGCGACCCCATGAGGCCCCTGGAGCGCTACTTCGACTCCGGGATCCCCCAGGACGGCGATGCGAGCATGCAGGTCGTGTCCGGAGGCCCCGACTCGATGCCGAACAACCCGGTCCAGATGCAGTACCTGGCGATGATGTCCAGGGCCAGGCGCAGGCTGTACATCACCACGCCGTACCTGGTGCCGGACGAGTCCATGGTCACCGCCCTCGGCAACGCCGTCCGCAGGGGAGTGGACGTCAGGATCCTGATCCCCGACAAGAAGGACCATATGTTCGTCTATTGGAACAACAGGACCTATTCCAAGCTCCTGATGGACCAGGGCGTGAGGGTCTGGAGGTACAAAGACGGCTTCGTGCACGAGAAGATGGTCCTGATGGACGACGACGTGTGCTCCGTGGGGTCCGCCAACATGGACCACAGGTCCCTGGCGCTCAACTTCGAGACGAACGTCCTGATATACTCCCGCGGGATAACCGAGCAGTGCGCGGAGACCTTCCTGAGGGATCTGGAGTCCAGCGTGGAGTACACGGACGAGATGCACGGCCAGTGCACCATGATGATGAGGATACGCATGGCAGTGTCCAAGCAGCTGATCCTGCTGGCGTGATAGCATGGAGACGGACGTTCTCATAATAGGCTCGGGGCCGGCGGGAGCGTCCGCGGCCGTGGCGCTGAAGGGGAGCGGCCTTGACGTCATCCTCCTGGAAAGGCTGTCCGACGATGCCATCCCGAGATACCATTCCGTGTGTGGGGAGGCCGTCAGCGAGAGGATGCTGAGGCTCAACGGCATCGGAAGGGAGCACAGGGTCAGGGATGTGGACGGGATAACGATCTCATCGTCCGACGGCATGTCCGTGACCATGCCCGTGAAGGGCGCGGTCATCGACCGTCCGTCCATGATCGCAGGCCTCCGCGGGAGCTGCGGGGCCAAACTGGTCAGGAGCACGGCTCTGAAGATCGAGAAGGATGGAGAAGGCTTCGTCGCCGAGACGACCGCCGGAGAGATACGCTGCAGGTACCTCATCGGCGCGGACGGGGCCCACTCCGTGGTCAGGAGGGACGTTTTCGGGACACATCCTGCAGGGATGCTGCCGATCGTCAACACTATATCGCCCGGCGAGCAGGCCGACCTGGGGTTCACGGTCGGAGAAGAGTACGGCGGATGCTACGCGTGGAGGTTCCCCTCCCATGACGGATATGTCTCCATAGGGTTCCCGAAGGGCCATAGGGATCCGCCCTGCACGGTGTCCCGCGGCGCCAGGCATCTCCCGTTCGGAGGGGTGCCCGAGGCCGTCTCGGGGAACGCGCTCCTGGTAGGCGATGCGGCCGCTCTCGCCAACGCCCTCTGCTACGGAGGGATCGGAGCAGCCATGCTCTCCGGGAAGAAGGCCGCAGAGGCGGTTATCGCCGGAAGGCCGAACCGCTACGGCAGATGGTACTCGCGTTGCATCTACAGGAATCCCCACTTCATGGAGGCCCGCGAGATCTTCGCAGGCTGGTCCGATTCCGACATCGCCGACGCCATGCGCCCTCTGGGCAGGACAGCTTCCGTGCCGAAGGGGTTCGCCGCAATCCTCCGCAGGCCCCGGAACGCCCGCATATACTTCGCCATATGGCTCGGATTCCGCTATGGATGGTGATTCTGCACCCCAGATGGGTGGGACCTTACATCCAACTTATATATACTTTAGAAATAATTAAATACTATACAATCCCAAATGTATATTATGCCTCCAGACAAAGCAACAGGCGGCGCCGTCAAGTGCGCCAGGTGCTCTTATATCTGGACCCCAAGAGGGGATGAGCACCCGAAGAGGTGTCCGAAGTGCCGTTCTATCAAATGGGACAATCCGGAGCTCAAGGTCACTTGCCTCCGCTGCAACCATACATGGAATTCCCACAACGGAACGCCGAAGAGATGCCCGTCGTGCGGCTCCCATCAATGGAACACGCCTCCTCAGGAGCATACTTGCAAGAGATGCGGGTATGTCTGGCATTCGAAGGGCAATAAACTGCCGTGCAGGTGCCCCATGTGCACCACCCGCACTTGGGCCCAGGACATCGACGAGCTCGGGCGCAAGAGGCCCCGGAAGGTCATGCCGATCGACGGCAGCTTCGAGGAGGTCATCCTGAAGGCCTATCGCCACGGCATGTCCTGTGTGGACATCGCGATTTCCAAGAACATCCCGTTCAGCAAGGTCTACGATGTCATAAGGCGGAACACAAGCGCCGCTATGGAGATTAAGGTCTGATGCATCCCGGCATCCATGAGGGTGCTATTGGTCATAGACTATCAGAACGACTTCGTGGACGGAGCTCTCGGCAGCGCCGATGCCGTCGCCATAGAGGACGCTGTCTGCGGAAGGGTGCGCGAATACCTTGCATCATCGGACGACGTGGTCTTCACCATGGACACCCACGGGGACGATTATCCCGATACTCTGGAGGGCAGGATGCTGCCTATCCCGCATTGCATAGAGGGCACAGAGGGCTGGCAGTTGCATGGGAAGGCCCGCGAGCTGTCGGAAGGCTGCAGGATCCTCCGCAAGGGCACCTTCGGGTGCAGGGAGCTCCTGGACATCCTCCCCGTTTACGACGAGATCGAGCTCTGCGGAGTGGCGACCAACATCTGCGTGATGGCGAACGCCGTCATCGCCAGGACGGCCAACCCTCAGGCCAGGATAACCGTAAGGAGAGACTGTGTCGCGAGCTATGACAGAACTCTGGGCGAGAAGGCCCTGGATGTGATGCTGTCCCTGCAGATAGAGGTAATATGACCGTCCGCACCCTCCGCCTGACCACTCAGCGCTTGGAGCTCAGAATGTTCCGTGCCGAGGACGCCGATGACTGCTTCAGGGGATGGATGTCCGATCCCGAGGTGGCCGCGTTCACATCTTGGCGCCCTCACTCCGATCCCGGGGAGACCCTTGCCATATTATCGTCGTGGGTCAGGGAGTATGAGATGGGGTCTATGGACTGGTGCATCGTCTGGGCGGAGACCGGACGTCCGATAGGGAGCATAACCGCAGTCCAGGACCACCCTGTAGAAGGGTGGTGCGAGATGGGGTACTGCCTGTCTCAGCGCTATTGGGACAGGGGCATAATGACGGAAGCTCTGACGGCAGTGTCCAGGTTCATCTTCGATTTCACGGACTACACGTTCATACAGGCCCGCTTCGACATCGAGAACGAGGCCTCTGGCAGGGTGCTGGAGAAATGCAACTACAAATGCGTCGGCGAGAGGGACCTGCCGGACCCGAAGACCGGGCGCATCCGCACGTACAGGTTCATGAGGCTGATGCGCAGCGACGTGATGCTGTTCCCTGATTGATCAGTCGGGGAGCTCGTCCCTGACCTTCTCGATCTTCCTGACGGCCTCGATGTACTTCTCGTGCTCCGCATCGGCCGCTTTCCTGAGGATCGCGATCTGCTCGTGGCATTCCTGGGCCTGCGCCCTCAGCTTGTCAGCCTCGTCCATGAGCGAGTGCATCTTGTCGTGGGCCGCTTGCCCGTCCTGGGAGTTCTTGACGACCTTCTGATGCCAGTTGCTGGCCTGGTTGCGGGCTTCTCCGATGTCCCCGAGGCCTCCTGCAGCCCTCATCCTGGCAGCACGGTCGTTCCATTCGTCGCGCTTCTGCTTGGCCTCTCTGGCGCACATGTTGCACTCGTCCCTCTGCTGTTTGAACACCGCTGCCTGCGCGGAGAGCTTCCTGGCCTGGGCCTGGAGCTTGTCCCTCTTATCAACCAGGGTCTGGGCGCGCATGTTGTACTCATCCCTCTCGGACCTGTGCTTGGCGGCCTCCTTGTTCAAGCCGGCGATTATCTCGTCCAGCCTGCGGGCATCCTCCTCGATCTGCTCGGAGATCATTGCGATCCCTTCTTTCTGAGCAGGTGGAACTCGGTCATGTTGTCCTTGCGGTCTTCGATGTTCTCGTGAATCATCTGCAACCCGAACATCGCTCCCGCGTTGGCCCTGCATACCGCTGCGGTCCCTTCCGGAAGGGTTCCATCGGAGAGGTACCTGGCGGCCACTGCGGTGTCCTCCACCTCTATGCGGTCAGCGTCCGGGAACAGCGCCGAAAGGCTTCCGGCGGTCTGGAGGAGCGCTTGGATGTGGGACGCAACATGCTCGACCTTCTCCGTCCCGGGCAGGACGAACACGCAGTGGTGGATCGGCACCCATATGCTGTCGACGCACTCGATGTCGTCTCTGCCGGCAAGAGCTTCCTGCGTCTCGATGACGGGCCCTGCGTTTATGTTCCTGACGGCCACTACGCCGTACTCGGCGCCTTCCTCGTCCATGGCGCGGACGGTACCCTGGGAATCCATCCTGGGGAGCATCTCGGGGTCCTCGAACCCCATCTTCTCGGCAAAATCTATGGCGGCCTGCTCGGAGTTGGACCCGGGTATGCCCATGTAGGCCATGGTGACACGCATGCTCTCGGGTTATCGCAGGGGCCGTAAAAACGTTGGGGTCGGAGCGTTCGGACCATGGGTTGTTTAAACGATGCCCGACATAATCTGATGCATGGACGAGAGCTACCGCAAGTGCCGCACATGCAGGTTCTGCAAGCATGCCGATGGGCTCTGGGTGTGCCTTCCGGAGTCCAGGTCTACAGACAGGGACGGGACGTGCGGGCGCTACAGGCCCGGATGCTGCGAGAACTGCTCATCCTTCTCGAAGGGGACATGCTCGCTCACCGGACAGGAGGTATTCGAGCTGGACGTCTGCTCGGATTACGATCCTGCAGGCTCATGCTGACATCCTGTCCCTTCTCTTGGACAGGACGTTCTTCACGCTACCCTTGGCCTGGGTGTCTCCGGAGACGACCTTCTTGGCGGACACCGGTATGCCGTAATATACGATGTTGTCGCAGATCGACTGGTTGCCCTTCATGTGCTCCCTGACCTCGGAATAGCTCCCCTGCAATCCTCCGATGGCCTCGTTCAGCAGCCCGGTGACCTGGAACAGGTTCCTGTTCACGAAGTCCTTCTTGTTCACGAACCCCTTCTCGGGCAGGATCGGGTTGTAGGTGCCGTCCATGAAGTCGTCGTCCAGGTCGTCCACGGCATCCATGACGTAGACCGCGGCGGTGAGCTCTGTGAACACGTCTCCCAGCCTGTCGGGGCAGGAATCGCCTGCGAAGTCCTCCAGGGCCTTGGACAGGCTCCTGCCGAACGTCCTTCCCATGAGAAGGGCGTCGCGGCACCCGTCCAGCTCCAGCTTCCTGAGGGCCTCGAACCCGCTTCCGACAACATCGTCGTATTGAGGGTACTTCTTCACGGCCTTCTCGATGGCGCGGTTCAATGTGAGCGATATGAGGTTCGTCTTCAGCGACGGCTTGTCCGTCCTGTCGTCGCACAGCTCCCATTTGGTGAGGATCAGGGTGTAGGCGGCCATCTGCTCCATGAGGTCCGAGGGGGCCTTGCAGTGGTCGAGGACGCAGATCCTGCGCTCTCCCGGGCCGATATCGAACGGGCCTCCGGCGATCCCGCAGAGGAGGATCGTGTTGAACGTCATGTCGTAGTTGACGGTCAGCGTGCCGGTGAGGCCGAACCCGTCCCTGAGCTGGTGGCACCCCTCGCAGTAGTACCTCTTGTAGAGGGCCATGTCGGAGGGCGACATCCTGTCGTAGAACGGGGTGGTGTAGCCGAACATCGCCGTCGTGATTCATCGGGGGCGATATTAGTTTTGGGATGCCAGGCAGGAAATGAGGCGTGTTTGCCTCACGGGAGCTGTTGCGACACCGACATATAATCGTTCGTCGATAGGAGATGCGAACATCACGGGCGGTCCGAAGACCGCCTCAAGGTGTTTTCAACCGAGTAGCTCAAGTAAAAGCTGAGCCACTCCGAGGACCAGGGCCGCGATTTCGACTCTGAGGCCCCAGTCCTCCTTCTTGTCGGTGATCTTTTCACCTCCTTTGGGATTCTCAGGGCGGGCCTGTGCGCAGCGAGAGAGGGAGCCTGCGTCCAGACTACCTCCCTGGTATGGCGAATCACGCGGTATCACCTTCTTAAAGCTGTTGTGTTGTTTTAAGTTTTAAGAATCTAGGTCTGCACCGGATCCGGTCCGGTTCGGCGCGTCGATCGGCTCGACAGTGCATCTGTTCCGGCGCGCGATTCTGCCATCGTCAGCCATGGATACAGATAAGCCCTGATGCACTCGGCTGGCTGATATCTGGGCAGTCAGAATTCTTAAATATCCGCACAAGGTACCGCAGTCGTACCGATTTTATACATCGGTAGGTGAGTATCCAATGTCGTACGAGTCAGCATCGGTAGACAAATTGACCGCACTTTACGAGAGCCAGTCCCCGTCCGCGTTCATCGCGTTTGCGATGGAGGGACTTCCGGAGACGGACCACAGCGAGCGCTACGACAAGGGCGACCACGAGGGTTCCACGAAGTGCGACTACTGCTGCTGCGACGACAAGGGCTGCTGCAGCACGCCCGGATGGTACGGATGCCTCATCGGAGGCGTCGTGGTCTGCGTGGCCTGCTGCTGCTACTGCACCAACGGATTCAACGGTGCCTGGACCTACTGGCCCTTCTGATAGGCTCGACGCATGAAGCCCTATCTGTCGGTAGTGGTCAAGCCCACGCTGTACTGCAACCATTCGTGCAGCCACTGCTACCACACTCCCGAAGAGAGGGTGAAAGGGGAGATGACTCCCCGGACATTGGAGAACCTGATCCGGAAGTGCTCCGAGGAGTACGAGACCGTATGGTTCATCTGGCATGGAGGAGAACCGCTGACCCTCCCCATGTCCTTCTACAAGGATGCGATATCTCTTCAAGAGAAGCATTTCGGAAAGGATTCCAACCGTTACAGCAACACGATCCAGACCAACGGGACGCTTCTGAACCGCCGTCTCATGGCCTACTGCCGCGAGAAGAGGATCAACGTCGGTGTCTCTTACGAAGGCCCGTACAACTCCGTCCTCCGCGACGGCGACCCGTCCAAGGCGCTCTCGATGCTCTCCGCCAAGGAGAACAAGTACTCCGTGTCGGCGACGATATCTTCAGAAACGGCTCTCAAGCAGAGGGAGCTCTACGACTTCTTCAAGGCGGACGGGACCAACTTGTCCCTGAGCCCGGTGATCCCTGCGGGATGCGCCAAGTGCAACGGCACCGTGCCCGATGCGGATGAGTACATCAAGGGGAGCATAGAAGCGTTCGATGCATGGTTCCATGACACCGAGGTCCACGTCCCGCTGATCCCCCATTACCTCTACATCCTCAACTATCTGGGAGACCCCGTTCCCTCGGACTGCGCCCACACATCCTGTCTCACCAAATGGATGTGCGTCAATCCGGACGGATCGGTGTATCCTTGCGCCAAGGCCTGCCCTCAGGAGTTCCTCATGGGGAACATAAACGACGGGACCATAGGCGACCTGTTCCAATCCGAAGGGTTCAGGAGGATCCTGATCGGGTCGATCCAGCGCAGGGAGAAGTGCGCGTCCTGCCCCGTGTTCAAGTTCTGCAACGGAGGCTGCTCCATGGACGCCTATCACGAATGCGGGCTGGAGAACAACGGCGGAGACTCCTGCAGGATATTCAGAGAGGTCTTCCAGCATGTCGCTTCAGAGGTGCAGAAGGTCATCGACGGCGACGGGGACACCACGGGCCTGAACGATTTCGTCAGGGACGCAATCGTAGGGAAGCTCGTGAACCCCCGCACCATCAATGTCCGATCTCTCCGATCTTGTCCTTGTCGTAGGGTGTGAGCTGGTAGACGCAGTAGTTCAGCCAGTTCGTGAAGAACAATGTGGCGTGCCCCCTCCATCTGACAATCGGGTCCTTGCGGGGATCATCGTCCTCGAAGTAGTTGTCCGGGACATGGGGGTTCATTCCCGCGTTGGTGTCCCTCTCGTACTCGTAAGCGAGGGTCCCGGGATCGTATTCGAAGTGGCCCGTGATGAAGACCTCGTTCTTCTCGGACATCACTATCCCGACGCCGGATTTGTCCGAGTCGCACAGGATGTGGAGATGGGGATTAACCGAAATGTCCTCGGCCCTGACCTCGCTGTGCCTGGACTGGGGCATGAAGAAGCGGTCGTCGAACCCCCTCATAAGAGGCTCGTTGTGACTCAGGAGCCTCTGCTCGAAGATGCCCGAGATCTTCGAATCCAGCTTGTACTTGGGTATCCCGTACTGGTGGAACAGCCCCGCCTGGGCGCCCCAGCATATGTACAGCGTGGAGCAGACATTGGTGCGGGTCCAGTCCATGATGGCGCAGAGCTCGTCCCAATAGTCCACATCCTCGTACTCTATGGCCTCCAGGGGCGCTCCGGTGATGATCATCCCGTCGAACTTGCGGTTCTTCACCTCGTCGAAGGTCCTGTAGAACCTGTTCAGGTACTCTGCGGAGGTGTTCTTGGAAGAATGGGTGGCGGCCTGCAGGAACTCCACGTTGGTCTGAAGGGGGCTGTTGCTCAGGCATCTGAGCAGCTGCGTCTCTGTCTCGACCTTGGTGGGCATCAGGTTCAGGATGAGGATGTCAAGGGGACGAATGTCCTGTGTGTCGGCCCTCTTCTCGGACATGACGAATATGTTCTCGGAGTCCAGGATGGACGCCGCGGGCAGGTCGTCTGGGATCTTCACCGGCATGTTATCATCACTCGTAGATCCCCAGGCTCATGTACTTCTCTCCGCCGTCGGGGAGGATGGCCACGATGCGGGCCGAGGGGTCCTTCTCCGCCATCCTGATGGCCGCTGCGACGTTGCCGCCGGAGGAGATCCCTGCGAATATGCCCTCTTCACGGGCCAGGGCGACGGATGTCCTGATGGCGTCCTCGCCTTTGACGGTCCAGACCTCGGGGACGAGGTCGCTGTGGAAGTTGCCGGGCACGAAATTGGCCCCGATGCCCTGTATCTTGTGGGGGCCCGCACGGCCCTCGGTGAGCAGCGGGCTCTCGGCCGGCTCGACGCCGATGACCTTGGCCTTGGATCCTGCGTCGGCGAACGCCAGGGCGATCCCGCTGGCGGTGCCGCCTGTGCCCACTCCGGCGAAGACGTAGTCCACATCGGGCAGGTCCCTGAGGATCTCCTTCCCGGTGCCGGTCCTGTGGGCGGCGATGTTGGCCGGGTTGTCGAACTGCCCGCAGATGAATCCGTCCCTCTCGGCGCGGATCTTCTCCGCCAGGTCCACGGCTCCCTTCATCCCCTGAGCTCCAGGAGAGAGGACGACCTCCGCCCCGTAGGCCTTCATCAGGGAGATGCGCTCCTTGGACATGGTGTCGGGCATGACGATGACCGCCTTGTAGCCTCTGGCGGCGGCGATCATGGCGATGGCTATCCCGGTGTTCCCGGAGGTGGGCTCCACTATGGTGCCCCCTTCCTTCAGGGCTCCGCGGGCTACAGCATCGTTGATCATCTGGAGGGCGGCCCTGTCCTTGATGGAGCCTGCCGGGTTGCCCTTCTCGATCTTCACATAGACCTTCGTTCCGGGGGGATTGATCCTGTTCAGGCGCACGAGCGGCGTCTCCCCTATGGTCTCGGTGATGCTGTTGAATAGTGTCATGGCGAGGGTCGGGATTGGCTTCCTGTACAAAAAACCGCATGACGGTCCTTTGCCAGGGGCCGTTGCGAACGGAGTTCAGTACTCTATGCCCTTGCGGGCCCCGATGCCCTTGTCGAAGGGGTGCTTGATGAGCTTCATCTCCGTCACCAGGTCGGCGTAGTCGATGATCTCCTGCGGGACCCCTCTGCCTGTGAGCACCACTTCGGTGTGCGGGGCGCGGGACTCCAGCAGCTCGATGAGGCCCTTGGGGTCCACCAGGCCGAACTTCATGGAGTTGTTGATCTCGTCGAGGATGACAAGGTCGTACTCTCCCGATGTGAGCGCCTCCCTGGCCTTCTCCAGGCCCTTGCGGGTGAGATCCTCGTCCACTTCCCTGGGGACAGCTTCTCCGCACATGTGGTCCGCTCCCATGGGGACGATCGTGAACCCTTCCAGCTTCTTCCCGGCAATGTGCTCTCCGTAGCAGCCGTCGGGCTTCAGGAACTGGAGCATTATGACGTTCAGGCCTCTTCCTGTGGCGCGGAACGCCAGGCCGAGTGCCGTTGTCGTCTTTCCCTTGCCGTTCCCGGTGTAGACATGGACCAGGCCCAGCTCCTTCTTGATATCTTCAGGACATCCGCTCATGATGGCATCCTCTCTGGTATAATCGGACAGGAAGGTAGATAATAGGTGCGACCAGTAGCCTCTTCTTATGCCCAAATTCTGCGGATGTAAGTAATCCGATCCTTTTCCGTATTTAAAGCGGACCT
>CAVKKO010000036.1:0-15903 GCA_963656905.1 Bacteroidaceae bacterium | reverse complement strand
CGAGATCGCACTGCTGTTGCTGCTGAGGGACGGGCCGATGTCCGTGGAGGAGATCGGGGACGCCTTGGAATCTTATGGGTACGGCGGGATCGGGATGGGGCAGAATCTCGATGTGATCATATTGCGGGGGTCAATTATGTGCAATAAAAAGAAACTGTCACTTACAAGACGTGGGGAAGTGATTGCGAACAATATGGAAGAACTGAAAAATATGCTATATCGATCCATTAATCGAAAACAAATATTTCACCCATTTATGCTGTCGATTATAGATAAGATTGATTCTCAAAGACAAGCTTGTGGACCAGCATACGAGCTACTGGTACCAACAATTAATTAACATCTAGGAATCAAATAATTACATCAGCAGGTGATTGCGTGTCTATGAAAGAATGTTCGAAGAAAAGCCCCGTAATTGCATTCATGTATGATTTTGATAAAACACTCAGCCCAAGAGACATGCAGGAGTACACATTTATTCCGAAACTAGGAATGAAGGCTAAAGATTTCTGGAAAGAAGTAGAAAAATTATCAAAGACAGAAAAAATGGACAAAATACTTGCATATATGTATTTAATGGTCAGACTAAGTGAAAAAAAATCAATCCCTATACACAAAGAAGATTTCGAGAAACACGGAGAGCAACTCGAATACTTTGACGGCGTAGAGGATTGGTTTTCACGTATCGACACATATGCAAAGAGCAAAGGTGCGACTGCGGAACATTACATCATTTCTTCAGGATTAACAGAAATCATTCGCAGATCATCCATCAGCCGTTTCTTTAAAATGATTTATGCCTGCGAATTCTATTACGATGAAAACGACATTGCACGGTGGCCTAAAAATGTCGTAAACTATACCACTAAAACACAATTCGTATTCAGAATAAATAAAGGAGTTTTCGATATCTCAGATGATCTAAAAGTGAACGAATTTGTATTAGATGAAGAACGCTACGTTCCATTTTCTAACATGATATACATCGGAGATGGCATGACTGACGTTCCATGTATGAAGGTTGTAAAAAATGGAGGCGGTCATTCCATTGCAGTCTATAACGGCAATAGGAACAATGCGTTAAAACTCATACATGATGGCAGAGCCAATTATGCATGCAAAGCAAATTACTCTGAAAACTCGGATTTAGACCGTTATGTCAAAGAAGTTATAGATTCGATCTGTGCGAACAATACTGTAAAGAAGAAAGAGATGAAGATCTATAGAGAAACTACTGAAGTCCGTAAAGAGTCGATAGATATCGAATCACACACTACTATCTTAAACAGGAGTTAAAAGAACATGGACAAACTCACGATGAGCTCCAATGATTTAACAAACGAACATATTCAGAAAATCATAGATCTGTTTCCGACTTGCGCAACAGAGTCCATCGATGAAAATGGAATTGTTCACCAAGTTATTGATTTTGAAGCATTGAAGCGCATTCTGAGCGGCTACACCCTGGAGAATGAAAAGGAAAGATATTCCTTTACATGGCCGGGAAAGGTCCAAGCTCAGTTCTTGGCAAGCGCACCTACTAGCATGACCTTACGCCCCTGCAGAGATGAGAGCGTCAACTTTGAAAATACGAAAAACCTATTCATCGAAGGAGATAATTTAGAAGTCTTGAAAATTCTTCGCGAGACATATCTCGGAAAAGTGAAGCTGATTTACATAGATCCGCCATATAACACTGGAAATGATTTCGTTTATAGCGACAGATTCACAATTTCTCAGAAGACATATTTGGAACAGAGCGGAGATGTGGATGAACATGGCAACCGTCTAGTTCTCAATCCAAATAGTAACGGCAGATTCCACACTAATTGGCTTAATATGATGTTTCCCAGACTACTGTTAGCACGCGACTTTATCAGTGACGATGGATCCATATTCATAAGTATTGATGATAATGAACTATATAATTTGAAAAAGGTTTGCGATGAGATTTTCGGAGAGCGCAATCATGTTGCGACAGTCGTATGGAAGCGCAAACGTGGTCGCGACAATTCTGCTAAATGGTTCAGCAAATCACATGAATACCTTTTGATTTATGCTAAGCATATCGATAATTTTACAATCAACAGAATTGAATTAGATAACACAACAAAACAAGCTTATAAAAACCCAGATAACGACCCGCGGGGGCCTTGGAGAATGCTTGGATGCTGGGCCCGGGGCACACAGGGCGGAGTTAAGTACGATTTCACGAGTAAAAGTGGACAATATTTCTCCGAAAGACTCTGGCTAATGAGTAAAAATAAACTAATCTCGTTAGATTCGGAAGATAAGCTCGTAATCCGTGGCGACAATATCTATCGTAAAATGTTCTTAAGTGAAAATGAAGGTAAAATTCCAGAAACTCTTTGGGACGATGTATCTAACGCTGCAAACGCCTCCGACGAAATAAAGAAGATTTTTGGATCCATTGTATTCGACACACCCAAACCCACTCCGTACATCCAACAAATAATAAAAATAGCAACCGGAAAAAAAGATGTTGTTATGGATTTTTTCTCAGGATCATCCACCACTGCAGAAGCAGTTATAAAAACCAACATTGAAGATGACGGACAGCGCCAATTCATCATGATACAGCTACCTGAAGAGTGCACTGGCATGAACTGCTTCCATGATATAGCAGAAATCGGAAAAGAGCGTATCAGACGCGTCGGAAAAGAGATGAACGCTCAAAGGAGAATAGACGAAACGTCTGTTGATACTGGTTTCCGTGTTTTCAAACTAGATTCGTCGAATATGAATGATATTTTTTACAATCCGCAAAATCTAACTAAAGATATCTTGGACAGCCTCGCAGATAATATAAAAACGGATCGTTCAAGCGAAGATCTTCTAATCCAAGCCATGCTAGAATGCGGAATTGACCTTTCATCTAGTATAGAAAAAGAGAACATTTCTGGGGTACAGATATTCACTGTCGATCATGGGTATCTAGTTGCTTGCTTCGATCTCAATATCACGGATGATATTGTTACAATGCTCTCTAAAAGAAAACCACGTTACGCGATATTCCGCGATAGTTCATTAGCTTCTGACGCCGTGGCTCTGAACTACAGTGAAATCTTCAAGACTTTCAGCCCAAGTACCAAAACTAAGATACTTTGAGAGGTGGCTCCTGATGAAGTTCAACTTCAAAACTCTCCAATATCAGTCCGATGCCGTTCGTAGCATCATCGAGGTATTCTCTTCTCAGAATTATTGCGAAGGATTCAAACATCGTCACGATCGTGGAAATCAACGTGCCGGATTCGGATATATAGATACGGTTGAAGGAGTCATTCGTACAGACATTGATGTCGCATATTGTAATAATGATATTGAAATCTCAGATCATGATCTGCTGGAAAACGTTAGGAACGTTCAACGCAGACAAGGGCTGCCAGAATCCGATAAAATCATCGATCCACTGGGCAGAATTACGCTCGATATTGAGATGGAAACAGGCACAGGAAAAACATATGTCTACACAAAATCCATATTCGAATTAAATAAAGTATATGGTTGGAGTAAATTCATAATTATCGTGCCCAATGTTGCCATACGTGAAGGAGTTCTCAAAAGTATCCAGACGACTGAAGATCATTTCATGGAAATGTACGGTAAAAAACTACGGGCATTCGTATATGATTCTTCTAATCTGAATAAAATAGACGAATTTTCACAAAATTCTGGCATCAACGTAATGATTATCAATTCCCAAGCCTTTGCGGCATCTTTCAGAGAAGATGCATCCAATAAAGAAAGCAGAATCATCTACTCAGAAAGAGATGAGTTTGCATCAAGGCGCCCGATAGATGTACTTGCGTCCAATCATCCCATTTTAATTCTCGATGAACCACAAAAACTTGGAAAATACAACAGTAAAACACAAACCGCGTTAAGAAAGCATTTCAACGCACTATTCTCAATGAATTTCTCTGCCACGCATGAATCACATCACAATCAAATCTACTCTCTGGACGCACTAGATGCCTATAATGAAAAACTGGTCAAGAAAATAAGCGTCAAAGGAATTAAAATAAATCATTTGACAGGCGCTGAGGGATATATTTACGTCGAAGGTATCGTTATAGGACAATCGAATCCAAAAGTCCGTATTGAGATGTATATCAACCACCTTAATGGAATTAAGAAAGAAACTCGTCTTCTAAATGTCAGAGATAACTTATATGAAGAATCCAACCACATCGAATCATACAAAGGACTCTTTATCAAAGATATTGACGGAATCGCTAAAACGGTTTCATTCAGCGATGGTTTAATACTCCATGCTGGAGAATCTTTTGGAGATGTGACTGAACACGATAAACGTCGCATTCAAATTAGAGAAACCATCCTTTCACATCTAGACAAAGAAAATAAACTGTTCAAAAATGGTATCAAAGTTTTATCATTGTTTTTTATAGATCAGGTTTCCAAGTATCGTTCATATGATGAAAATGGAAACGAAGAAAAAGGCGAATACGCCAAAATCTTCGAAGAGGAGTTCTCGTCTATCATTCGCGAAAGAAAAGATTTCTACGATCCGGATTACGTATCAAATCTGTTAGAGAATGATATTACCAAGATTCATTCAGGGTACTTCAGTATCGACAAAAAAGGCCATATGGTCGACGGAGAGATAAAGAAAGGTTCTGAAGAATCAACTGACGTCTCTGCGTATGATCTCATCCTAAAAAACAAAGAAAGACTGCTAAGCTTCGAAGAACCCGTCAGATTCATTTTCTCGCACTCAGCACTATCAGAAGGATGGGATAATCCCAACGTCTTTCAGATATGTGCTTTAAAACACACAGACAGCACCACTCGCAGAAGACAAGAGGTCGGTCGCGGTATGCGCATATGCGTGAATCAAACTGGAGACAGACAAGATTACGATGCTCTAGGCCCAAGATTCCACGACGTTAATTCCCTGACCGTCATAGCCGACGAGGATTACGAATCATTCATAAAAGGCCTCCAAGACGAGACAGTCCTGGACATTCGCCATCGCGCAGTGCCTCTAACGAAGGAATACCTAGAAGGAAAAGTTATAATTGTCGAACAAGGAGAATTCATTCTAGATCAGTGGGATGCAACTTTCCTCTACAAGTATCTGGTCGTAAACAACTATATCGGCAAACTCGACGACCTTCCTACGAACAAATTGAAAGAAGCTCTTGATAACGGCACATTGGAAGAACTACCTAAGGAATTGATCAACAAAAAGGATGGAATCACGAATTTCCTCAGAAGAGTCTCTTCGCCAAAAACTATCAGAGACATCTGTGAGGATGGGCGCAAACCGAAAATCAGAACAAATGAACTGAATTCTAACTTCGGGAAGAAAGAATTCCTAGACCTTTGGAATCAGATCAATCACGTGTATCACTATCGGGTATCATTCGATAGCGAGGAGCTCATAAGACATGCTGTGGCCAACATAAATGAGAATCTCCTCGTCACAGGGATGTCCTATACGATCACATACGGTCAACAGAAGAGCGAATCCACCTATGAGGATGCTGTGAACCACAACGGGTTCGATAGGGCCAAGACCTCTAGTGGGATCATCGTCGCGACATCCAACGATGTGAAATACGATCTAATCGGAAGAATCGCCACTAACACGAGTCTCACCAGGAGGACCATCGGTAAAATTCTGTATCGCATGGAGAACAGGAAATTCGATATGTTCAAAATCAATCCCGAGGAGTTCATCAAGAAAGTCTCCGATTCAATCAATGAAGAGAAATCCTCCGTTATTGTCGAGCACATCGCATACAACATGACCGATGAGACGTTTGATAGCAGCATCTTCACAATGAACCGGCCCGAAGGTGACTTCGATAAGGCGTACAAAGCTGTGAAGAACGTTCAAGACTACATCTTCCCAGACAGCAATATCGAAAGAAAATTCGCCGAGGATCTCGACGGAGCGGATGAGGTAGTCGTTTACGCGAAACTGCCGGATGGAAAAGGTGGGTTTTGCATCCCCACTCCGATGGGAGACTACACACCTGATTGGGCCATAGCCTTTCAGAAGGAATCGGTCCGTCACATCTATTTCGTGGCCGAAACCAAGGGAAGCATGAGCTCCCAAGCCCTGTCACGTATCGAAGAATCCAAGATCACATGCGTGAAGAAGCTGTTCGGAGATATGGGATTCAAAGTAGGATTCGGGAAGGTCACAAACTACGCAGACCTCCTAGCGAAGGTCAGGAGCGAATGATTCCAGATGGAGAACATCGACAACGTGAATTATACCTTGGCCGAGGACCTGAAATCGAACATCACCAAAGATAGCAAAGTTTCGATCGCGTCCGCATGCTTCTCCATATACGCATTCGAAGAACTCAGGAAGGAGCTCAAAGGCGTCGAATCCCTCAGATTCATCTTCACCTCCCCCACATTCCTGAAAGAGAAAACCCCCCGCGAGAAGAAGGAATTCTACATCCCGCGCCTCTCCAGGGAACGCAGCGTTTATGGAACGGAGTTCGAGGTCAAACTCCGCAACGGCCTAACACAGAAAGCCGTGGCCAGGGAATGCGCAGATTGGGTCCGTTCTAAGTGTCAATTCAGATCCAACATCAGCTACCGCGCCATGGACTCCATGCTCAACATCGAATCCGGAAAATTCAAGATCACATATCGCCCGGTGAACGAGTTCACCGCTGTAGGAATCGGGAGCCAGAGAGGCGACAGCATCAGCATGTACACCTCCAAATTCACCGGCGACGAGACCGTACCGATGTTCAGGCTCTTCGATCAGATCTGGAACGATCCGAAGCTCCTGAAAGACGTGAAAGACGACATCATCGACAAGCTCACCCAGGCATACGATGAGAATCCGCCCGAATTCATCTACTTCGTCACCCTCTACAACATCTTCAAGGAATTCCTGGAGGACATCTCCGGGGACAACCTTCCCAACGAAGGCGTTAGGTTCCGCAATTCCGAGATCTGGAAATCGCTGTACTCGTTCCAGAAGGATGCCGTCATCGGGATAATCAACAAACTCGAGACGTTCAACGGCTGCATCCTCGCTGACAGCGTCGGTCTAGGGAAGACGTACACCGCCCTCGGGGTGATCAAATACTACGAGTCCAGGAACAAGAACGTCCTGGTCCTGTGCCCGAAGAAGCTCTCCGAGAACTGGAACCTCTATCGCAACGACTATCGCACCAATCCTCTGATCAAGGACAAATTCTCCTACCGCGTCCTGTTCCACACCGACCTCTCCAGACGCAAAGGGATGTCCAACGGGATCGACCTGAAGTTGTTCAACTGGGAGAACTACGACCTCATCGTCATCGATGAATCCCACAACTTCCGCAACGGCGGCAGCTCCGATGAAGACGACGGGGTCAACCGCTACTCCCGCCTTCTGAACGACGTCATCCGCCCCGGTGCTCAGACAAAGGTCCTGATGCTATCGGCCACGCCGGTCAACAACAGATTCTACGACCTCTACAATCAACTGATGATCGCGTATGAGGGTGAGCCGAGCCTCATGGCCTCCAACCTGAAGATCGAGAGGCCTCTCGACCTCGTGTTCAAAGACGCACAGAAGGCGTTCAACAAATGGAGCACCATGGAACCGGCGATGCGGACCACGGAGAATCTCCTCCGCAGCCTGGACTTCGATTTCTTCCAAGTTCTCGACAGCGTCACCATCGCCCGCTCCAGGAAGCATATCGAGAAGTACTACGGGATGAGCGAGGTCGGGAAATTCCCTGACAGGCTCAAGCCCATCAACCTCGCCCCCGGGATCACGGACCCGGGATTGGGAATAACGTTCGAGGAGATCAACCGCTCGCTCCAGGAGTTGAATCTGGAGATCTACGTCCCTACCGATTTCATCCTCCCCAGCAAGAGGTCGAAATACGGGGTCGACGACGGGACCATCGACCGTGCAGGTCGTGAGAAGGGCATCCGCAGGCTCACCGCCATCAACCTCCTGAAGCGTCTTGAGAGTTCAGTATATTCATTCAAAATGACCGTGAACAAGATCCTCGCCAGGATCGTCAAGACCCTTGGGGACATCGAGCGGTTCGAGAACGGAGGCAAATCCCTAACGGTCACGGAGGACCTGTCCGACATCGTAGAGGACGATGAGGCGTACGCGATAGAGCATGAGATCAAGGTCAAACTCGAGGATATGGACTACCTCCAGTGGAAACACTATCTGGAGAGGGATGAGGCCATTCTCTCGGAACTCTCGAAGTCCGTCGGCCAGATAACACCCGACAAGGACCTGAAACTCAGGACTCTGAAAGACTTCATCGCCCGGAAGATATCAGAACCCATCAATCCCGGGAACAGGAAAGTGCTAATTTTCACGACTTTCAGCGACACCGCCGACTACCTGTACGAGAATCTCCACGCAGTCCTGAAAGACGAACTCGGACTGGAGACGGCGGAAATCACCGGATCCGTCGACGGGAGGAACACCTTGTCCGAGATCAAAGGCGATTTCAACGATACCCTCGCATGGTTCTCCCCTGTTTCCAAGCGCAGGTCACTCACCGATCCCGACGCGAAAGAGGAGATAGACATCCTGATCGCCACGGACTGCATATCGGAGGGTCAGAACCTGCAGGACTGCGACTGCTGCGTCGACTACGACATCCATTGGAATCCCGTCCGCATCATCCAGAGGTTCGGACGCATAGACCGTATCGGCAGCACCAACGGGCACATCCAGCTCGTGAATTTCTGGCCAGATATCGACCTCGACGAGTACATAAACCTCCGCGGCAGAGTGGAATCTCGCATGAAAGCATCCGTTCTGACATCTACCGGCGACGACAACCTCCTGGATGCCGACGAACGCATGGACCTCGAGTACAGAAAGGAACAGCTCCAGAGACTCAAGGACGAGGTCGTGGACATCGAGGAGATGCAGTCCGGAGTATCGATCATGGACCTGGGGCTCAACGAGTTCAAGGTGGATCTCCTGGACTACACTCGTGAGGCAGGACAGATGGACAATGTCCCCTATGGACTACACGCGGTGGTCCCTTCGACCGACGAGATGCCTCCGGGCGTGATCTTCATCCTTCTGAACAGGGTGAACAACATCAACCGCGACAGCAAGAACCGTCTGCATCCATTCTACATGGTCTACATCTCCGATGACGGGAGGATCGTATGCGACCACCTCGACCCGAAGCATCTCCTGGATCTGATGCGCCACTCCTGCAAAGGAAGGACCGAGATCTACCCGGACCTGTGCAGGAGATTCAACGAGGAGACCGATGATGGCAGGAACATGGCATCCGTCTCGAAGCTCCTCAGCGCTTCCATAGACTCGATTGTGGAGCAGAAGGAGCAATCCGACCTGGACGACTTCTTCAACGGGAAGGATAGCTTCTCCGCCGTCAAATCCACCGGACTCGACGATTTCGAACTCATCTGCTTCCTGGTGGTGAGATGATGCTGGGCCTGCCGGAATCCACCGATCTGCGCAAACAGCTCCCCAAGGACCAATTCATGTCCAGATTCGGAATCAGAGGAAAGGACAAGACGAGATTCGACAGTCAGATCCATGCCATCATCATCCGCTCACAGATATCTCCCGCATCCGTCAATCTCAGGGCCGGGAAGGACGTGTCCTCGATCTACGTCATCGAGCTTCAGCTCAACGTGCACGAGTGCGACGGGAGGAACATCGAGTTCCTGGACAAGATGGGACATAAGGCGGTTTACATACTGACCTATGGCAGCGAGACCCGTCTCGCGGTGTTCGAGGAGACGCTGTTCATCACCGAATGGGACAGAACAGGTTCATCGAAGCTCGAACTCGTAGGCCTCGATCTGGACGAGGTATGGGCCAACATAGTCAGATTGATAGGCGACCTGCCACCGGACGTGCCTCTGAAAGAGGCTGTAGCGGAGCACATCCGCGTAGAGAACATCAACAAAGAGATAGCCGCCCTCGAAAAGAAGTTCACGAAGACCAAACAGAACCATGAGCAGAGAGCAATCTATGCCGAGATCCAGAAGCTGGAAAAGGAACGCGACACGAAGCCTTCAGCCCCCGCACCCTCTCCTGCGGAGACGGAGGAGAAACCTATGCGTGTACGGGGGATGCCCGTGTCGCGTCGCGCGAAGACGTACTCGCAGCCCATCGGCGGATTCATCAATCCCCGCTCCATGACCCGCATCCAATTTGACGACGGGATACAGCTCGGACCGGAGGAGATCGACGCAAGCATCGTCGGGACCGCAGTGGATTACCTCACGCGCCTCATGCTGGGCACCCCCGCAGAAGAAGCGTTCGAAATCTCTATCGCAGGATCGATAATGGCGAGATGCTTCGACGAAGTCTTCGACCTCATAACACTCTACATAAACGGCCTTGACAACGAATCCATCGCCACCGCCTGTGTGGTTGTGATGTTCGACTCGTACGCCAGGGCTGGAAGGCCCCCGTCCACCAATCCCTTCGACCTGGAAGTGGACGATGTCACATGCGAGAACATCCGTACGATGGTCCGTCGCGGATTGACCTTCTTCGAAGAATACGGACCGGTCACAGAACATGGCCCGAGGTTCCCAGGCGGCTATACGGACACCGTGCCCCAGGGTGACGGCGACTTCCTGACCAAGGATACGATTTGGGACTTCAAGGTCTCAAAGAACACTCCGACTGCCCAGCATACGCTCCAGCTGGCCATGTACTACCTCATGGGAAAGCACTCCACGAACAAGCATTTCGAGACCGTCGAGAAGATCGGGATTTTCAATCCGCGTCTAAACGCCGCTTTCATCCTGGACATGTCCACGGTACCGAAAAACGTCATCGAGACCATCGAGAAAGATGTGATCGGGTATCCTTGATCTTCTTCGGACCTCGTTGTTGTACACGGGATGCCATGTGCTTCACTTTGTGTTGATGAAGTTTAACGTACGTGAACATCATTGCCCTATCTGGATGGGGTCGACGGGCGCTATCGAAGAGGGCCGAATACATGACATACACGTGGATACCGTTCCATAAGGAGCTGGCCAAGATAATCGCGGGCTACAGGGACAAACCCGACGAACTGAACGAGATAGTCACTAAATGCATCCGCACCGTCAAGGACGGCGTTTCGTTCCCGGATGGGATGGACCCTATAACGCCGTTCTCATTCCCCACACTCTTCGGCCTTTCGAAACGTGCCGAGATCTACAGGGCGTACAAAGACGCGTTCCACATGAGCTCCGACGTGCCCACAGATTTCTTCGGCGTTCCCGTGATGAGCATAGCCGGACAGTTCTACCACAAAGCTGCACCCGATACCATTCCCGTTCTATGGGAGTTCCTCTACTGCATACTCGACAAGTCTGAAAAGGACTCAGAAGCACGCTTCATCGATATCTTCGACAGACTGCTCAAGTTCAAGGGCATCAGAGGTCCGAAGCTCTCCATGGCCCTGTTCTGGATCGATCCCGACTCCTACCTGACGGTCGATAAGACCATGAGGAACTACCTGAAGAAGAGATTCTCGTACACATACCCTGATGAGAATCACATCGACGGACAAGAGTATCTGAAGATTGTAAAAGATGTGAAACAGCGTCTAGATAATACGGACATCGGTTCATTCGTAAAGCTATCCGACATGGCTTGGATCGACAATGTTGGACCCGGCAATGTGGTCCCCCCTATCGAAGAACACGAACACCGGACCTGGCTGATGTCCCTCGGCACCGACAACAAGCTCTGGACCCGCAGTCGCGATTCCGGGACGATAGCCGTCGGACGGGATGAGCTCGGAGACCTCAATCAGTATCACGAGAAGAACGAGATCCCATCGAATCTGGGGAATAACGATGCCTTGGCCGTGCATGAATTCGTCCATGAGATGAAACAAGGCGATGAGGTCTACATCAAGAACGGACGCCGCATGGTCATCGCACATGGGAGAATCGTCTCGGACTGCGAATACCGTCCAGATCTCGAATCCTATCGCAACGTCCGTAAGGTCGAATGGCTCCAGATTTCAGAAACGAGTGCGGAAGTGTCCCAACTCCTGCCAATGAAGACATTGACGGATATCACCGGCAAACCGTACTGCCAGATGCTGATGGACGCCCTCGTCGGCACCGGGGAGCAGATCACCCCCGTCGTCAGAGAACAGTACGATGTGGATTCCTTCCTCGAGGAAGTAGGAATCGACCGCGACCTGTACGATACGGTCGTCTCCTGCCTAGAGGACAAGATGTGCATCATCCTCCAGGGACCTCCCGGGGTCGGGAAGACATTCATGGCGAAGCGTCTGGCATTCTCCATCATGGGCGAGAAGGACGAATCCCGCGTCCAGACTGTGCAATTCCACCAGAGCTACGGGTACGAGGAGTTCATGATAGGGCTGAGACCCAAAAAGGACGGTGATGGATTCGAACTCGGGGATGGTGCGTTCGTCGAATTCTGCGACAAGGCCCGCGAATACCCTGAGAAAGAGTACTACCTCATCATCGACGAGATCAACCGCGGAAACATCAGCAGGATCTTCGGAGAATCGATGATGCTCATCGAAGCCTCCCACCGCAATGAGGAGATCTGCCTGATGTACGGCGGGAGGATGTTCTCCGTTCCCGGAAATGTCTACATCATCGGGACGATGAACACCGCCGACCGTAGCCTCGCCATCATGGACTACGCGCTCAGGAGAAGGTTCGCATTCATCGATGTGACCCCGCGCTTCGAACTCGTGGAATCTCCGGCGATGAGGGACCTCATCCCGGCCATCATGAAGATCAACGATGCGATCTCGAAGGAAGCGTCGCTGGGGGACGGCTTCCTGATCGGTCATAGCTACCTCATGACCGAGCGGCCCCCGTCCTCCGTCATCGAGACGGAGCTGAAGCCCCTCCTGAAGGAATATTGGTTCGACAACCCCAATGAGGCGGAGATATGGATCAAGGAACTGGATTCATGCCTCAGATGAGCATCATCAGACCGACGAATCTGTACTACATCCTGGCGTATGCGTTCAGGATCAGACCAGACGGATACGCGGCCATAGATTCCGAGAAGTTCGAGAACCACCTCGATGTGATGGCCTCCATCATCGGCCATTCCATGGACTCTGTGATACGGAAAGGACTGGTCAGGTCGTACACGCCTCATTCCGAGACGACCTCCAGACCCCACGGGAAGATCGACCTGAGGGAATCCATACGCACGTTCTCCCTCCCGAGCAACAAGGTCGTCTGCCATTTCGAGCTCTACGACCACCTCACCTATGAGAACAAGATCGTGGCATCGACCATCAGGAACCTGATCTCCAATCCCGATCTGAACAAGGACGTGCGCGCGAACCTCCGCCGCACCATCAGAGCCATGGGGGATCCGGGCACCGTCGATATCCGCACCGTGGATTGGTCGAGAATCCAAACCCCTCGCGACCGCGATTTCGCCATGGCCCTGAACGCCTGCAGGCTGATCGCCGAATGCGAGATCCCCAAGGAGGATGGAGAAGGGAAGAAGGTCCCCAGATTCCTGAGCCAGGATAAGGAATCGAGACTGTACGAGGAGTTCGTCAGAGGATACTTCTGCGTGGAGCATTCCCGCATCTATCGGTCGCAGCGCAACATGAAATGGGACATCCCGGAAGAATCCAGCAACGATCTCATCCCCTCTATGGAGATGGACATCCTGCTGCATTCGAAGAACAAGGCACTGATCATCGATACGAAATGCTATGACAAGAGCCTCGCCGAGAATATGGGTCATAAAGCGTACCATTCCCCCAACATCTACCAGATCAAAGCCTATGTTCATCATTGGAAGTACAAGAACCCCTCCGACATCACGGAAGGGTTGCTACTCTATGCTTACGATGGCAAAGAGAAGTTCGACCAGACTACGACCCTAGACGGGGAGACCTTCTACTTCAAATCGCTCGATCTGAACGGCGAGTGGGTCGACATCGTGGAACAACTGGAGAGTGTAGCTTCTCTCCTGTCCGAATGAATCTCAGTGCCATCGGACCGTGATGCTCACCGAGAGAAGGTCTCCAGTTTCTCCTTCCACTCGTTGAGCTTGCTCTGGTTGTCGAACCAGTATTCCTCGATGAGCGGAATCAGCTCGGTCTCAACAATCTCCCCCGCGGACCCCCCTCCGATAAAGAAGCTATGGCCTATCGCGTATCCCGGCCCCAATTCCCCATCCTTGGATATCTCCTCGTTGAGAGACTTGACCGTCTCGATGAGCTGCAACACCCTCCTGTCATCGGGTCCGATACGATCGAGGTTCGGATGCACGTCGATAAAGGAGAACCTCCTCCTCAACGCGAAATCCATGATTGCCAAGCTGCGGTCGGCGGTGTTCATAGTCCCGATGATGTAGACGTTCTCCGGGATGGAGAACCCTCTGCCGCCGTACATGAGTTTCACGACCTCTCCGCGATGGGATGCCTCTATCAGCATCATGACCTCGCCGAAGATTCTGCTGATGTTTCCGCGGTTGATCTCGTCGATGATGAAGTAATACGCCCGGTCAGGATCCTCGCGGGCCCTGTCGCAGAACTCTAGGAATACCCCGTCATGGAGCTCGAAGCCCCCTCCGTCCGCAGGATGAAGACCGATGAGAAACTCCTCATAACCGTAGTTCTGATGAAACTGGATAGTCTCAACACGAGATTCGTCCTTCTCACCCATGATCGAGAACGCTAGACGCTTCGCCATGAACGTCTTCCCCACTCCGGGAGGCCCCTGGAGAATTATCGCCTTCTTCTTACCGAGACGGGAAACCATCAGATTGTAGTCATCATTGGTGACGAACACCTCGTCGATAAAATCGCCCCTTGAATAGGTCTGGTTGACCACACGGGGTCCGTCCGATATGATTCCCATCTCCGACAACGCCTCCCTGAGTTCGGGGCGGATGCCCCACGCGAACGATCCGTTAACATTCGATTCCGCATACGAGCCCTCGAACGGGATGGCCCACCAATCGCATCCAGAGGCGGGCATCGGACAATCCGCGGCTTTCTGTACCCTCATTCCTATCCCGGTCCCTTTGCCCTTATATCCGTTGACAGGACCGCCGTAACGCTCGGAGAGCTGTTTGCATGTGACAGGGCCATCAAAGGACCCCATATGCCTCATCAGTTCTTTGGCCGATTCCGTAAACACCTTGGGATCCGATATCAGATCCTTCCACTGCTCCTTCGTCAGACCCGGCGAGTAGTCCTTCCATGAAGCCCCGTTCTGCGACATCGGAGCTGGAATGTCGAACATCGTCTTAAATACTAAGCTCGTAGAACAATCAAATCAACATATTGTGAGACATCCAACGATGCTTCTGCCGGAACGACTGACCAGCTTACCCATCCCAGACCGTTGGAGAACGCTGTCGGTCTCCAAGATGTAACATATTTCATCCAATGTAGTGCTGTTTCACTTTGTGTTGATGAAATTTACATACTTAAACGTCATTGTCTGCTCCGAAGGGAGACGAAGAAGCACATGGAAAAGACAACGAATCAACACGACCGCCTCTCGAGGCGATTCAGATGGTCAGCAGATACACCGTCAAGAACGTCTCGACGCTGGAAACGCCCTCCTCCACCTTCAGGAACGTGACCCTGGAGGCAGGAGGGCATTCCCTCAACCACTTCTCCAAATGCACCGAACGGACCGCCGACTACCGCACCCTCAGGGCATCCGGCGACGGCAGGGTGCTCAACGAATGCTACCTGTACATGTCCCCGAACAGACTGCGGGAGCTGGGCGATGACAGGGAAGTACAAGACAGGTACATCCTCGATCACTGCAAGTTCCGCAGCCAGGGTCTGGTGAACGTGCTCATGATCAAACTTCGCATCCAGGCCACAGACAGACTGGAAGACTCCGACTACGATACCCTCAACAGCCTCCTTACGTGGGGGGACAACGACATCT
>CAVKKO010000035.1:0-15938 GCA_963656905.1 Bacteroidaceae bacterium | reverse complement strand
GTCCATGTAGGAGACTAGCTCCATGATGTCCGCATCGGGGTTGGTCAGCGCCAGATACACCCTGGACATGAACATCGACACCGCATAGGGGAAGTCGTCGCAGATCCCGGGTCTGTCCTTCCAGATGGTGCACCTGTTGTCCTTCCCGAGGAACGCGCAGGGGTCGGTCTTCTTGAACAGGAACCTGCCGTCCGATGTCTGGACGAGGTACTCTCTCAGGAAGTCGAATATCGGTATGTCCGCGGCGGTAGCAATTCTGTCGATTTCCTCGGGACCGACGATGATGTGGGGCTGGTGGCAGCACCTGCCGCACATCTCGCAAGGGAACTCGTCTCTGTAGGACGTGCAGATCTCGTAGGCGATGTCCAGGTCGTGCTCCATCTCGGGGGTGATCTCCGGGAGCCCCTCGAGGATGTACTTCCCCTTGTAGACTGCCATCAGAACGCCCCGGCGGCTGCGCCGAGCCCGGCGATGAATCCGATGATGCTCAGGAACGCCCCCGCGCCGGCCATGGCCATGCAGAGGTTCTTGTTCTCTGGGTTGAGGTACCTGGGGAGGTTGACGGAGTAGCTTCCGACGACCAGTCCGACGGCGCCGATGATTATGGATCCGTATTCCGCTCCGTCCACGAGGAGGAGGGCCACCGACACGATACCGATGATCAGGGCGATGACGGCGAAGGCGAAGGGGTTGCGCTCCTTGGGCTTCCTGTAAGGACGGTCGAGCCTCCAGTCGCATTCCTCGCAGTAGAGGGCGTCCGGGGGATTGTCGTATCCGCAGCTGGGGCATTTGCTCATGATAGGAGATTATCGGGGAGCTGTAGTTAAGGGTTCTGGGCTCACGGCTTCCTCAGGAGGCACTCGGACCTGCGGCGGACGGCTCCGAAGCGCGTCCGTTCCTCGACGAGCTCCGAGGAGACTACATCCATGCAGGGGAACGCTTGGACGATCTCCTCAGGTAGGCGGTGGACGTAGAGTATGCCCTCCTTGCGGCCGGCCTCGCGTAGGTCGCCGGGGGCGAAGGAGCGGATGAACAGGTAACCCTCGGGGCGGAGGACCCTTAGAATCTCTCCGGATGCTCTGCCGAGCCCTTTGGAGTCAAGATGCTCGAGGATGTGGACGGCGGTGATGTAGTCGAATGAACGGTCTGCGAAGGGGAGGTCGGTGATGTCGGCTTGGACGAATTCCGCAGTCCCGTCGAAGAGCTTCCTGCACACCTCGACGGCTTCGGAGGAAAAGTCCGCTCCGGTGACCTGGAATCCGCTGTCGATCAGGAACGATGTCGTTTTCCCGTTCCCGCAGCCAAGGTCCAGGGCGTCGCCTGATGCCATCGGCAGGGGCACGCGGGCGTTGCCGCGCCATGTGCGGGAGTTGGATCTGTAGAGAGCGTCCCAAAGGCCGCTCTGCTCGTCATCGGGGTTCACTGAGCGAGGGCATGCCATGTAGGTATTAACATTGATGTCATAGGCTCGAATTATAAACATTAGTATTATCATCATAACATTGATATAAATACGACACAGTTTTCTAACCCAGGATAGTGAGTTCAGACAGCTTCTAGGATGTTGTTCTTAGCTCATTCAATCCATGGAGAATCGGACAATCTTCGGTCAGCCCGATAGCATGGGCGAAAGGGGGATGGGTTCAGATGACAAGCAAGAACACAGGAAAACACGTCGTTAATGCCAAGATCATAGCGGCAATCGCCGTATTGGCGATGACTTTCGCCGGTTTGGCAGTCATTGTCTCTGAGGATTTCGGGGAGGATGTCGCTGCAGATACTGCAGATCCTCTCTCGGAGATGATCACCAATGCCACGTATTCTGACAAGACCTATACCTTATCCGATAATTCGGTCATAACACTTACGAGCAATGTGTATCTGGAGGGATACAGGTTCGTCGGGGACTACAAAGTGACGATTTCCGGCGGGACTCTCACCGTCAACGGAGTGTCCTTCGAAGGGGACGTGGAGGTCAGTGCCGGAGCCACCCTCAAGCTAGACGGAGACGGGGCAATGATCGCGCCTGGAAAGACTCTCGCCTTTGCATCGCCTCCGACAGATTTCAGCGCATTCTCGTTCATCGAGGCCACTGCCGGTGCTAAGCTCATCCTCGACAGCGCCTCGCTGAAGATCATGTTCCTTGGGGGCTACATGATGGGCTCGTCGTCATTAGCTGGCGTAGGCATCAAGACCATGGGGACTGTCACAATGACATTTACCGAAGAGGTCCTGAAGGGCGATGTGGGCGGAACGGTAATAGCGGGCGGCGAAAAGGTCACAATCACCGACATATTCCCCTTGAAGGCCGGTGCCGTGATGAGGATCGAGACTCCTGCTGAGGGGAGCATAGCCCTGCTGAAGGAAGGGTCCTCCACGGCGAGCCTTGTGGTCGCTGGCAACGGATCCTTTTCAGGAACTGTGCACCATGCCGTGAAGTCATATCTCGCTACGGGGCTTTTCAGCATCGAATCTTCCGCATCCGTTACGACCTCCGGGTTCATGCCCACCGCTGGTTCGACCCTGACCTTCGTTCCCGGGTCCGTCGTGATCTCCGGTTCGCTGACGGCGGCCGAGGTGGAGGCCAGGATCTTGTCCGCGACTTCGGATGTCATTCTGGACGATCTGACTCTCACGTCGGGGACGCTGACCATCAGCGAGAGCGTCAAGGTAGGCGCGGGAGGCCTGGCGGTCGATTCAGGTGCAGTGATCAGCATCGGCACAGGGAAGACGCTGACGGTCGAGCCGACGGCGACAGTGCTCGTAGCCGGGAAGGTGTCCGGGAACGTGAACAATGGGGGAAACGTCATCACCACCCATACCGCAGACGTGAGCGGGATGACCGTCGACCCCGCATCATCCGGGACCGTCTCGGAGGATTCTGCCGACAATGTCTCGACAGCGGCATTCCTAATTCAGCTCCTCGGAGCCGGAGTGAGCCGCATTACGATGTCCGCCGACATCGATCTCAGCGGCTATGCTGTGGATCTGGTAGTGGCTTCGGGCGTCACCCTGAACGGCGGAGGGAAGAACCTGACCTTCGGGCCGAACACGATGACCGTCCGCGGGTCGATAACCGACATCGGCCTGCGCGTCTTGTTTACGGGAGACATCACCAGCATCCCTGCGGGAACGTACAGGTCCGAGGTTCAGTACGTCGACGGCGAGCTCATATCGATCGCTCCTCCCGTACCGCCGGAGCCTACGATACCGATCTACGACGATGACGACTACTACCCGGTCATTCCTGCGGCCCCGGCCAAGACCTCGGATGACAGCAAGAAGACCGTCGTGATCGCATGTGCCGCAGCCGCGGCAGCCGCAGCATTGGCGATGGTGTTCTTCCTCGTTGATTCGAGGAGGTTCTGATAGACCCGGATAAACCTCTTGCCCCGGCTCGTCCGGGGCTTCTTCTTTAAGATATTATACCACGGATGCATCGTCCCCCTCACAGCATAGGGGAATGACATGTTCTGGAACCCGAAGATCGAATGCATGCCCAAGGAGGAGCTGAAGGCCCTCCAGTACCGTGAGCTTAAGCAGCTCGTCAACAATCTCTACTCTTTCAACAGGTTCTACCATGACAGGATGGTGGAGCAGAAGGTCCATCCGGACGACATCACATGCCTGAAGGACATCCAGAAGCTCCCGTTCATGTACAAGCAGGACCTGAGGGACAACTATCCGACGAAGATGTTCTCCGTTCCCAACAACGAGGTCGTCAGGTACCACGTGTCCTCCGGGACCACCGGAAAGCCCACCCTGGTGGGCTACACCCAGAACGACCTGGAGTACTGGACCGAGGCCCTGGCCAGGTCCTTCACCTCCATCGGCATCGGGCCCGACGACACCATGCAGATCTCATACGGGTACGGCCTCTTCACCGGAGGCCTCGGAGCCCACTACGGAGCCGAGCGCGTCGGAGCCACCGTGCTCCCCGCAGGCACCGGGAACACCGAGAGGCAGATCGAGCTCATCCAGGACCTCGGTGTGACTGTGATCGCTTGCACCCCGTCCTACCTGGTGCACCTGAGCGACGTCGCCAAGAGGATGGGCGTCGACTTCAGGAGGGACACCAAGCTGAGAAAGGCCGTCCTCGGAGCCGAGCCCTGGTCGGAGAGCATGAGGAAGCGCATCGAGGAGTCCACCGGTGTCAAAGCATACGACATCTACGGGACCTCCGAGCAGGCCGGGCCCATGTTCACTGAGTGCGAGGAGCGCAACGGGATACACATCGCCGGCGACATCATGTACGTGGAGATCATCGATCCCGACTCCGGAGAGGTCCTCGAAGAGGGCGAGAAGGGAGAGATGGTCGTCACCATGCTCAAGAAGGAGGCCATGCCCATCATCCGCTACAGGATGAGGGACCTGACCATGGTCATGGAAGGGGACTGCCCCTGCGGCAGGACCTCTCCCAGGATCGCCAGGATCTCCGGAAGGTCCGACGACATGCTCATCGTGCGCGGCATCAACGTGTTCCCGTCGCAGATAGAGTACACCCTCATGCAGATCCCCGAGGTCGGGGACCAGTACATGATCCACGTCTCCAGGGAGGGAGCCCTCGACGAGATGCTCATCCAGGTGGAGATCAAGCCCGAAGCCTTCACCGACAAGCTCCAGGACATGGTCGCTCTCCGCGCCAGGATCGAGTCGATCCTCAAGAAGTACCTCAACATCGCAGTCAAGGTGGAGCTTAAGGCCCCCGGCGCGCTGCCGAGGTTCGAGGGCAAGGCCAAGAGGGTCATCGACACCAGGGTGATCTGAGATGGCATCCCCTGTCTCCCTTGGCCCCAAGACGCTCCTGTACCCAATGCCGGTGCTCATCATCGGCACGTACAACTATGACGGCACCCCCAACGCCATGAACGCGGCCTGGGGCGGGATCTCCAACGAGGGCAGGGTCTCCATCTGCGTGGACAGGTCCCACAAGACAGCCGCCAACGTGGTGGAGAAGGGGGCTTTCACCGTCAGCATCGGAGAGGCTTCTCAAGTCACCGCCTGCGACTACGTGGGCATCGTGTCCGGCAACAAGGTCCCTGACAAGGTCGCCAGGTCCGGGCTGCACGCAGTCCGTTCCGACAAGGTCGACGCTCCCCGCTTCGAGGAGCTCAGGATGTGCCTCCACTGCAAGATGGTATCCTATGACGAGGGCTCTGGCGAGCTCCTTGTCGGCGACATAGTGGACGTCACGGCCGACGAGTCCGTCCTAACCGACGGCAAGGTCGATCCTGCCAAGCTCAGGCCCATCACCTACGATCCCGTGAACCATGCTTACCTCGAGATCGGCGGCTCCGTCGCAGCGGCCTTCTCGGAAGGCAAGAGGCTCTGCTGAAGCTTCAATCAACATCATTAAAACCAAACCCGCCGTAAGGCGGAACATTAGGATGGGGGCCCGCGGACGCGGTCCGCGGCCATGCCCCCGAAGACATCACGAAGGTGATCATATGGACGACAACATCATCACGCAGCTTTCCATATTCGTCAACAACGAGCCCGGCCGCCTGGCCAACGTCGCATCCATCCTGAAGGAGTGCGAGATCAACATGCTCGCCTTCAACCTGGCCGAGTCCACCGAGTTCGGCATCCTGAGGGCCATCGTCGAGGACCCCGACAGGGCATACGACCTCCTGAAGGGCAAGGGGATCATCGTCAGGAAGACCGACGTCATCGGAATACTCATCGCGGACACCCCCGGCTCCCTGTTCTCCGCCGCCGACATCCTCGGCGCCGAAGGCATCAACATAGAGTACGGGTACGCGTACACCGGGCGCAAGTCTGCCGCGTTCTTCATCAGGGTAGACGAGCCCAAGAGGGCCGTCGACGTCCTGACAAAGGCCGGCGTGGGCCTGATACGCAGCTCGGAGATCTGATCCCCATGGGAAACCTGAACATAGCGGTCCTTGGAGCCAAGGACTTCGCCGGGACCGTCGGGAAGAAGGGGACGGTCACGGACATGACGTTCTACGACTTCAAGTCGGGCACCGACTCGTTCACCCTGATCGAGCCGTCCAAATACCCCGAGAAGCTGTCGTCGCTGTTCTATTCGGTGGCAATGTCGGAGTTCGTCATCCTCGTTGTGGACAAGATAGACTCGTTCCTCGGGGAGACCATCGTCATGACCGACTCCCTCGGCATCGACAAGGGATGGATCATCCTCCGCAACTACATCCAGCCGGAGCAGCTGAAGCCCCTGCTGGCGGGAACGTCCCTGGAAGGATACGAGTACCGCGAGGACGACCCCATCAAGCTCAGGGAGGAGCTCATCGCCATGGCCAAGGCCGAGGGCCGCAAGGCCGGCGACGGCACCTGCGGATCATGCCCCGTGGACAGCCACTTCAACGTCAAGGGAGTGGGGACCGTCGTCCTTGGCTCCGTGATCGACGGGCACTTCAGGAAGCACGACAAGATGACCGTGTTCCCGATCAAGAGAGAGGTCATCCTCAAGTCCATCCAGAAGCACGACCTGGACGCCGATGACGCTGTCAAAGGCGATCACGTCGGCCTCGCTCTCCGCGGCATCGAGTCCGATGAGCTCGACAGAGGGTACGTTGTCACCACAGACCTGTCAGTCAAGATGTCCCGTGCCGTCGAGGGCCAGGTGTCCCTCGTGAAGTACTGGCCTTCCGCCCTCAAGGAGGGCATGGTCCTGCACATCGGCCACTGGATGCAGATGGTGCCCTGCAGGGTCACGTCCGTGGCGGATTCCGGCGACTTCAGGTCCGCGAACGTCAAGTTTGAGCTGGAGTCCGACATGATCCACAAGCCCGGCGACCGCGCCATCATCATGTACCTTGAAGGCGGGAAGCTCAGGGTCGCAGGATCCGTCGTCCTGCAGTAAAATCACTTCCTCCGGAGCGGTCCGGAGGTCATTCCCTCTTTCTCTTCTGCATCTCTTCATACCGCTCCGCATCGGTCGGCCTCCCGTACACCAATGCGAACAGCAGCAGGAATATCATCATCCCCGACGAGAGCAGCCCCATCCCCGCCATCCACATGGCGTTCTCCGGCTCCCTGGTGTAGCCGATGACGCAGGCTATGGTGGCGACCATCAGGAGGGCTGTGACTATCGTCGCTATGACCGCCATGGTGCGGGGCTTCATGGATGATGCATCCAACAGGCGGTATTTTACGGTTTACAGGCCGCATGGTCATTATCACGTCTTTTATACAGGGAACAACTACACTCATCATCCGTGCTACGTGATAGCACTTTACAATGGTGTTCGAAATGGCGTTCTGGAACAAGGAGATCGAGACGATGCCCAGGGAGGAGCTCGAGAAGATGCAGCTCTCCCTCCTCAGGAAAAAGGTCAGGGAGATGTACGATGTCTCCCCGTTCTTCCACGACAGGATGAAGGAGGCCGGTCTCCTTCCTGAGGACATCGACAGCTTCGAGAAGTTCCGCAAGGTCCCGTTCATGAAGAAGACCGACCTGAGGGACCATTATCCCGACGGCCTCTTCGTCAGGCCCTACGACGACCTTGTCAGGGTCCACGTCTCTTCAGGCACCACCGGCAGGCCCACCGTCGTCGGCTATACCCAGACCGACCTGGACAACTGGACCGAGTCCCTCGCCAGGGGGATGACGTCATTCGGCATGTCCAGGAAGGACATGCTCCAGAACTTCCACGGATACGGGCTGTTCACCGGAGGGCTCGGAGTCCATTACGGTGCGGAGAGGATCGGCGCCACGGTCCTCCCCATCGGGACAGGGAACACCTCCAGGCAGATCCAGCTCATGCAGGACCTCCCGGTCACTGCCTGGGCCGGCACGCCGTCCTACATGTTCCACATCGCCGACGTCTGCGACCAGATGGGCATCGACATCAGGAAGGACACCAAGGTCAGGCTGGCCATCGCCGGCGGCGAGCCCTGGTCCGAGAGCATGAGGCAGAAGCTCCAGGAGAGGACCGGGGTGCGTGTGCATAACTGCTACGGCGCCAGCGAGTTCTACGGCCCCATGTTCCTCGAGTGCGAGAAGCAGTGCGGCCTCCATGTGTGGGCCGACCTGTGCTACATGGAGATCCTCGACAAGAATGGGGACCCTTGCGCCGAAGGCGAGCGCGGAGAGGTCGTCGTCACCATGCTCCAGAAGGAGGCCTTCCCCCTCATCAGGTACAAGATCGGGGACATCTCCGCCCTGACGTGGGAGAAGTGCGAGTGCGGCAGGACCCATCCCAGGCTCATGAGGATCACCGGGAGGACCGACGACATGCTCGTGGTCCGCGGAGTCAACGTGTTCCCGTCCCAGATCGAGAGCGTCATCGGGGAGATGCCCTTCCTGTCGCCGTTCTACCACATCACACTGACCAACGAGAACTACATGGACAACATGGTGGTCGAGGTGGAGCTCAGCGAGGACTACCTCACCGAGGACATGGTGGAGCTCAACAGGATGACTCAGGCCCTCGGCTCCAGGATGAAGGAGATCCTGAACATCAAGTCCGATGTGCGCCTGGTGCTGCCCGGAACCCTCGAGAGGTTCGAGGGCAAGGCCAAGCACGTGACGGACAACAGGAGCTACGACTGATCACAGCTCGAAGCTCCCCATCTCGTCCGATGCGTAAGCGCGCATCAGGCCCACGTCCCCTCCGATCGTCTGCTCCAGCATGCAGAGGCCCTCCGCTAGCGAGCTGCCGAGGGGCGTGAGCTCCACCATGTTCTTCGGGTGGGCGTGGGACCCCTCCTGGTTCACTGTTATGTACCCCTCGTCCTCCAGGAACTCCAGCTTCCTGGGCATGCGGGGGTTTGTGGATATCGTCCGGTAGATCTCCGTCTTCGACTTCCTGCCTCCGAAGTAGAGCAGCAGGATTATGCGGTTCATATGCGAATCGCCCATCAGTTGGCCTATCTTCGACTTCATGTATAATGCCACGAAGGACAGGTTAAAAGGGAATCTGTTACATTCTTAGCTTTAAGTAGCTGAAAATCACCCGTCTCCGGGCAGGTAAGGTGCGGAAGGGCGGGTTTTTCCATCCCCGCCCCGGTCCGCGTTGTCACTGGTATTCGGGGACGTCGGCGTCCGTGTTCTCGGCTTCGGGCTCCTCCTTGTCGTCGAAGACGTCGTTGCCGGACATCATGTCCTCGTACAGGAGGTAAAGCTCGGAGCTGGTGAGGCTGCGGTGCATCATGACGGATGCCCTCCTGACCATGTCGAGGAGCTGGTCGGCCTCTCCCTTGCTGAGGGTCAGGCTGCCGTCCTCGGACATGTTGGACATCTCCGCGATGATGGTGTTCCTGACCGAGTGCTTTCCGATGACGAAAGTCCTCTCTCCTCCGACCTCCTTGGGGTCGTAGGGCTCGGTGCATGCGGGGTCGTTGAGGACTCCCTGCTCCTGTGCGAAGCACTTGGACCCGATGAAGGGCTTGAGGGGGTCTATGGCGAGGCCGGAGGCCTTGGAAACGGATTCCGCGATGACAGGGAACCTGGTGGTGTCGATGCCCGTGTCGATGCCGAGGATGTGCTTGGCGCCCATCACGACCTGCTCCAGGGAGGCGCATCCTGCCCTGGGGCCCAGGCCCATGGAGGTGGTCCTGGCGAACCTCGCTCCGCCCTTGATGGCGCCCAAGACGTTGGCAGTGGCCAGTCCGAAGTCGTTGTGGGCTATGATCTCCACGTCCATCCCGGAGATCTGCCTGATCATCTTGATCTTCTCCTGGCAGTCGAACGGGTTGTCGAAGCCGTAGGAGTCACAGTATCCGAAGCGGGACGCGCCCATCTCTTTGGCGACCTTGGCGAAGTCGACGAGGTACCCCAGGTCGGCGCGGCCTGCGTCCTCCGCGACGACGGATATGTACAGCCCGTGGGCGGCGGCCAGCTCGGTGGCTTCGTAGACCTTGTCGAGGACCCATGACTTGTCCTGCCTGAGGTCCTTCTCGATGAGTATGTCGGAAGCGGGGAGCGCGATGGTGACGGCATCGACGTCGCAGTCGATGCTCGCGTTTATGTCGTCGGGCTCTGCGCGGTTGTAGGACATGACCGAGGCGTCCAGGCCCATGCGGGCGATGTGCCTGACGGTCTTCTTCTCGTCGGCTCCCAGTCCGGGGTTCCCGGCTTCGATCTGGGGGACGCGGGCGTCGTCCAGAAGCTGTGCGATCCTGTACTTCTCGATGCTGGAGAAAACGGTTCCGGCAGCCTGCTCTCCGGACCCCAGGGTGGAGTCGCAGATGCAGAGCGGCCCTTTCAGACTGTCCAGTACCTCTTGCTTGCTCTTCATATGAATCCCTTCACCGCTCCGATGGAGTGTGGTGCACTTTCCAGTATGGCGCGCGTGTATAAAAACGGAATCAGCTCAGGTTCCGGAAGATGGTTGGATGCGTCATCCTCACTCGAGCTTGTACCTCAGGACAGCTCCCATGCCGCCGAGGGCCGCCAGCTCCTTCCCGCCGTCGTGCTGGCCGGACACGACGATCACCGTCCCCTTCTGGGACTCCACCGCGCGGACGATGTCGTCCAGGTCCTGCTCCCTCATCTTGGAGTCCAGCACCAGGAGCTTTTCGACGGCTCCTGCGAGGGCAGCGTCCCTGACCTCGCTGGTCCCGTAGGTGGCGGGCCCGTTGCGCCCGATTTCGGTCATCAGCTGCTCCACAGCCTCGATCTCGGCACCGACGGCAGACTCCCTGAGCAGGTCCCCGCCCATGCCGGTCTTGATGAGCTCGTTGACCCCCGCCATGCCGCACTGTCCCGTATGGTACACGTGCACCTTCCTGAACAGCTCCGGCTGCGCTTTCTTCATGTCGTCCGACAGGGACTCCTTCTCGAACCCGGGCCCTAGGACCACCACGGGCATGTTGGGCTCCATCAGCGGGACCACCTTGGATATGACCTCGTCGTGGTAGGAATCGGTCTGGGGCTTTTCGGCGTACTGCTTGCCGGACCTCCCCGACCTGACTGTGGCCACCTCTTTCAGACCGTACTGCCTCAGAACCGCGATGGTGGCATCGTCCTGGTCCAGGGAGACGAAGACTATCCTCGGCTTCTTGGAATCCGACACAGCTCTTTTCAGGCGCTCCAGCTGCGTGTCCCTCCAGTGCGTCTTCGTGATGAGCAGGCTGTCGCCGGTCTCGAATATCAGCGTGTGGTGCTGCCCGATGTCCTGCGGGCCGGTCTCGATGGTCCCCAGGAGCTTCAGCCTCAGGTCCTCCTCGGAGAACTCGATCTTCTCGATGCGCACGCCCAGGGTCATCCTCTTCTTCTCCGCCCTCTCGGCGCGGATCTTGTCGGAAGCCTTCTCCTCGCGGCGGGTGGTGGACGCCGTGACAAGGTCCCCTGCCTCGATGACGTTGTAGAGATGCCAGATGTCCTCGTCGGTCTCGATCAGGACCTTCACCCCGTCCCCTGCCGGGTTCTCTCCCAGAATGCGCATGGACGGTGCATCTGCACGCCCGATATAGAACATGCGCTTCTTCGGCAGCCTACAGAACGGGCCCCCTCTAAGTATGAGCATGGATGTTTTGTCCATTATCGGACAACCCAATCTGCGGCCTGTCTGGGCATCTCCGCAGTCATTATATACGGTCCGAAAATCTGCTAATTCCCCGATGGCAAGAGGATATCTGGTCCTGGAGGACGGGACCGTTTTCAAAGGGGAGATGTTCGGCGCTGAACGCGACTCGGACGGAGAGGTTGTTTTCACCACAGGAATGTGCGGCTACCAGGAGAGCCTGACAGACCCGTCGTTCGAGGGTCAGATCCTGGTAATGACGTACCCGCTCATCGGGAACTACGGGGTGGCGGACCAGTACTACCAGTCCAGGGCCATCCACACCCGCGGGCTCGTCGTCAGGGAATATTGCAAGGACCCCTCGCCGATGTACGGCGGACGCACCATCGACCACTTCCTCAAGCACTTCAACATCCCGGGGCTCTCGGGCATCGACACCAGGGAGCTGGTGATCAAGATCCGCACCGAGGGTACCGTCAAGGGAGCCATCATCACAGAGGGCACCGACATCGAGGAGACCGTGAAGAGGCTCAAGGCAATGCCCGCCCCTTCCGAGGGCAACCTCGTGGCGGACGTCTCGTCCAAGAAGATCGAGAGGTTCGACAACGGCAAGGAGATCACCGTCGGGATGATCGACTGCGGCGCCAAGTCCGGTATCCTCAGGGACCTCAACGCGAGATACAACGTCGTGTCGTTCCCCTACGACACGCCCGCCGACGTCATCATGGAGTCCGGAGTCCAGGGAGTCCTCATATCCAACGGGCCCGGGGACCCCGCCCATCCGGACATCGCCAAGACCACCGTCAGGACGGTCAGCGACCTGTCCGCGCAGATGCCCCTGTTCGGGATCTGCTTCGGAAGCCAGCTCATCGGGATCGCCATGGGCGGCCTCACATACAAGCTCAAGTTCGGGCACAGGGGATGCAACCAGCCCGTCAAATGCGACAACCGCGTGTACATCACATCGCAGAACCACGGGTTCGCCGTGGACGAGCACAGCCTCGACGGCACCGGTCTGATCGTCAACCAGACCAACGTCAACGACGGCTCCGTCGAGGGAGTGGTCCACAGGGACCTGCCCATATTCACTTCGCAGTACCACCCCGAGGCCTCGCCTGGGCCCTGCGACACATCGTATCTGTTCGATTGGTTCTCCAAGATCATCAAGCAGGAGGGGAGACTTTGAGGAAGGATTACAAGAAGCTGATGGTCATCGGCTCCGGCCCTATAGTCATCGGGCAGGCCGCCGAGTTCGATTTCTCGGGAACGCAGGCCTGCCGCTCCCTCCGCGAGGAGGGCTACAAGACCGTCCTGGTCAACTCCAACCCTGCGACCATTCAGACAGACACAGACACCGCCGACAGCGTCTACATCGAGCCCCTGGAGGCCTCCAACGTCGCCAGGATCATCGAGAAGGAGGGAGTCGACGGTGTGCTCTCGGGAATGGGAGGGCAGACCGCCCTGAACATCTGCTCCGAGCTGGCCGACTCCGGCGAGCTGGAGAGGCTCGGCGCGGTCCTCGTGGGAACCCAGCCCGATGCGATCGCCATGTCCGAGGACAGGGAGCTGTTCAAGGAGACCATGGAGAGGATCGGAGAGCCCGTCCCCGTGTCCCGCAGCGTCAACACGATCGAGGAGGCCAAGGCCGCCGTCGAGGTCATCGGACGCTACCCCGTGCTGGTCCGTCCCGCATACACCCTCGGAGGGACCGGCGGAGGGATTGCCCACAACGAGGAGGAGCTGGAGGAGATCTGCGCCCGCGGGCTCGCTTACTCCAGGATCCACCAGGTCCTCATCGAGGAGTCCGTCCTCGGATGGAAGGAGTACGAGTACGAGGTCATGAGGGACTCCAACGACAACTGCATCATCATCTGCAACATGGAGAACCTGGACGCCATGGGGATACACACCGGGGAGAGCATTGTCGTCGCCCCCTGCCTCACGCTGTCCGACACCGACCACCAGCGCCTCAGGACCGCTGCTCTGAAAGTGATCAGGGCCCTCAACATCGAGGGAGGCTGCAACGTCCAGTTCGCATTCAACCCCGCCAACGGGGACTACAGGCTCATCGAGGTCAACCCCCGTGTGTCCAGGTCGTCCGCCCTTGCTTCCAAGGCCACCGGATACCCCATCGCCAGGGTCGCCACCAAGATCGCCGTGGGATACACGCTCGACGAGATCCCCAACAGGATCACCGGCACCACCTGCGCGGCGTTCGAGCCCGCCATCGACTATGTCGTGGTGAAGATCCCCCGCTGGCCTTTCGACAAGTTCCGCACTGTCGACCGCCACCTCGGCACCCAGATGAAGTCCACCGGAGAGGTCATGGCCATCGGAAGGACGTTCGAAGAGGCGCTCCAGAAGGGCCTCAGGTCCCTGGAGATCGGCGTGAAGGGCCTGGACAGGACCGACATGACCGACGAGGAGCTCAGGGTCGAGCTGGTGGATGCCACCGACCGCAGGATCTTCGCCATCGCCGATGCTATCCGCAGGGGATGGAAGCTCGAAGAGATCGCCGACCTCGCCAAATGGGACATCTTCTTCGTGAAGAAGCTGGCCAACATCGTGGACATGGAGAAGAGGATCTCCGCCGGCCTGGACGCCCAGGTCCTGGAGGAGGCCAAGCGCATGGGATTCTGCGACGAGCAGATCGCCGAGCTCACCGGGAAGAAGGCCCTCGAGGTCCGCGCCCAGAGGAAGGCCGAGCACATCACGCCTGTCTACAAGATGGTCGACACCTGCTCTGCGGAGTTCGCCGCCGAGACGCCCTACTTCTACTCCACATACGGGAGCACCTCCGAATCCAAGCCGGAGGACGGGAAGAAGAAGGTTGTCATCGTCGGAGGCGGTCCGATAAGGATCGGACAGGGGATCGAGTTCGACTACTGCTGTGTACACGGAGTAATGGCCCTTCAGGAAGAGGGAGTCGACGCGGTCATCATCAACAACAACCCCGAGACGGTCTCCACAGACTATGACATATCAGACAGACTCTACTTCGAGCCTCTCACCCTTGAAGACGTCCTGAACGTCATCGAGGCCGAGGACGCCGACGGCGTCATCTGCCAGTACGGCGGGCAGACATCGGTCAACCTGGCCGTGGACCTGGAGAACGCCCTGAAAGGGTCGAAGACCAAGGTCCTGGGAACCAGCCCCGACCAGATGGACGTGGCCGAGGACAGGAGGAGGTTCTCCAAGCTCATGGACGACCTCCAGATAAAGCAGCCCAAGTCCGGCACCGGGTACTCCTTCGAGGAGGCCAAGGCCATCGCCGAGGACATCGGCTACCCCGTGCTCGTCAGGCCCTCTTACGTCCTGGGAGGAAGGGCGATGGAGATCGTCTACTCCACCGAGGAGCTGAAGACCTATGTGGACACTGCAGTCAGGGTCTCCAGGAACCACCCGATCCTCGTGGACAAGTATCTCACGGAAGCTATCGAGATCGACGTGGACACCGTCTGCGACGGCACCGACGTGTACATCGGAGGGATAATGGAGCACGTGGAGTACGCCGGATGCCACTCCGGAGACGCCACCATGGTCCTCCCGCCGTTCACTCTCAAGCAGGAGATCATCGACGAGATCGTCTCCATCTCCGAGAAGGTCGCCCTTGCCCTGAAGATCAAGGGCCTCATGAACCTTCAGCTCGCCGTGAAGGACGGCCAGGTGTTCATGATCGAGGCCAACCCCAGAGCATCCAGGACCGTGCCCTTCATATCGAAGGCCACCGGGATACCCTTGGCGAAGATCGCCACCAAGATCATGCTGGGCAAGACCCTGAAGGACTTCGGCCTCAAGGGATACAGGCCCATCGACCACTACGCTGTGAAGGCATCTGTGTTCCCCTTCCTGAAGCTCCCCGGAGTCGACTCCATCCTCACGCCCGAGATGAAGTCCACCGGAGAGGTCATGGGGATCGACGAGGACTTCCACACAGCCTGCTACAAGGCGCTCATCGCCGCAGGGAACAAGCTCCCGATGCAGGGCGGAGTGTACGTGACCGTCAACGACCAGGACAAGTCCAGGATCGTGGATTCTGCCAGGAAGCTCAAGGAGATGGGATTCACCATCTACGCCACCAAGGGAACCTCGACTTACCTGAGGGAGCACGGAATCGAGACCACATCGGTGTTCAGGCTCGACGAGAGGCAGAACCCCAACGCCGTCGGGCTCATGAGGGACGGCAAGATCAACATGATCATCAACACGCCCTCCCTGAAGTCCGGTGCCATCCGCGACGGATACACCATGCGCAGGCTGGCAGTCGAGCTGGAGATCCCCTTCATGACCACAGTCCAGGGCGCCGAGATCGCCGTCGGGTCCATCCAGGTGGCCAGGTCAGGCAAGTCCGGTGTCAGGAGCATGAAGGAGTTCCACGGCCTGAACGACTGATGAAACCAATTCCCGGACGGAGAGCATCTGTCCGGGACGTTTATTAACACTTTCCCAAAATTCTGTACTGCAAAATGTACGACGCCTACAAGCGGAGAT
>CAVKKO010000034.1:0-16278 GCA_963656905.1 Bacteroidaceae bacterium | reverse complement strand
GGGACCGGGTGTGACCCCGCCGCTATGGCCGTCATACCGAAACATGGGATATCGGCAAAATATATAAAATTAACTGACTTGAAATTGCCCGGGCGGGCCGCCATGGACGATATCGGTGGAAAAAACAGGAGATGGCCGTGAAAGAGCAGTCGGGACTGCAGAGTACGGTGGTGCGGCCACCCCCCTCGAAGAGTGCACGCCTGGTGGCCGTTCACTCCTCCGTCTTGTCGTGTTCATCTTTCTCAACATCGTCCAACTTTCCGCATCTGTCTTTGAATGGACCGAAAGCCAGGCGATATGCCCACCTGATCAGAACAATCACTGTGAATATCCCGCCGATCTCGAAGATCCACCTTCCGTCGTCGATTATCCTGTATTGCAAATCCATATTCACCGTGTATACGAGCATTCCAGGGAGCATGCTCATGATCGATCCGGCCAACATCATGAACAGCCCCAAGGCCAGCATGTCCGAAGTCTTGTGATAGTCCATCATATCACCGGTCTGAATAGAGAATAGGAAGAATGCGCAGATCGTATGTCGTAGACTTCCACACATATTCCTTTGAAACCAGCTCTCTGTGATCGAACGTGATCGAATATTCATCTATCGGCGAATAAGCAATTTCGGAGTCCCCGAACTCGCATTTTATTATCGCCGCGGGTTTGCAAAAGTAGGTGTTGCACGCCGCCATAGTATCCCTGCTGAACCTATGCGTGATCGAGAAAACATCTGTTGCGAGAGAAGAGTTGTTGATCACGGTCACATCTGGAATGGCATATTGTATCCCTACCGAAACCGATGGTCCGCTTACATCGATTGAAATGTCCAGAGAACTTGATTCTGTTCCTGTTGTCGTGTTAGGTCCATGCCTCAGCAACTGTGCATCCATAAATGTGCAACTGAAATCGTCATAGATCTTCATAGACGATGTCTGCACGCCTGAAGACGGCACGGATTCCATGTAGTATTCAACAGCCCAATAATCATAGCCAGTCGCATCATGGCTTCTCAGGCCATACTTGGTGCTGATAGAGAACCATCCGTCCGACCCGCATTTCATATCTTTCTCGCAGATCACCTCCCGCAGATTGTCCGCATTCGATACTTCGGCTGTGAATTCGGACCCCATGCGTATCGCCCAGTCCTTGATCCTCTGCATAGCCTCAGCCTGATCATCAGAACATACGGAATAACAGTAAATCACGTTAGCAGATGAGTCATGATAATATCCGCATAGATCGGAATCATCGGAATAGGCTACAGAACCGAATTGGCTGTTCTCATTGAACAACCTCGGCCCGTCTAATGATATGATCGGCACGGATTGCATTGCATACCGAGCCAACCTGTCGACCTTGGCACTGTCTGCGGAGTACCAGGACTCGTTAGTCAGCACTATCATGCCCTCGGTGCCTGCCATGACATCTATCGCGTCAATGCCCAAATCGCCCTTCAAGTGAGATTCTTGGATGCTTCCTGCCAGATGCAGATTCTGAAAGTCTTCGGCCTCATCCACAGGTTCAGCATCAGGCGACTCTGTGATTTCGATGTATGTCGTTGCTGCTACAATGGTCGTCAACGTAATGAGAACCAACTGAACAAGCTTTCTGCCCAGATCATCACCGTGACGTGATGTTCCGTGATGCCTATATCCATTCTCGAAGTAGATTATAGACCCCTACATACCCATACATATCCGCATTAGGAACAAATCATAGCCGATATAAGCACAGACGGGGATTACGTACCGGGGATGAAAATGGCATTCTTCAAGAAGAAAGCAGCAGAGAAGGAAGAGCCCGCCGAGCCGAAAGAGGAAGCTCCTGCAGAGGCCGCAGCTCCCGAGCCCGAGAAGGCGCAGGAGAAGCCCAGGAACGGAGCGTACTTCGTCTCGCCCCACCCGGACGGCGGATGGCAGGTCAAGAAGGCGAACGCCCAGAAGGCCCTTAAGAGGTTCAAGACCAAGGCGGAGGCCGAGGAATACGCCAAGAGCGTCGCAACCAACCAGGGGACGCACGTCGTCCGTCTCAAGAAGGACGGCAAGATACAGAAAAAGAAATGATCAAAGGCGGAGCGGGGGACGGTCCCCCTGCTCCGCATCTTTTGTTTCGGTCCGTCACTCGAAGGTGACGACGTCGCTGTCGAGGACCTCGTTCCAGAGACGGATGGTCTCCTGGGCGTCCTCCTCGTCCATCAACTGGATCGCGAAGCCGGCGTGCACGACGGCCCAATCGCCGACGTTGGCGTCGACCATGGAGAGGTTGGCCTTCCTGGTCACTCCTCCGAAGTCCACGTCGCCCATGTCGCCTTCGATTCTCACGATCTTCCCGGGAACTGCTAGACACATCTGAATCACCCGACCATGATCTTCAGGATCGCCTCTGCGGGCTGGCCTTCCGCCGCCGTGAGGGCCTCGACCGCCTTCTCCATGTCGCACCCGGTCTGGGACATCACGAGCTCGATGTCCTCCTTGGGGAACACTGGGGCCGACGGGCCTTCGGATCCGAGCGGGCGCTCCTGCTCGTCTCCCGATACCTGATAGCTCTTGGAGCCGCCCATCTCGACGCAGATGACCTCCGCATCGGTGATGACGATCTCCTTGTCCTTCGTTCTGATGATGACCTCGGTGACTCCGTCGATGGTGTTCTGCTTTATGCCCATCTTCTTCATCGCCTGCTTCATCTGGCGGTCATTCATCCTCATTCCGGCCATGTATCCTCAATCCTCCTTCTCGTTTATATAAGCGTCTTCGAAGCCCAGGCCTTCATGGCGTCCAGCACCTCTCCGGCCTTGGACGCGTCCTGCACCCCGCCCTGGGCGAAGTCGGGCTTGCCGCCTCCGCGCCCTCCGAATGCGGGGAGGACCTCAGCGAACAGCTTCTTGCAATCGATCTTCTGGCATCCGGATGCTGCTATGACAGAGAGCGTGTCCGTCACGCCTATGACGAGCGCCACGCCGCCTCTGGATTTCACAGCCTCGGCAGCATCGGTCAGCACGGACCTCTCGGTGCCCGGGAGGATGGCGGAATACACTTCCACCCCTCCGATGTCGTCGGACTTTATCGAGGCCGCAAGGTCCTTGGCTGCCTGCTTCAGCAGCCTGGAGGCCAGCTCGGAGGAGGCCTTCATGTTGGCCACCGCCTTGGGGGAGTCCTCGACCTTGCATCCGATCTCGTCCACAACCTCCAATGCTATGGAGGACAGCTCCGCGGCCGCGTCCTTGGCGGCCTGGCCCACCTTGAAGTGGATGGCCACCCCGTCCTTCCCTGCGGAGACCTTCCTGTCGACGAAGATCATCTCCAGCTCAGAGGTTTCCATCACATGGACCCCGCTGCATGCGGAAAGGTCGATGTCCCCGATGGCCACGACGGATATCTCCTCGCCCTCCGGGATCCTGTCCAGCTTGATCCTGACGTTCTCCAGCTCGGGATCGTCGCGGTCCATTATGCTCTTGGTGACCGACAGGTTGTCCACGATGGCCTGGTTGGCGAACCTCTGGGCGGCCCTGATCTGCTCCCAGGACAGGTCGTGGTTCACGATGACGTACTTGCTCTCCGGCGAGATCATGATCTTGGCGATCGTCAGGTCTGGGCACTGCCTCTTCAGCGAGCAGAACAGCAGGTGCTCCCCGGTGTGCCCCTGCATCAGGTCGTAGCGCCTGTCCCAGTCCACGCTGCACCAGACCCTCTCTCCGGCCTTGAGGTCGTTCCCGGGCACGCGGTGCACGATGTCGCCGTCCTTGTTGTAGAACGCCTCCGTGACCTTGCATCCGCGGATCTCCCCCGTGTCGCAGACCTGGCCTCCGCCTCCGGGATAGAAGGCGGTGCTGTCGAGGATCACCTCTTCCCCGTTGACGGATGCCACATTGGCCTCGAACTCGAATCCGTAACCATCATGCCTGAAGATCTCGTCGGTCATCGTATCGCGACACCCCCACGTCGGAGAACCTTAATAAACATAGTCAGTAATCCAAGGGCGATTGGGATACAGATGTCGCTCTCTGATTACGATGAACTGGACAAACGTATAATCGAACTCATGTGCAGGTCCAGCCAGGGCTCCTACAGGCAGCTGGCGAAGCAGCTGGACGTCCACCCTACCACGCTCATCCAGAGGGTCAAGAACCTCGAGTCCAAAGGGGTGATCCAGGGCTACAGGGCCAGCGTCGACTACATGAAGCTCGGATTCGACTACATGGGCCTGGTCAGCATCATCGCGGACAACGTCATCACCGTGCAGGACCAGATAGCCAAGATCCCCCAGGTCGTCTCGATCTTCGACGTCACCGGGGACAGCGACTGCGTCGCATGGATCGCCTGCATCGACAGGGAGGAGTTCTCCGAGGTCGTCAAGGAGATCAACAAGATCCCCGACGTCCACAAGACCAGCACGTCGGTCATCCTGGCAATCAACAAGGACCCGTTCACCTACATCCCGCCCATACTCGGCGAGAGATGAGCCGGCCTTGAGGCCGGCAAATTGTTTATTCTGCAGTCCTGACAGCCTTTGCGATCAACAAGATTCCAACCAGAACAAGAATCGTGCCGAGGAGAGGCGTGTACAACATCCATCCTAGAGGTATCACGTATACCGAGGCGAAATTATGGTTGAAGTACACGTTGTCGAGCAGCCCGAACAAGCATCCTCCGACGAACAATATGACGCCGCACAGAATGGCCAAGGATCCTATGCGCATTGAATCATCATGGTTCATGGATATCAGCTCGAAGAAAACGAGACTGCATAGCTCTGCGAAAAGACAGAATCCGACCAAGAAATCAACCTGGACATAGCCTCATTGTCCGAACTGCAGATGCAACTGAAGCTCGAAGTCCCCAGATCTGTCTTGACCACAGACACCACATTTGCGGAAAGAGGGTATGTCATCGATATCCCCGCGGAACTCCAATCAAATGATAATCCTACCACTGCTACGGCCGAATTCATGTCAAAAATCTCCTTGACCAGTCCTGCGGTGCCTGAATCCACCCACTCCTTGTTCATTACCGCCAAGAACGGCCTGTCTCCTCCATATTGTTCCAAGGACTGTAATCCGACTGGTTCTGACACCGTCCCATAGCCGAACATTGAGACTCCGAACCGAAGACGATAATGTCATACGGCTTCTCTGGCTGGGGTAGTATGAATATGGATTGTTCGACCGGCTGGTTGCCTGATGAATCCATCGAAGTTGAGTTGGATTCAGATTCGTACGCTTGACAGCACACCGTGATTATTGCTACCAACACTGACGCCAAGAGGGTAGCGATGAGTTTTTGATTCATGTTATCCTCGCAGGTTGATATGCAATGTTTAGTATTAATAACTTCGATTCATAATGTCGTTCTATCCAACGAACGTCAACAGATCCTCGTCTATCCCACAAGGCGCTGAAGCCGGTCGGACATCAGGCCCATCAGCAGCTTGTCCCTCCCCTCAGCAGCCAACGCATCCTCTCTACGGATGAGACCTTCTGCATAGGCGATGGTCTCCTCCATCTTCTGGACATCGAACCAGCTCATGTCAGTGACCAGTTTAAGTTGATTGTCGAACGACCTTGCGAACGGCTTCGATGCACGGCCCTGCCAAGTGTCGAACCTGAACGACGGAACATCGTACGTCAGCGATGACCCGGTGTCGTATATCGGCGCCGTGCCAATCCATTCCAGAGTGTCCGCATTGCGGATCAGCCCGAAGTTGCCGAAATGACGGTCACCGTTGAGCATCAGGTAGTCCACGGCCATCATCCGGTCCAGGTCTGGGACGACGTCGAGGCCCAGATCCTCGCAGCATGACACGTAATGGGAATAAGCAGACGTGCGGTCGTCGCGCGGCTTGGAACGGAGCACCATGCTGGCAGGCACAAGCTCCGTGCTCCGGTCTATGAAGCCCTCGCATATGCTGCAGGGCTTCCCGTAGACCTCGATGACGGAATAATCGACATGGGGAATCCCCTGGCGCCTCATTAGGTCGGATGCGATGTCTTCGTTATAAGGCTCCTGCCTCAGAGGTGTGCATCCTTTCACGAGACAGCGCTTCCCGTCGACGACCGTCCATCTTTTCCTGAGGACTCCATTGGTGAAGAGGTCCGGCGAGCACAGGTCCGCGCCCTCGACGCTGCCATGGCCGAAGAGCAGATCCCCCTCATCCATCGAGAACCCATTATCGAAGAAGTTCACATCCCTCCACTCGATGTCGGAGCCGGCTGGCCTGATCCAGTACTGGTCCGAGAGGCTGAGCCCCATGGATTTGAACAAGACTTCCCACGACGCCCCCATGCCAGACATGCTCAGAACGTCCATGAAGTCCCGCAAGCCGTGGCGGGCCGGAGGGATATGGCGTTCGCGCCACCAATCGAACAGATTGTCGGCCTGCACCTCACCGTCGACCACGGTCCCGAACGGCATGTGGTCTTCGTCCATGACCTCATCGACCCTGTACATCTCGCACAGGGCGTCTATCATGCACACGACCGCCACGGTCACGTCCTTGTGCATCAGCTCGCATCTCATCCTGCATGAGCATCGCATATCTCCTTATAACCAGAACGCGCGCCTGCGCACCCCTTATATAGGCTATGCCTAATCGCAACCGCATTGAGAGGAACGTTCCATGAGAAGAACAAACACCTGTGGCGAGCTGAGGTCCTCCGACCTCGGGAAAGAAGTATGCCTCCAGGGTTGGGTCAGGTTCTCCAGGGACCACGGCGGGGTCGCATTCATCGACCTTGCAGACAGATACGGCATCACACAGGTCGTATTCGATCCCGAGGACCTCCCCGCCGGAGCCGACTCCGCGCATCTGGACGCCGTCATGAAGACATTCTCCAGGGAATCCTGCGTGTCCGTGAACGGCATCGTCAGGAAGAGGGTCGAGGGGACCGAGGACGCCAGGAACCCCACCGGCGAGATCGAGGTGCTCATCACCGACGCGGAGCTCCTGAACAAGTCCGCGGTGCCGCCCTTCGAGCTGGGAGACCAGAAGGAGGGAGTGCTCCCCGACGAGGACATCAGGATGAAGTACAGGTACCTCGACCTCAGGAGGACCGAGATGGCCCAGGCCATGGTCTTCAGGAGCAGGCTCGTCCACCTGGCCAGGCAGTACCTGGAACAGAACGGGTTCCTGGAGATCGAGACCCCTATGCTCGGAAGGTCCACTCCCGAGGGAGCGAGGGACTACATCGTCCCGTCCAGGGTCCACCCCGGAACGTTCTACGCCCTGCCCCAGAGCCCCCAGCTGTTCAAGCAGATGCTCATGGTCGCCAGCATGGACCGCTACTACCAGGTCGCCAGGTGCTTCCGCGACGAAGATTCCAGGAAGGACAGGCAGCCCGAGTTCACCCAGCTGGACCTAGAGATGTCCTTCGTGGACATGAAGGACATCCAGGACCTGATGGAGGGCATGATGTCCTACATCTGGAAAGGCCTCTACGGCTCCGAGCTGAAGACCCCGTTCCCCCACATCGCATACCGCGATGCAATGGAGAGGTTCGGGTCGGACAAGCCTGACATGAGGTACGGCCTGGAGTTCACCAAGCTGACCGATGTCGTCAAAGATGCTCCGTACAAGATCTTCCAGAACATCCTCTCCGAGGGAGGGATCGTGGCGGGGATGAACCTGAAGGCGGACATCGCCGGGTCCAAGGTCGGAAGGAACGATGTGGACAGGTACATCGCCTACGCCAAGAAGGTCGGGCTCGGAGGGCTCACCTGGATGAGGTGCACCGACGGGAAGCTGGAGAGCAACATCGTGAAGTACTTCACGCCCGAGATCCTCGAGAACATCAAGACCACGATGAACGCAGAGGAGGGCGACCTCCTGTTCATCATCGCAGGCCCCTGGAAGGCCACCTACGAGGGCGGAGGGTTCCTCAGGAAGAAGATCGCGGAGGACCTGGACCTCGTCCCGAAGGATGTATTCCAGTTCTTCTGGATGGACGAGTGCCCCATGTTCGAAATCGACCCCGTGTCAGGGAAGTACGACGCGTTCCACCACCCGTTCGTCCTGCCCCAGAACGACCTTGACGACGACTACGTCGGAGGAGCGTGCTTCGACCTGTGCCTGAACGGCAACGAGCTGGGGTCCGGATCGCTCCGTATCCACAACGCCGACCTCCAGAGGGCGGTGTTCCACAAGCTCGGCCTGGACGACCAGAGGATCGAGGAGAACTTCGGGTTCTTCGTCGACGCCCTGAGCTACGGCGCGCCTCCCCACGGAGGGATTGCGGTCGGAGTCGACAGGCTCTGCGCCATCCTGCTCGGCAAGGAGACTATCAGAGAGGTCATCGCCTTCCCCAAGAACAAGAGGGCCGTATCCCTCCTGGACGGGTCTCCCGAGAAGGTCGACGACTCCAAGCTGGAGGAGCTCCAGATCATCTCCCTTGCGGGAGATATCGACTTCTCCGACGTCGAGGACCAGTCCGACGAATGATCGCGATGAGGGCGCGGGTCGCCGCGCCCCATCCAACCCCTTTCCGTTCCCGGGATCGGCCCGGAGACATCGTTTTCTGCATTTGCCCTCCTCCAAGATGCTTGGCGGATTACTTTTTAGGAGAACCTAAACAATTATATACAGACTTAAGGTTGCAGAATCAGGTGACACCGTGCCGGCTCATCGGCACTTGCCGGCCATCGGGTACGTGGCTGGCATACATCCACTGGAGGCGGAATCCATGATAATGGGATCCAAGGTCATGAAGAGCAAGAAGAAAGAGTGAAGCAGTTTGCCCGGCGGGGCTCGAATCCCCGCCGGAGATTCCTTTTTATCAGAACCTGGCCTCGATGAGCCTCTTGACAGCCTCGACGACATCCGCTGAGGAATAAGCTCCCGCAGTGGCCTTCATCACCTGTCCGATGATCTTGTTGGCTGCCTTGTCGTTCTTCTGGTAGTCTGCGACAACTCCCGGATTCTGGTCGATGAAGCCGTCGATGATCTTGTCCAGGTCGCCTGCGGCGCCCTTCACGGACTCTGCATCCTCACCGGTCATGAGGCACTTGATCTGTATGCCGCACTCGGTGTCGGTCATCTTCCCTTCGGAGAACTCCCGTATCAGATGGATGACTCCCTTCGGATCGGCTCCGGAGGCTTCCAGGGCCTTCCAGTTGGCGCTCACGGGGCCAGCGACCCACTTGACAGCGCTCTGGGTGCCGCATTCTCCGGCGACGGTCTCGAAGATCTCCGCCAGCTCGAAGGATGTGGCGATGAGCTGCTTGGCCATCTTCTGGTCGATACCGTACTGCTTGGACATCCTGACGGCCATCTTCTGGGGGCTCTCCCTGATGGTGATGGCGTCGGCCATCTCCTTGATGTGGAATATCCCCAGGTCGGGCTCGTCGATGTATCCGTAATCGGCCTCGAACTCCTTCTTCCTGACCGAGATGGTGACTCCGCGCTCTTCATCGAAGCGCCTGGTCTCCCTGTCGATCTTCCCGCCGGCCTTGAGGATCTTCGTCTGCCTGATGACCTCGAAGTTCAGCGCCCTCTCGACGTTCTTCAGTCCGGTGACGTTCTTGACCTCCACCCTCTCGACTCCGACGGATATGTTGCAGTCGCAGCGGATGCTCCTCTCCCCGTCGCCGGGCAGGTCGATGACGTGCCTTATGTCGGAGATCAGCTGGCCCAGGAACTCCCTCGCTTCCGCAGGGGTCTTGATGTCGGGCTCTGTGACAATCTCCGCCAGGGGTATACCGGAGCGGTTGTAATCCACAAGCGAGGACAGGTCCCCGACCCTCTTGGTCTTCCCGGGATCCTCCTCCACGTGGATCCTGGTGATCCTGATGGGCTTGTCGCCCAGGTAGTACACTCCTCCCTCCCCGATGGGGTTGTCGTACTGCGTGATCTGGACGCTCTTCGACATGTCCGGGTAGAAGTAGGTCTTCCTGGAGAACCATGTGGTGTCGGCGACCTTGCATCCCAGCATCTTGGCCAGCATGATCCCGTACTCCAGGACCTTCCTGTTCAGAACGGGCCTGGATCCAGGCATCCCGAGGCAAGTGGGGCACACATGGGTGTTCGGCCCGGGGGCCTCGGTGGTGGGGCAGGAGCAGAACATCTTCGACTTGGTCGGGAGCTGCACGTGGATCTCCAATCCGATCTTCATGCGGACACCTCCGGCTTTCTGATGTCGAATCTCTTCTCCCATTCCTCTGCCATGGTGAACAGCAGGTTCTCGTTCCAATGGTCTGTGACGAACTGCATGCCTATGGGCATGCCCTCGGCGCTGTACCCGCAGGGCACCGACATGTGCGGGGTGCCTGCGATGTTCGCGGGAACGGTCAGATAATCGGCCTTGTAAGAATCCAGGGCGGACATCTTGGAGATCTCGTCGAACCTGGGGGCGACGAACGGCATGGTGGGCGCCAGCACGGCGTCGTGGTCCGCCAGGACGCGCTTGTAGTCCTGGATGATGACCTGCCTGACCTCCCTTGCCTTGGAATAGTACCTGTCCCTGTACCCGACCATCCTGGTGAACGTCCCCAGGAGGATCCTCCTCTTGGCCTCGTCACCGAAGTACTCGGAGCGGATGGATGAGAAGTAGTCGTCGAACTTCAGCGACAGGTCGCCGCCCTGGCGGCCGTACCTCATCCCCACGTACCTGGCGAGGTTGGTGGACGCCTCGGACGTGGCGAGCACGTAGTAGGCGGGCATGGCGTATTTCAGGGATGGCATCTCTACCTCCTCCACGTCGATGCCCATGGACTTCAGCTCTTCGAGGGAGGCTCTGAACGCGGATTCCACGTCCTTGGACAGCCCCTCCAATCCGTCCTTCGGGACGGCGACGGACTTCATCTTGACCGTCTCGTCCTTGAAATCCGGCTGAGCGCAGGACGTGGGGTCCTTTTCGTCCCTGCCGGCTATGACCTTCATGTACTTCCTGAGGTCCCCGGCCTTGGCGGTGATGACCCCGATCTTGTCCAGCGAGTTCCCGTAGTCGATGAGCCCGTACCTGGACACGCGTCCGTATGTCGGGGCGATTCCGTAGACCCCGCAGAAGCTGGCAGGGCAGCAGATCGATCCGCCGGTGGAGACTCCGAGGGACACATGGTCCTCGAAAACGGCCGCGGCGCATGCCGACCCTCCGGAGGAGCCTCCGCACGCCCTCTCGAGGTCGAAGGGGTTCCTGGGGATCTCGAGCCCGGAGTTGGCGGAGAAGGTCCCGAACCCGAACTCGTCCATGTTGGTCTTGCCTATCAGCTTCCCTCCGGCCAGGCGCATCCTCTCGATGGCGGTGGCGTCGAATGCAGGGAAGTAGCCCTCCAGGATCCTGGACCCGGAGCAGGTCTCCATGTCCTTGGACGTGAGGTTGTCCTTGGCGGAGAACAGGAACTTGGCGTCCCCGGGGTCGGTGTCCGCGGTCTTGGCGTGGAACATCAGGTACTTGGAGTTGACCTTCTCCAGGGATTCCAGCGTGGACTTCATGCTCATGACAGCCTGGGCCCCCTGACGTACCTCTCGTAGGTGTCCATGTCCTTCAACAGGACGTCCGCATCGATCTCCATCTTGGGCTCGTCGTCCCTGAGGACATCGGCGACCTCTATGGGATTGAGCCCGTATGACTCGCAGCCCGGAGCCTCGTCCAAGAGCTCGAAGTAGGTCAGGATCTCGCTGAGATCCCTGCTGTACCTGTCGAGCTCCTCCTCAGTGAGCTTGATGTGCGCTGTGCGCGCGACCCTCGATACGGTTTCCCTGTCCATTGGCAGACCTTCTGCGGACTAATCCTTGACGTCTGCTATAATATATTCTATATCAGGGGGCGCGGCGCCGAGGGCAGGATGCCCTTCCGGCACCGTTCAGTCCCTGATGAACAGAAGGCCGTAGAAGGTGACCTTGTCGTCAGAGAACCCGAGGCTCTCGCCCACTGTGGGAAGGTAGTCCCCCATGCTCAGGCCGAGTGCGGATATGGATGGCACCAGGGCTTCCGGGAACCTGCAAGGCTCCGGATGGGCGCATGTCCCGCAGTACCTGCACCTGCCGTCGGCGAAACCCATGCAGTCGGCTCCGGTGGAGCGGATGGCCTGGACAGCTGCGCGGACGTCCTCCTGCATCTCGCCTGTGGCAGAAGCCACGGCCTCCTTGTCCGTGGGGCAGAGGAAGAACGTGCGCTTCATGACGAGCGTGCGGGTGAACCTCTCCGCCATCGAATCCAGGTTGTCCGTGAACGACGGAGGGCATGCCCATGTGGCCCCGTAGTCTCCGCACTCGTTGGTCTCGCAGAGCTTCCTGCATCTGATCTCCGCTTCCTCGTCACGGACGGGCACCTGCCCTTTCAGGATCGTGTACTTGGAGAAGCGCGGCGCGCTCAGGATCTCATCTATGCCGGACATGGATGATGAATCCGGGTGGCGACGGATATCCTTGTCGGTCATCGTACGGCCGATGCGGGCTCCGCGTCGCCCTCGGGAGCGTTCCGGAGAAGGATCCAAGAAGCCAGCGACAGGACGGGGATCTCTATGAGCGGCCCGATGACCAATGCCAAGGATATCAGGGGCTGGTCCGGGAACACGGCCACTGCTATCGCAAGCGACAGCGGGGAGTTCCTGGCCATGGACGTGAAGGTCAGAGCGACCCTGTCCCGGTAAGGAGCTCCGATCGCCCTCCCCATGGCCTGCGAGAGCAGGAACAGCAGCGCGAAGAAGATCGCCAGGGGAACGAACAGCTCCGCCAGGAGGACAGGGTTGTCCACCATCTCCCCTCCCTCGGACGCGAACATCGCGACGACCGCGATGCACAGGAACAGCAGCTGGGCGTTGTCCCCGTGCTCGGACACTGCGCGGGAAAATCCCTCCCTGCGGGAGAAGGCCAGCCTGACGGCGGCCGCGAGGATGAGCGGGACCGCCAGCACGAAGCACATGTCCGCCAGCATCGACGGCACGTCGAAGGACACGTCGCTGCCCATGAACACCAGGAGATACACCGGCAGCAGGACTATCTGGAGGATCAGGTTCATCGGGAGGATGGATGCCCCCAGCTCCACGTTCCCCTTCGTCATGCCCGTGAACACGAGATACCAATCGGTGCACGGGGTGACCAGCAGCATCATGAGGCCTATGCGGAGGTCCACCGTCCCGGATAAGAACAAGATCCCCAGGACATACGCGACGACAGGGGTCAGCACGAAGTTCAAGAACAATGCGGAGGCGGTGAAGCGGACGTTGCGGAACGACCTTCCGAGGGCGCGGGCATCGACCGACAGGAACAGGACGAAGAGCAGCGCCATCAGGAACGGCTCGATGAGGGCCGTCGCGGAGTCCCCGACATCTGCCAAGGTCCCGATCGCTATCCCGATGGCCGCCGCGGCCATGATGAAGATCGGTTGCAGCCTGCCTATGTCCAAACCGGGGCCCCCTGTGAATCTGGATAGTCACGGGCGGATTTAAATGCCTGTTGCGCCGGCCAATCCGATCTGCTATGTTACAACATGTCAAACGGCCGTCCAGAGCGGTTCTGATATGCTGTAACGTATCGATTACGACATCCCGCTCCGATCGGGCAGTCCTTCACGCCCTTTACGGCCGTTCCAAAGGCTATTTATAAGGTCCGTGGAACTCACCATATCATGGCAGAGGCTACCCCCGAGAAGAAGATCGCCAACGCGATGAAGGCGATGGATGAGGGAGACTTTAAGAAAGCATACACGGCGTTCAAGAAACTCGTGACCGAGTTCCCGGACAATGCGGACGCTTGGTACTACAAAGCCGAGTGCGGGAACTACGCATCGGGCATGTTCGGAGCCAAGGTCGACACCCAGGAGATCATGGACGCTTACAAGAAAGCGATCGAGCTCGACGGGGAGCGCGTTGACTACTACCAGTCCTACGGGCTCTTCTGCATCTCCGTGAACAAGTACGACGAGGCCGAGAAGGCCTACTGCGAAGCGGCCGAGATGGACGAGTCCATGTCCGCTTCTCTGTTCTCCGAGTTCGCCATCGAGTACTACAACAACGTCATGGCCACTTACGGCGAGATCATGGAGGATCCTAAGGCCCGCGCTCCCTACGGGAAGAAGGCCCTGGAGTACATGCTCAAGGCCCTCGACATGTCGCCCGAAGAGGCCAAATCCCTTCTCTGAACCGGACGGGGGCCTTCCCCTGTCCTTCTTCCTTTTTCTACTGCTTCGAAGCGCCCGATTGTCCGTATGCTCCATGCATCGGCCTATGATTCCCACGACTGTACATTTGTCTAATGAACATCATTTTGATGATTCAAATGGATAAAAATGCCCATTTAAACAGTATATCATTATATATCTCCTCGATATGCACATAATCAACAAGTTTCATTAGACAAATGTCGAGGAATAACATGAACTTCAAGAGAATTGTCGGAATATCGTTCGCGCTGCTCGCCATCGCGGCAGTCGTCATGACCCTCACCGGAGATTCGGTGTCGGCCAAGGCGCTGGGAGACGACCCCGCGGACTACGCCAACGTGTCGTGGGTGGCGATCTGCTCCATCCTGGTCTTCATCATGACACCCGGAGTCGCCCTGTTCTACGGAGGCATGCTCAGGAAGCAGAGCATGACCTCGATCATCGCACAGACCCTCATCGCCATGGCGGTCATGGGGATCTCCTGGTTCGCGGTCGGGTTCTCCCTGGCCTTCTCCAGCGGCAGCTCGTTCATCGGAGGGCTGGACTACTTCCTGCTCCATGGCGTGTCTGCCACCGAGATCACGACCAACGACTTCGTCCCCGACATGGAGTTCGCCATATTCCAGGGGATGTTCGCCCTGATCACCGCCGGCATCGTGCTGGGTGCATGCGCCGAGAGGATCAAGTACACCGCGATCACATGGTTCCTGGCGATATGGTCCATCGTCGTCTACGCCCCCATGGCCCACATGGTCTGGGGCGGAGGGTTCCTCGCGAACCTCCCGTTCGACCTCCAGACCCTCGACTTCGCCGGAGGGACCGTCGTCCACATCTGCGCAGGAGCCACCGGCCTCGCCCTCGCCGCATACCTCGGGAAGAGGAGCAGTAGGATCTCCACCAGGTCCCACAGCATCCCGATGGCGTTCATCGGATGCTTCCTGCTCTGGTTCGGCTGGTTCGGGTTCAACGGAGGGTCCGGGCTCGCTGCCGACGACGTCGCCATCAACGCGATCATGGTCTCCCAGATTTCCGCAGTGTGCGCCACGGCCACATGGGCCGTCACCCAGTACCTGCACGTGGGCCGCGTCGGAGTCCTCGGGCTCATCGCTGGTGCCATCGCAGGGCTTGTCGCCATCACCCCCGCCGCAGGATCGGTCACTCCCGTGGACGCGATCGTCATCGGCGCGGTCGGCGGAGTCGTGTGCTACTTCGGAGTCATATTCATGAGGAAGAAGTCCGGGCTCGACGACGCTTTGGATGTCATGGGCGTCCACGGAATCGGAGGGATCTGGGGAGCTCTCGCCACCGGGCTGCTCTCCACGGAGGCCTGCGGAGGACTGGTCTACTCCGGAGACTGGCACCTGTTCGTAGGACAGATTGTCGCTGTGGTGTTCACCCTGGTGTTCTGCTTCGTGGCGTCCTACGTCATCATATGGGTGATAGGGAAGCTCATGAAGGAGGTCCGCATCTCTTCGGAGGAGGAGCTCATCGGACAGGACATCGTCGAGCACGGAGAACCCGCTTACCTGATGTGAGGTGAATGAGATGAAGATGGTAATGGCTGTGATAAGGCCCGAGAGGCTGCAGTGCGTCAAGGACGGGCTCAGGGACATGGGCGTGAACGGGCTGACCATAACCCGCGTCACCGGGCGCGGGGAGCAGATGGGGCTGAAGTTCACGAACAGGGTCGGAGAGTTCATCGTCGACGAGATCGAGAAGGTGAAGATCGAGTCCGTCGTGGAGGACGAGAAGGTGGACGATGTTATCGCCACCATCAAGAGGTTCTCCGAGACCGGGAACCCCGGTGACGGGAGGATCTTCGTCATCCCCGTGGAGCAGTCCATCAAGATCCGCTCCTCGTGAGCATGGTCCTGCACGGGGCCCTGCCCCGTGCCCCAACCTTTTGCATGAACGGCCGTGCCGGGATGTTCTCCGGTTCGGCCGATCCATTCTGTGCGCCGGCCCGAGAAGATGACTGATTGCTCGACTTCGCGGGAAATGGGTGGTTCATGGGGTTTCAACTTCGCGGGAAATGGGTGGTTCGTAGATTTCGACTTTACGGGAAATTGGAGTCGATGCATCCGTTCATAAACATCGACGGGCTAGGTGAGCAAAAAGTTGGTGCTCTGACATAACGCTCATTACTGACATTACAAACATTACAACGAGCCATTATTATACGTGCA
>CAVKKO010000033.1:869-16822 GCA_963656905.1 Bacteroidaceae bacterium | reverse complement strand
CACCCGCGCCGGAGTCTTCGAGACCACCTTCGACAACGAGACCTACACCGACCTGTTCGGCGAGCAGGCCGTCCTCTGCGGAGGCCTCACCGCTCTGATCAGGGCCGGGTTCAAGACCCTGACCGATGCAGGCTACCCTCCGGAGATGGCTTACTTCGAAGTTCTCCACGAGACCAAGCTCATCGACGACCTGATCATCAAGGGCGGATTCGAGCTCATGTGGAACGTCGTCTCCAACACCGCCGAGTACGGCGGAATGACCAGGAGGGACAGGGTCATCACAGCCCAGTCCGAGGCCGGCATGAAGTCCATCCTGGACGAGATCGAGAACGGCAAGTTCAAGGACCAGTGGAGGGCCGAGTGGGCCGCCGGGCTCGTCAACCTCAAGAAGATGGAGGAGGACGAGAAGAAGCTCCAGCTGGAGATCACCGGAAAGGAGATCCGCCAGCTCTTCGAGAGGAAGAACTGATCTTCCTCCCTCAGCCGGGTGGTGCATTTGAGCAGGATAGAGGTCAGGACGAGGAGCGGGACGTTCTTCGGGGACCTGGACTTGTCCGATGTCTCTAACGCCATCTGGCTGTCCAAACCTGTTACCATAGACATCAACATGATGTCGGGGATGGTCTACGGCGAGCTTCCCTTGGACGCGGTCGTGCCCAAGGAAGGCCGCACCACCGTCCTGGACGTGGGCGACATCGCCTACTGGCCGGGGCCCGGGGCTTTCTGCATATTCTACGGCCCCACTATGCTCAGCGGCGAGGACGGGCGCCCCGTCGCCCCCTATCCCGTGGTCAAGATCGGGAAGATGGAAGGCGACTGCTCCGGACTGGACGGCGCCGGCGACAGGCAGAGGATCACCATCGTCCCCGTGTTCTGACATCCCGGCCTCGCACGGGCGTTCTGCCGAGCAGCATCCATCGTCGCTGCGGTTCCAGATTATCACAGGCATTGCTGGCATTGTGGATTTTACCATCATTACAAACATTACAAACAGCAGTTGATATAGTGGGATGCCATACACTGCATCAAGCGCGACCGAGCACCGCCGGCCGATGGGATGTATAAAAAGGAGGCAACACATATGGCGGCAACAGGGAATCACATGAACGAGATGCCGGTCGGGATCAGCGACTTCAAGGAGCTCAGGGACTCGCAGTTCTACTACGTGGACAAGACGAAGCTCCTGAACGACATCCTGGCCCCCGCAAGGGGCACCAAGCTGTTCACGCGTCCCCGCAGGTTCGGGAAATCATTGAACATCAGCATGATCGATGCCTATCTCAATCTGAAGTATGCCGACGGCCCGGATCGTTTCGAGGGCTTGAAGATCTCGGAGATGCGCCCGAACGATCCCGAGAAGAACTCCAACGTCGTCGTCAAGATCACCCTCAAAGACCTTGGGGATGGGGCATATGATCACTTTCTTGCGCGTATGGAGAAGACTGCCTTCAATCTTTATCGGAGCTTCCTGGAGCTACGCGACTCCGACAGGCTGGATGCCGGGCTTCTCAACATTTACAACACAATCTATGAGCGCAGATCTACGCCAGAAGACCTGGAATCGTGCTTGGACGATCTATGCATAATGCTGGAAATGCATTATGGCAAGAAGCCCGTCCTGCTCATAGACGAATACGACAGCATCATGAATGCTTCTTATGGCAGGCCGAAGGACCATGAAGCGATCATGGCATTCATGAGGACGTTCCTGGGCACCGTCCTGAAAGACAACGAGAGCATAAGGTTCGCTGTCGTCACGGGTGTCATGAAAGTTTCCAAGGAGAGCATATTCTCGGGGCTGAACAACCTCGACGTCTACGATGTGTTCTCCACAGAATACGACGAGATGTTCGGATTCACCAAGGCCGAGGTGGCGAAGCTCCTTGCCGACAACGGCCATCCGGAGAAGATGAGGACGGCTAAGAAGTGGTATGACGGGTACCGTTTCGGGAACCAGGATGTGTACAACCCGTGGAGCATCCTGAAGTATGTGGACAGGAAGTTCAAGGCAGATCCATATTGGGCCGGGACGAGCGGGAACCAGATAATCGGCGATCTGCTGCACAGGACCGATCCCACGACCTGGAAGAAGCTTGAGACGCTATGCACGGGAGGATCGGTCAACGCCTTGATCGACCGCGACATAGCCTATTGCGATCTGCACTCCTCGGACGACGCGATATTCTCGATGATGGTCGCGACCGGATACCTCAAGGCGGTCCCTGCGAAGAAGGGGTACGACGTGTCCCTGCCGAACCTTGAGATGCGGCGCGAGTTCTCCAAGATGGTCTTCGTGAGGTTCGACGACGACATCAAGACCTCTCTGAACAATTTCCTTCGGGCCATAAAGGCCGGGGACGTTCCTGTCATGACGGAATCGCTCACGGAGCTGATGGGCATGCTGAGCGTCCGCATCCTGGACAGCGAGCACCCTTACGAGGCCTTCATAGTGGGCCTGGTTGCGAGCGAATCCTCCACGTATGAGATCACGTCCGACGGAGAGGGCGGAAACGGATACTACGATGTCCGCATGAAGCGCATCTCGGGTCCGGATCCAAATGTCGTGATGGAGTTGAAGCGCCGCACGGACAGCGATTCCGGCATGAGCATGGAGAAGATGGCCCAGGGCGCGATGGACCAGATCCACAGGAAGAGGTACTACAGCGGCATGAAAGGCACCACATACCTCTACGGGATAGCCTTCGATGCCAAGTTCCCGACCATCGTCATGGAGACCTATTCTCCCGGCTCCTGAGCATCGGTCGCGCCCATGGCCCTGCAAGGTTTCATTACCACGCACCGGGTTATCCGCCCCATCATGGCAGAGCAACCAGATTTGCAGACCACCGACGAGGGAAGGGAGTTCGAGAAGGAGATCAACCAGGTCCTCTCGGTCGAGAAGAGGGACTACCCCAGCTACTACGGCGGGTTCAAGGTCGCGTCCGGGAACGAGTTCGTGCTCCACAGCCCCATAGACGAGAGCATCCGCTACGGCACGTTCCAGGAGCCCGAGGAGGGCATAATGGTCGAGGCGGTGACGGCTTCGCTGAAGGCTTTCGCCGCATGGTCGGAGACGCCCGTCGCCGAGCGCGCCGCGTACTTCTCCAAGTTCCTGACTCTGCTGAAGGCCAGGCGCATGCACTATGCCGCTCTTGTGACCGTGTCCTCCGGGATGGTCAGGCAGGACGCGGTCGCGGAAGTGGACGCGCTGATATCCGCAGTCGAGAGGATCCTGGCCGAGGCCGAGGGCTTCAAGGGCAAGCCCCTCGGAGTCTGGGCAGTGCTCTCCGCACATAACTCGCCCATGGCATCTCCGATCGCCTACGCCATCGGAGCGATGGTCGCCGGCAACACCGTGGTCATGAACCCGTCCAACACCTGCCCCCTGCCCGTGTACTCGTTCTACGAGTCCATGGAGCGCTACGGCCTCCCGGGAGGGGTCCTGTCCCTGATCGTGGACAGGAACGAGCAGTCCACCGAGGACCTCGCCAACGACATGAGGGTCGTGGGGATAGCGGCTACGGGATCCGGCGAGAGGCTGGAGGACCTTATGTTCCTTCAGGTGGACGACGAGCTCGCCTTCATCAACGAGATCAAGGGAATGAACCCCGCGATCGTCTACCGTCCTTCCGACATGAAGGCCGCCGCCCGCGCCATCGTGGAATCGGCGTTCGCATACGGAGGCCAGCGCCTCTACTCCTGCTCCAAGGTCATCGTCACCTCAGACGACCAGAAGAAGCTCATGGACAACGTGATCGAGATCATGAAGGACCTGCGCATCGGAGACCCCGTGGATGACACCTCCTTCTCCGGACCGCTCATAAGCGATGCGGCCGCGAAGCGCTTCCAGTCGCTGACCCTGGAGAACATGGCCTATGTCATATCCAAGGCTCCGACGCCCATGGACGTCCCCAAGGGCGCCTATGTCGCTCCTGTGGTGATGTCCGGCCTGGACGAGGACAACGACCTGAACTACATGGACTCCGGCCTCCCGATCCTCGGGATAAAGGTCGTGGGCTCCCTGGACGAGGCGTTCCAGGAGCTGGAGGACACCGAGTGCGGCCTGTCCGCAGGGCTGTTCACAAAGGATCCCAAGGTCATAGACCGCTTCAAGTCCGAGGTCGACGTGCCCCAGATGTACATAAACGCCAGCAGCAGGTCACTTATGCCGGTAGCGGACCTGCACCTTTCGCAGTTCTCCAAGTGAGCTCAGGAGATCTTCACCTCTTTGGCGAACGGCTTCAGGGCCTTCGCCATCGAGGTCACCTCGTTGGGCTTGTAGGTCTTCCCGTGGACCTGTCTGAGCAGGATCAGCTCCGCGCCGGACACAAGGTCTGCGACCCTTCCGATGTCCTCGGAGGTTATGTCCTCCCTGCCGATGGTCATCCTCACCGAGAACGGGCATCCCTCTCTCCTCGCGGCTTCCATGGTGTTCAGCTGGTCCCTCGTGGGGAAACGGTCCAGCTGGAGGATGATATGGTCCACGTAGCCTGCTCCGACCAGGTCCGAGACGGCCTCCGGATGATGCCCCGGAGTGGCGACGACGACCTTCAGGCGCTTGGGCCTGAGGTCTCTGATGACCTTGTGGACGCCCGGCATCCCGAAGACGTCTTGGCCGTCCTTGCCCAGGATGAGCAGCGCGTCCAGAGAGTCCCTGTCCTCGCGGAGCGTGTTCGCTATCTCCGTGATGTTGAGGCCTTGTCCGTCCTCTTCGGACAGCTCCACGTCGGAAAGGTAACGGCCTGGGATTGTGGTCGTGTCGATCCTGAAGAACCGGGTTATCATCATCTATATAATTTTAAGATTGATGAATTTATATCACTTTCTTTTTTCTACCCCAGCATGGACGGAATTGTCCATCAGCGCATCGAGGACACGGCATCCGTCCGGGTCGAGATCGTCCAGAACTGCCATCTCGGCGCCTTTGAGGATCGCTACCGAGGCCACGGACATGGCGTATTCCCCCGACCACGCGCGGACCATCATCGGCTTGCAGCCGACTATGAGGCAATGCTCGAAGCCGAGCCTCCATATGCCCGTGAACGACTCCAAGGCGGATTTCATGTTCTTCGCAGACGGGTTCATGATGATGTCCTGGACGCCCATGTTCTCAACAGGGATCGCGTTCTTCACGACGTCCTCTGCATCGTCTCCGGGGATGGCGACGGGGTTGTCGCTCTCGCACGATATCACTGCCGCCTCCCCAATGATGGACGCATCCGTCGGGCACACGATCGCGTCGGGGCGGCCTTCGGAGGCTGCCCTGAGGCACAGGATGTCGGAGGATTCCAGGACAAGCCCGAAGCCTGCATCGGCCACTGTTTCCGCAGCCGAACGGAACATCTCCGGGTCGAAGGAATCGTTCCTCACGCACACGCGGGAGAACAGGGGGCATTCCGACCGGATCCCCTTCAGGTACGAGATGCGCTCTGCCAGGATGTCGGAAGGCAGGACGTCTGAGATGCTGAGGGCTATGAACGGCTCGGTCATGGTATCACAGGTCCGCAAGCTCCTCTCCGTAGACGCGGGCCATGTCGGCCGCGCCCGGGCCTCTCATCAGCACGATGTCGGCGCCGGAGACCATCGCCGCCAGCGCCGCTTCCGCTTCCCACATGGACGCCTCGCGGGCGTCCTTGAATCCGTCCTTCCAGCAGCATGAGGTGTCGGCCATGGTCGGGTGCATCAGGGCGGCGTTCTCGTCCAGCGCCCTCTCCCTGACCTTCTCCGCTCTTTTGACGGAACGGCCCAGATCTTCGGACACGTCGAACCCTCCCAGGTCCAGGACGATCCGCCTGCGGCCCGCGCACTGGGCCTTCACGGATTCCGTCTCCAAGGTCTCGGCGCAGCATCCCTGCACGGACAGCACATGGTCCCCCATCGGCCCCGAGTACACGCCGTCGCGGCAGATGAATATCATCGTGGTCCCGTGGACCATGGTCAGCTTCGACAGCAGCGAGGCGGACCCCTTCACTGCGACGGGCAGCCTCGTTCTGACGGCTATCCTTTCCACGAGGGACGCATCGTCGCCGTGCATGTCGATCCAGACGCCGTCGGCGCCGATCTCCTTCCACATGACCGCCCATTCCTCGGGGTCTTCCTGCCTTCCGGAGAACATCTCCTTCAGCAGGCCGTCGTACCTCTCGGGCTCGTCGGAGACCTCTCCGAATATCAGGGGCCTCCTGCGGCGCGCCTCGTCCATTGCGAGGAACGGCACGCTCCAGGATCCTCCGGCAACGTAGTCCCCTGTGCCGAGGATCAGCTCTTCAAGCTGGGGCCCGCGGCCGTGCGAAGGGTCGGGGATCCACATGTCAGTCTATCTCCGTGAGCTCCTTCACGGTGAATATCCCGTTGAGGCAGCTCATGGCCTCCGGGAGGCTCTCGCGGATCTCGTCCAGGGTCTTGACGCTCTTCCCGATGTCCATGACCAGCTCCAGGTACATGGTCTCGTAGCAGATCTTCACCTTGCTGAACACGGATATCAGGTTCACGTTCCAGTCCGCGATGACGCTGAGGGCCTGCGTTATCCCTCCGGGGCAGTCGGGGATCTCCATCCCCAGCTTCACCAGGCGGGTGCCCTCTTTGAAGAATGTGAGCGACAGGATCCAGGAGTCCGCGTCCATGGTGACCAGGACGTTCTTGCCGTCGATGTCCTTCAGGATGTCGCCGTACTGGTCGGCCACGTCGTAGCAGCCGTTGACGATGTTCGACGGGTATCCTCTGCGGACCTCGGTCTTCCCCGACTCCTCCGATTTCCCGCCTTTGAACAGCCTTCCGATCTCGGCGGGCTTGAAGTCGATCCTCCTGATCTTGGACACGGACGGGTCGTTCTTCGCTTTCAGCGATTCGAACTCCTCCCTGAGGATGTCCACCTCTCCGGCGAAGTTCATGTCGGCCATGAGCTTCCAGACGATGACGGTGTCCGAGATCCCGTTCAGGGATATGGAGTTCAGGATGTTGATCTCCTTGGCGGCCAGGAAGCTGGCGGCCTGTGCGCTGGACCCGGGGACGTCGTCCAGGTACATCGTGATGTGCGTGAGCGTGCGGTAGTTCTCCTGAGGGAACATGGACAGGATTATCTCGTAGTCCTTGGGGCCGGCGGCAGGGTGCTTGAAGAGGGTGCTGTACACGCAGCCCCCGTCCACGAGACCCATGGTGTCGGACATCCAGCTGTCCACTTTGATCGACGATCCGTTTACCTTCGCGAACTCCCAGATCTTCATATGAGCACTGGTGGCGCTGAACTCAATCGGATATCAATAATGTTGCGGTCGCCGCTGCCCGGAATCTTTCGCGGCGTCGTCGGGCCTCAGCGAGAAGAGGTTCTTGGGGGATGTCAGAGGCTGCGTCCAGACGGGGTCGTCCTCCAGCCTCTGCAGGTCCAGGACGATGTTGGAGATGCTCCCGCCGTAGGACGGGTCGGATGCTATGCGCCTGATGGCCGCGGAATCGTCGCCGGACCTCTGCTCAATGCCGGACATCTTCAGGGCGGAGTCCATGAGGTCCGCGGCCTCCAGGAGCATCGCCTTCGCTTTCTCCAGCATGATGATGCGCTCTCCGTCGTCCATCATCGGACCCTCCTGACGATCCTGTACCTGGCGGGGCGGCAGGCATCTCCTTTGGCGGAGAACCCGCAGATGCCGCAGGTGCGCTCCAGCTCGATGGTGCCGCCGTCCAGGGTGCGGTTCTTTATGGACGACAGCTTGCCGGCACAGACCGGGCACCTGTCCCCCAGGGCCCTGGAGGTGACGGCGTAGCTGATCTCCACCTTCATCAGGCCCCTGGAGATGCCGATCCTGCGTATGCGCTCGGCGCCGATGCGGTAGCAGGGGTCCTCGCACAGGAGCTCCGTCTCGACGATGCCGCAGAGCTCTCTCTGGGAGCGCATGCGGGGGGTGCGGACGAGGCAGTTCTCTATGGCCCTCGCCACGATGTCGTCGGATGGGATCCTGTATGCCATCGGCAGAGGATGGGCCACATCCGTATTATATGTATAGAGGGGGAGGCGGGCTCCCGTGCGCAGAGCCTTTTATCGGCGATGACGATGGAGGATGCGAACCGCACAGGCTGGCATGGCCGTTCGAAGACGGTCTTGAGGTGGTTTCTATGCGGTTTTCAACGGAGCAGCTCGGCGACAGGCTGAGCGCCCAGAGGACCAGGGCCGCGATTTTGAGTTTCAGGCCCCAGTCCTCCCTCTTGCGACGGATTTCGTGATCATTCGGATTCCTGTCGCTCACGCTTTTATACCATTAACAGCAATAGAGAAAACGAACCGTGTGGGACTAACAGGCCGTCGGAGACGGCCCTAAATGGTTTCAATGGGTTTTCAACGGAGCAGCTCCGCGATCTCGACGATCAGCCGAGCAGCCCCGAGGACCAGGGCCGCAATCTTCAGGTAGAGGCCCCAGTCCTCCCTCTTGTCAGTGACGATTTCACCTCCTTCGGGATTCACAGGGCAAGCCTGACGCAGCCGGAAGAGAGGGAGTCTGCGTCCAGACCACCTCCCTGGCGAACACAGCTTCGCATTACAGGTATATCAGCGCAGCGTGCTCGATTAAGCTCGGTAGTTCTTAGGATCCGGGTGCCTGGGCCGCCACGTTGCGTGTTTTTAAACAATCGCCACATACGGAGGCATGCGCGGGGGTAGCCGAGCTGGCCAAAGGCGCGGGACTTAAGATCCCGTCCGTAGAGGTCCGTGGGTTCGAATCCCACCCCCCGCACATGTCTGCGGTCGGACAAAATTGTATATAGCCCGTTCCGCGATTCTAAGGAGCATGTCGCAGAAATCCGACGAATTCAAGGTGCAGCTCCTGGAGACCTTCGCCTCCCTGATCACCGCAGCCTTCGGTCTTGTCGCGGCCCTCGCCTGGAACGAGGCCATCAAACAGGCCGTTGCGGCAGTGTTCGACAGCGAGGACGACCTCGTTGGGCTCACGGTCTATGCGATCATCGTGACTGTCCTCGCAGTCATCATGACCCTGCTGATCGCCAGGTCCCTCTCCAACGCGAAGAAGGCCCTGCACCTCGCACAGGAAGAGGAGTGATCCTTCTCAATCCCGTCGGATCCGTCCGACGGGCAAACGCCCTTTCACGCTTTCTCAGAACGATGCCCGGGTCAATCGAAGATCCTGGCCTTCCTCACCATCTCGTCGTTCCTGTTGTTGACGTAGTTGATAAGGCTCATCCCCGTCAGCTCCACCGACGAGGGGCCGGACCTGACGAAGTACATCTCCACCTTCCCGTCCTTGAGGAACACGGGCTTGGGGGACACCAGGCACCTGACGCGGACGACCGACTTGTCATCGAAGTCCACCATGTCGAAGGAGATGTACGGGAGGAACCCGTTGCCTATCTGGGAAGATATGAGATTGGTCAGATGGAGGTTGAGCTTGTCCTTGCTCTCGAAGCTCTCCAGGTCCACTCCGCAGACCGACCCGTCGTCGGACACTCCGATGAGCAGCGTCCCTCCGTCGGTGTTCATGAACGCCACCAGCGTCTTGAGGACAGCCTTCTCCATCCTCTTGTCCGTCTCTCCCGTCTCCAGATTGGTCCTCAGCGTGGACTTGAACTCCAGCGTCTCTGACTCCCCCTTCTCTATCAGGCGGAGGGTCTGGTCCTTCTCGCGGTCCTGGATCCCCAGGTATTCCGCGTTCTCCTCCAGGAAGCTGACCAGGGTGTACCTCATCAGGTGGTGCCTGCTGTCGGTGGCGTAGATGATGCACACCACCGCAGTCCCGATGAGGATCATGGCGGCGTCCAGCATCATGTCCTCCAGGGTCATGTCCGCGGCGCCTTCCCAGAAGCGGGACAGGCCGAACTGGAGCATGCACATCAGGGAGTACAGCGACAGGGGCAGGGACATTACGAACAGCAGGACGACCTTGTCGTTCACGTCCTCGGATCCCGGGACGGACTTCAGCAGCAGGAACACCATGATCAGGCCCAACAGGCCGAAGTTGATGCCGGTGAGGACCATGGACACGATCTCGGGGATCAGCGAATCGGAGAACAGCCTGCCGACGACCGAGAGGTAGAACGTGCCGATCATCATGACGATCAGCAGCGGCGGGATGTGGACGTACTCCCTGTCCGTGAAGACGGCCATCCCCATGATGATGACGATGGGTATGGTCAGGATGAGGTTCTCCGCATCTCCGGACAGTATGCTCAGCACCGCCAGGGCCAGCGTTAGCGCGAACATGATGTCGTAGATGATCATCACGTGCTTCTTCAGCTTCATGCGGGGCTCGGCGATGAGGATGTCCTGCCACTGCTCGTCCATGGCCCGGCCAGTGCGCGATTGATATTATATTGTTGCGCAGAGGCTCCGCCGTCGGAATGCTTTAAATATCGTTGGCCGATTCGACGCTCAACGGAGTAATACTCGTGCCTGGTGAAGAGAAGAAGAACAAGGTCGTTGTGAACCGCCCGCAGAGCTCGGGGCAGTACAACGACAAAGGTGCAAGGAAGAACAAGCAGCAGAGGACGAAGGAGTCTACCAGAAGGCAGGCTATGCTGAACACCCACAGGATCAACCCGTTCAAGTACGACATGAACGAGGTCCTGGAGGCATCGGCGATGGATCCGTCCAAGGCATCGTCGTTCCTGGCATCGGTCATCGCCAAGGCATCCCGCGTCTCAACCAAGGACGCCAAGGAGTTCGTCAAGACCTTCCTCGAAGCAGGGGACCTGACGAAAGAGGAGTATGACAAGATCTGCAAGCTGCTGGACAGGTACAGCAGGTGGCGCTGAGGCGCGCATATGAGATCCGTCGAGCTCAAAGACGGCCGTGTTTTCGTCCTCCGTCTCGAAGAGGGAGAGGTCCTCCACGAGGCGGTGGAATCTTTCTGCGTTCGCGAGAACATACGCAATGCGACAGTCACGGCGGTGGGAGGCGTGGGCCCGGGGTCCAGGTACGTCTCCGGTCCGCGTTTTCCCATCGAGGGCATGATAGAGCCCATAATCTGCACGGTGGACGCTCCCTGCGAGCTCACCGGCACGGGGACGGTGTTCCCCGACGAGTCCGGCGTTCCCGTTCTGCACATGCACGGGTCCGTCGGAAGGGAGGGGATCTCCCACACCGGCTGCTTCCGCGCCGGGATGGTCGTCTGGCTGACGATGGAGGTGGTCATCCGCGAGATGATAGGCGCCGGCCCCGTCAGGCGGGTGTCCGATAAGAGGATAGACGCCAAGCTCCTGGAGATAGATTGAAGATGGCATCAGAGGAGATCCTCCACAAGACCCTCCGCAACGCGGACGGCAAGCCTTTCGCCAAGTACAAGGGGCTGACCAACAGCTTCGTCATGGACGATTTCGAGCTCCTGATAGACGAGGTCCAGAACGACCGCGCCGGGCACAGCAGGATGAGGGTCAGGGTCCCGATGAGGATCGCCGGGTTCCCGGAGGACACTTTCTCCAACGATTCGCGCAAGATGGCGCTGGAGGACCTGATCGCAAGGCGCTTCTGGGAGTCCGCACGCACCCATGCCCGCTCGCCGATACCGAAGACCGACGGAGGGGAGGTCTACATCCCTCGTCCCGGGCAGGAGGTCATCGAGAGGGGGAGCGTCAACGTCACGGAGCATTTCGTCGAGGCCAGCTTCACTGCGGACCTGCCTTCCGCGGGAGGGAAGGTCAGCGCCCAGGCGACGGAGGAGCTCATATTCGGGAGGATCCACAGGATCCTCTGCGAGTCCATGCTGTACCGCTCGTACAAGCAGTCCAAGCTCTACAATCACATTCAAACGGTGGAGAACGCCGATGCCATCCGCGATTCTCTGAAGGAGAAGGGCCTCGTCGCGTTCATCGCCGTCGGCTCCATCCTTCCCAGGAGGGACGACGACCTCGCTCCCTCGACGGACGCGAAGCCGTTCGAGTGCTCCTCCGACCTGAAAGTCACGATGGAAGTGCCCAACGGGGAGCCGGTCGAGGGCATGGGGGTCCCGGAAGGGTTCACCCTCGTCGCAGGCCCGAGCAGGTCCGGGAAGTCCGTGCTGCTGGACGCTGTGTTCGCCGGAGTCTACGACCACATCCCCGGAGACGGAAGGGAATATGTCGTGTCCCTGCTGGATTCCGCTTACATAATGGGGGAGGGCGGCCGTCCCGCCGATTCCGTGGACATCTCCATGTTCGTCCGCGAGACCCCCGAGTTCGAGGACACCTCCAAGGCCCTGAGCCCTGTGGTGTCATCTCCCATGTCCGAGCTCGTCGCCATTTCTGAAGCAGTGGAGATGGGGAGCAGGCTCCTGCTCATCGACGAGGAATACTCCAACCCCTGCATCATCAGGCGCGGATTCCTCGCCGTAGATGATATGATCACGTCCGTCTCCGAGATGGGCCGCTCCATGGCCGAGTCCGGAGTCTCCGTTCTCATGGTGTCCGGAGACGCTGCCGCCGCTTCGCTCGCCGACAGGGTCATCCTGTTCAGCGGGTACCGCGCGGAGTCCGTGGACGTCGGGAAAGCAGAATCTGATGCTCAATATTCCATGCCCGGGACGAGATACCCCGTGTCCAAGAACATGGTGTTCGAGAAGGGCAGGAAAGAGGTCAGCGCCTCTGCCCAGGGGATCAGGACTGTGGAGATCGGGGAGTACAAAGTCAACGTCCCCGTGGCGGCGTTCTTCGACATGGCCCAGACACGTGCCGTCGCCGATGCGATAGTCGTCGCAAAGGACCTGATGGACGGTTCGAGGTCCATGAAGCAGGTCTGCGAAGAGGCCATAGATTCTGTGATGGGATACGATCCCGAGAACGGCGGGTCCATGCACAGGGCCCGGCCGAGGCCGATCGACCTGGCCGCGGTCCTGAACAGGCACCCTCAGATGCTTTGCATCCAGAAAAGGTGAGGTTTCATCTGCGGTTGTTGCCGTAGCTGTCCTGCCACTTGTTGAAGACCTTGTCCGCGTAGGCGGACATGTGGACCTGGTCCTCCTTGCTGTCGGGAACGACGAACCCTCTGAGAGGGAACTCGGAGTCGCAGTAGGGGCACCTGACGTTGGGGCAGTTCTGGTTGGCCTGGGGGCACGCCTTGCAGGCGACCGCCCTGGACTGGAAGAGGCTGAACTCCCTCCCGCAGTTGGGGCAGAGGAACCTTCTGGCGGCGATCTTCAGGTCCTTGTGGATCCCGGCGGCCTTCTCCTCGGGGGTCAGCCACATGGGCGCCCTCGGCGAGATGGGCGTGTTGTATGAGGGCCTGTCCCCGTCGTATGACATCTCAGATCCCCTTCGAAGCCTTGACGACGGCCCTGAGCTTGCTATCGTCCTTGCACTGCTCGATCAGGGTCCCGGTGACGATGATGTCCGCTCCGGCCTTCCTGGCGGCCTCGGCGGCCTCGGGGGTCCTGATGCCTCCGCCCACGATGAGCGGGATGGATATGGCCTTCTTCACGGCGGAGATCATCTCGGGGGGCACGGGCCTGTCGGCGCCGGAGCCTGCCTCGAGGTACACCAGGGGCATGCCGAAGAACTGGCATGCGAGGGCGTAGGCGACGGCCTTGTCGATCTCGTCGTGCTTGATGGCGTCGGCCTTGCTGACCTCTCCGACCTTCATGCCGGGCTCGACGATGATGTATCCCATCGGGATGGTCTCGATGCCGAGCATCTTGACGTAGGGGGCGGCCTTGACCTGGGCGCGGTTGATCCAGGTGAGGTCGGTGCTGTTCATGACGGTCATGAAGAGCAGGGCGTCCACATCCTTGGACACGGCGCTGCCGCTTCCGGGGAAGTGGATGATCGGGAGCCCCGACGCGGCCCTGATGGCCTTGGAGGTCTCGGACAGGTTCTCGTTGGTCACACCGGTGGAGCCTCCGACGAATATCGCATCGGTCCCTGCTTCCTTCATCTGCTTGGCGATATCGCCAGCGGCCTCGGGGGACTGCTTGTCAGGATCTATGAGGGCCACATGGATAGGGCCGTTGGAGATCATGTCCAGGATGTTCTCGATTACTGTCATCGCGATCACTCAGGTCCTGCGCCGAAGGCTTGCATGGCAGGCCTGGCACAGATGTAATGAACGTGCTATGGTGGTAGGGTATAAAAATGTCGTCTTCACGGTACGACGAAGGGCTTAACGGCGTTATTATTGCTGTTCCACGATGCTCTCGGGCCTTCTGTTCGTCAAGGATAATAACCACCTGCGCAATCCTATCGCGTGGACTTCTATCTGATGGTGGATTCCGACGAGGGCGTTCCCGTCGCCGACTGGGAGGATATAGGTAGGGCCCTGGCGGACATCACCTCGAAGAAGAACGAGTTCGTGGTGCTGGCCAAAGGCGTGGAAGGCGACGAGTTCATCCAGGCCGCTCTGTGGAACCCCGGGATGGTGCTCCGTCCCAGCTACATAATGGAGATAAGCACCCGCGGGCGCTTCTACCGCACCAAGACCAAGGACTTCAACAACATCTACACGGCGTTCCGCGCGTACTACGACGGATGGGACCCGATAGTGAAGACCTGGGACGACGTGACCGACGAGCTCTCAGAGCGAGTTCCTGAACACGTGGTAATGCCTTGAGAGGGATCCGTGGACCCTCTGCAGGTACATTGACTCCAGCGTCATCGTGTCGAAGGACAGCGGATGCGGGAGCACGACTCCCGCCCTTGCGCCGGGCTTCAGGCATTGCGGGATGGACCTTCCCGCACGGGCGTAGATGTCCTCGATGTTCTCTCCGCCTGTCTTCGTTGACCTTCCGTAGGGAGGGTCGGTGCACACGGCGTCGATCTCGTGGAACCTCTCCCCGATCTCGCCGATGTCTATCGTCTCGAAGTCGGTCAGCTCCAGGCCGTAGAAGTCCATGTTCTCCTGGCAGCCGATGACCATCTCCTCGTCGAAGTCCGAAGCTATCGCTTTCATCCCCATCTCGGCGGCCTCTATCACGATGCCTCCGGTCCCGCAGAACGGGTCCAGGACGGTGGAGCCCTTCTTGGCCCCGGTCAGGTTGATCAGCGCCCTGGCGTACTTGGGGTGCAAAGATATCGGCGAGAAGAACGGCCTCTCCCCGACCTTCCTCTTCTCCAGCAGGTCGGTGTCCGTGACCCTCTGCTCGATGTACAGGTGGATGCCGTCGCACATCTGCATCCTTATCATGATGTCGGGCTCACGGAGGTTCACGTCGTTGTGCTTGGACAGGATGCCCCCCATCCTCCTGATGAGAGACTGGGAGTCCAGGTCCCTCATCATGCCCTCGAACCTCTTGCCCCTGATGGCGAACGTCCCTTCCGGGAGGACAACCGACTCCAATGCGGATATGTCGTCCGGGGTGTACTCTCCCAGGTACCTTCCCATGCTGTGCGTCAGGGCTATCCTGTCCGCCACGGCGTCCATGTACCTTTCGTCGAAGGACGCGATCATGTATCCCGGGCCGGTCCTGACGACCTCGAAGGAATCCGTCTCGGCCTCGAGGCATCTTTTCGCTTCGGCCAGGGGCATGTCCTTGGACTCGCCCGACAGCTCGAAGAAGAACTGCTGCATGGATGATTGGGGGCTCACGCCCCCAGGAATCCATCAGTCCTTTATCCCATCTTCGGTGACCATGAAGACGGCTTCGCCTTCGGGCAGGTTGGGGGAGTCGATCAGCCTGGCGATCCTCTTCCCGGCCTTCCCCTTCCTCAGATATATGCGGAAGGTCGCGGTGTGCCCCACGATATGCCCTCCGATGGGCCTGGTGGGGTCTCCGAAGAACGCGTCGGGCTTGGCGGCGACCTGGTTGGTCACCGCTATGACAGCATTGTTCACCGTGGCGAAGTTCAGGAGATCGTGCATGTGGCGGTTGAGGATCTGCTGCCTCTCGGCCAGTGCTCCCCTTCCGACGTACTCGGCCCTGAAGTGCGATGTGAGGGAATCCACGATCAGGAGCCTGACCTTGTATGTCTGGGCCAGCTCCATGGCCTTGTCCACCAGGAGGACCTGGTGCTGGGAGTTGAACGCGCGGGCGACGTGGATCCTGCTGAGGGTCACG
>CAVKKO010000033.1:0-859 GCA_963656905.1 Bacteroidaceae bacterium | reverse complement strand
CTCGGTGTCGATGATGATGACGTCGGAGTCCAAGCCTCCCCTCTCCTCGGGAAGGGTGGCGTTGACGGCCAGCTGGAAGCAGACCTGCGTCTTGCAGCTTCCGAACTCCCCGAAGAACTCCACTATGGACTGGCTCTCGAGGCCTCCTGCAAGGAGCTCGTCGAAGGCCTGCGATCCGGTGGTCAGCTTGGTGACCGCCTTCCTCCTCTCCAGGATGTCCTCTCCGGTCTCGAAGCCGCCGATGTCCGCGCAGAGCTTGGCGCCCTCGATGATGTCCATCGCCTTCTTCTCGCCGATCTCGCATGTCTCGGCGAGCTCCTTGGGCGATGCGACCGCGATCGCCATCAGCTCGTTGTATCCTGCTTCGCGGAGCTTCTCCGCGATGGCCGGGCCGACGCCCGGGATGTCCTCAAGGGTTTTCGTCACCATTTGGATTCCTCTGTTTCTTCATTCGGCTGCGGGTATATAACCGGAACCAGGGGGTCGGTGAAAACCCCCCGGTCGGCTCCCCGCCGCCTATGGTTAGGACATGGGCGATGCAGGATATTAACCCTGCGTTGTAATGTTTGTAATGTTTGATTGGTATGTAATGTTGGTGGATAGTGCCGGCTCATCGGACCGGAGGTTCTGGATAGTTGCCAGGCGACAGGATAACGATAATCGGGCTAGGTGAGCAGAAAGTTGGTGCCTGACGAGTGCCGCGTCAGCTGGCTGCTAGTGGAACTATCGTCGTTACCTTTATAACCTGATACCACGCACCTGTTTCCGATGTCCTGCATAACCGTGACGCTGAGGCTACGCCCCGACAAGAAGCAGCAGCGCAGGCTATGCGAGACCCTCGAGGTATGCAGGGAGACAT